>NC_010602.1:746666-1120000 GCF_000017685.1 Leptospira biflexa serovar Patoc strain 'Patoc 1 (Paris)'
GAGTGCAAATGTACCACCAGACACACCTGGGATTAGGTTTGCAATTCCAATGAGAAACCCGTTGAGAATGCAGAATAGAATTTCTTTTTTTGTAAGAGGCATATCGGAAAGGATGGAAATTTACAAACTTTAGGCAAGGTTTTTTCGTAGAGTCCAAACCCAAAGCAAACCATAAGAAATGAGGGAAACTAAGAACAATCCAATGAATATAATGAGCCGATCCATTCCCATCATATGGAATAAAAAGTGGAGGCCAAGTACAAGTCCATTGAGAAGGGAAAATACAAAGAGAGAACCAATTTTACCCAACTTAGTTTCTGTTAGTTTTTGGTAGAGATGTTCTCTATGAGCTTGGAAAAGGTGTTTTTTCTGGAGGAATCGTTTGATAAGGATCGTGATCCCATCAATCCAAAAGAAGGGAAATAAATAAAAGTAGTCGGTTAGATCCCAAAAGACTCCCTCTTTTGTTATTTGGTTTTGGAGCTTGGAATGGTGCAGTAGGGGAAGGACCAAAACAAAAAAACCAAGTGCCAAAGAACCACTATCACCCATAAATAATTTTGCTTTTGGGAAATTGTAAACAATAAATCCAAACATCGAAAGAAGTAAGATCACGTACAAACTGAATCCAAAATTAGGAATCGAATAAAAGTTGGGAAGGACCAAACCAATGGAAAAAAAACAAATGAAGAAAGTGAGAACCAAATACCAATCCATTCCATCCATAAAGTTGACTAAGTTGATCCCAAAGACAAGAAATATCGTTAGAAATAGAATTTCTGCCACCCATGGAATTTCTACAAAACCAAAAGCCGTAATCGTAGGATGTATTCCCCATAAACAAATAAAAACGATTCCAAACTCTAGGACAAGTCGTAGTTTTGGAGTTAGGTGATATAAATCATCCACAAAACCTAAAATGGAAAATATGAAAATACCAACTAACAGAAGATAAAAATTATCTTTAGGAATCAAACTTGGATTTTCCAATAATGGATGTGCCCATTCTGGGTTAAAATGAAACAAGAGGCTAGCGACCAAAAAAAGAGGGATAAAAAACATCCCACCCGATTTTTTTGTAACGGTGTCGTGCAAACTCCGTTCATTGGGCACGTCTTTCACGCCAAATCGCGAATGCACATAGATTGAGTGCAAAAAGAGGCTAAATAAGCCTAAAAAGAGGAGTGAAACAGGGAAAAAAGGGACCATTTTCGCAAAGTTTCTCAGATCAGGGTGTTTTGGCAGTTTTTTATTGCAAAAAACAGTCCCTCCTCGATGTTTAATTTATGTTTCAGGGCGTTTATACTGCGGTCATCACCCCCTTCCGCCAGGGGAAAATCGATTATGATAGTTATTTTAAGATCCTAGAAAACCAGATCCGTTCCGGTGTCGCTGGTGTGGTCCCTTGTGGGACAACGGGAGAGTCTCCGACCTTATCCTACGAAGAACACAAGGAACTCATCCAAAAAACCGTGCAAGTGGTTTCAGGGAAGATCCAAGTGATCGCAGGCACAGGTTCCAATTCTACCAAAGAAGCAATTGAGCTCACAGAGTCAGCTTGTGCGGACGGAGTGGACGGAATCCTTTCCGTTAACCCATATTACAACAAACCTACCCAAGAAGGGATGTTCCAACATTTTACAGCGATTGCCAATGTTTCATCCAAACCGGTCATGTTGTACAATATCCCTGGTAGAACCAATGTTAATTTATTACCAGAAACTGTCAGTCGTTTGGCGGCGCATCCAAAAATTGCGGCGATCAAAGAAGCAACAGGTGACTTGGGACAAATGGCAAAGGTAATTTCCCAATGCCCTACCAACTTTGATTTATTATCTGGTGATGACAACCTAACACTGCCAGTACTCTCGATCGGTGGAAAAGGGGTTGTATCCGTTGTTTCTAATTTATTCCCACGCGCTTGTGTGGATATGGTGTCCTTGTACTTACGCGGAGACTTAGAAGCTTCCAAAAAGATATATTACAAACTGCTTCCTGTTTTTGTAAATGCCTTCATTGAAACAAACCCAATCCCTATCAAAGCAGCGATGAGTTGGTTTGGGTATTGTAGTAACGAACTCAGATTACCGATGACTTCTTTATCTGAAGGTACAGCATCAGAGTCGTTCAAAAAAATTGTATTCCAACTAAAAGAGGAAGGCATTGTCTAAAATCAAAGTAGGTGTGATAGGGGCTGGAGGAAGGATGGGGAAAGCCATCATCCAAGTACTTTCCCTTTCCAAAAAATCAGAGTTAAGCGCTGCTGTTGTGAGAGAAGGCGCCATTTATGCTGGATTTGATTCTGGAAATCATGCTGGAATCAAAGAAACGGGTATCTTACTTTCATCCGACTTACAGAAAGCATGTGAAGGATCCGATGTCCTCATTGATTTTAGTACTCATACAGGTTTTGAATCAATATTAAATGCGGCATTACAAAATCACAAACCATTGGTCATCGGAACGACAGGTCTTACTGATTCAGACAAAACATTAATCCAATCGGCCGCAAAAACCATTCCGATTGTTTTTTCTCCCAATATGTCTGTTGGTGTGAACTTACTATTTAAACTCACCGAAATTGCCGCAAAAGTCCTTCACGAAGATTTTGATATTGAAGTTTTGGACATCCACCATCGCCACAAAAAAGATGCTCCATCGGGTACAGCCATGTACCTAAAAGAAGTGTTGCTTGGGGCAAGCAAACGAAGTGAAGAGAATGTGATTTATGGTCGCCATGGGATGTATCCAGAACGTGACCAAAAGGAAATTGCGATGCACACTATGCGTGCAGGTGAAGTGGTTGGGGAACACACCGTTTATTTTTTTAGTCCTGAAGAAAGGATAGAGATCACACACCGTGCACAGGACCGCAAAACATTTGCTAGTGGTGCAGTCAAAGCTGCCGAATTTTTACATGGCAAATCGAAAGGTTTGTACAATATGTTTGATGTTTTAGGGATTTAAATTGGATTTTTTTCGAGGATTATACATCATTCCGTGGAGTAAAAATTATATCTCCATTACACTTGATGTACTCATCGTCGCGTTTCTGATTTATAAAACATACACAACATTACGCAGAACCCGTGGTATCCAACTTCTCCTCGGTGTGGGAATTATTTGGATTTCAGGGAGTTTTGCTGAATACTTAGGATTTGAATTACTCGAATGGATCCTCACTAATATTCGGCCAGCATTGGTTTTTGCTATCATCGTTCTTTTACAACCCGAGTTACGTCGTCTAACAGGTGATTTAGCGCGGATACGTCTCCTTCGATTGTTTTTTTTGAAACCTTCCTTTGATTTGGATCCCATTGTGGAAGCGGTGCGTGCCATGTCCCAAGAAAAAATTGGATCCATCATTGTGCTTGTGAAAGACATAAGCCTGAAAGATATTTCGGAGAATGCAGTGCCGATGGACTCACTAGTCACTTCCGAAATATTACAAACTATCTTCTTTAAAAATTCACCACTCCATGATGGGGCTGTTATCATCGAGCAAAATCGTATTGTTTGTGCGGCATCTTATTTGCCAATGAGTAGTTCTGTTGAGATTTCAACTTTAGGGGCAAGGCATAGATCGGCACTTGGCCTTTCCGAAGAAACAGATTCCATCATCATTGTCACCTCTGAAGAAACTGGTGACATCACGATTTGTTACGAAGGAGAAATGATCCATCCAGTCAAACCTCTAGAGCTAAAAGCTCTCGTCAGTGGATTGATGTCAGGGAACAAACGACCCAAAGATGAATCCCTAAGAAAATCCAAAGAGAAAGATTCCGGAGTCATCATATGATTTTGAAATTATTTGGAAAGATGGTTCGCAACTGGAAAGCAAAGTTGATTTCTCTTATCATTGCTAGTATCTTCTATGTAAATCTACAAAATTCAAAAGTTTTAATCAAAACAGTCAACGTTCCGATCGACTATCCAAAGTTATCTGGAAATTTAAGTTATTCTAAAAATCCTGAAAAAACCATTCCGGTTAGAGTGGAAGGATTAAAAGATGTTGTGAACTATTATTCTCAATTCATGAAGGCAGTGATTGATCCAGAAGATGTTCAATTGGGTGTCACAGAAGTCCCTATCAAAAGGATTCTGGGTGTTCCAAGTGGAGTGAAGGTTACAAAATTAAAAAAGACAGTTCCTGTTGAAATTGAATCTAGGGGCTTGAAGGTTGTTCCAATTGAAGTTGTATTTGAAGGAAATCCACCAGCTAACTTTGAGAAACTGACCCAGATCCTAAGCCCCCAAAAAGTCACTCTGAGTGGGAAACCTCAGGATTTAGAAAAAATAAGTAAGGTCGTGTTACCTGAAATCTCCCTCGTTGATCGAAAGGAACCTTTTGCCAAAACCGTAAAAATTCCAGATTTACCGAAAGGGGTCAGTGTGTTAGGTTCTCGTGATGTCACTGTAAATGTGAATATCATTCCCCTCTCCTATAAAACAGGGGAACAAACGGCGGCTGGGATCCCAATTGTTTGTTCAGGGTTAGATCCAAAATTGGATGTTGAACTTTCAGAAGAACAAGTTGCGATTCGTTATTTTTCTTTAAAACCAATTCGGTCAGCACAAATTCTGACAGGGATCACGGCACAAGTTCCATGTAATTATATCTTTGATCCCATTAAAAATAAAATTGTCCCAGAACTACAACCACAAGTGGCAAAAGTTCGGATCATCAAAAACAAAGACTTAAAAGGCATCGAAGTCCTACAAATTAGTCCGGAAAAAATTGAAATTCGTTACAAAGTGAAAGAACAAAATATCGATTCCGATCCAACAGATGATGGCACTGGAATGGAAGGACCATCACCAAATCCATCCGATCGTTCGTAAGTCTTCAAATCACCAATCGATTCTGTTACTGATATGATCCAATCTTTGATCGGATCATATTCATTTTATGATCCTTCCAAATTGAACTGCCGAATCCTTTTTTATTTTAAAAATTCGTAAATTTCCTTAAAACTTTCTTCTGGATTTTCCCACATAGGGTAGTGTCCAATGTTTGGCCATCGGATTAATTTTTTGTTTTTGATTGGAAGTGTTTCGATTTCATCAGCTAGGTGGCTTCCACTCACCGGATCTTCCCCTCCATTGATGAATAGAAGTGGGACTTCTGTTTGGAGAAGAGCATTTTTCCATCGTACTCCGTGTAACCTCCTTTCGGCGATGTACTTAAGTAATTTATGAGGGATAAGGACTTTGTTTGGGTAAGTGATGAGTTTCCATAAAACGGAAATTTCTTTATCAGTGGGTTTGGTATTTTTTCCAAACACATCACTAAAAGCCACACCAAACTTCTTTTCATCATAAAACCTTGCGAGGATTGCACCTAAGATTGGTGTGGCGAGAAGTTTTTGTTTGAATGTGGGGCGGTGTAAATGGGGGAAAAGTCCTCCATTAAAAAAAACAGCACCATCAATTTCATACTTACGTTCGGAACGTTCCAAATGCCTTGCGAGGATTTCTTGTCCAACACTGACAGCGTAATCATGGAATACAAATTTAACTCGTTTGAGAGCATTTTTTTCGATAAAAGTTTCGATGATATCGGTTTGTTCCATGAGCGTATATGTATGTTTGGTGGGCTTTGAAGAATAACCAAATCCTAAAAAGTCAATTGCAATAGTATTGAAGTATCGTGTTAACCCATTGAAGATTTTCGAATAATCCCAAGAGGAAGTGGGAAACCCATGGAGTAAGATTAAGTTTTGTCCTCTACCTTCTTGGATGTAGAAGATTTGAAATTTTTTAAATTCAAAAAATTTACCAGCGGCCAACCATTCTGTAGCGTTCTTTTTTGGAAAATTAAGATCTAACATATCCGACATAGCACAACAATTCAAGAAGTGAGTCAAATAGAAGAATTTACTATTTTCTCAATATTTCGAAGCCGATGATATAAAGGATGGAATCATATTCTCTGATTTATTTTGTGAAACCGGAGGGAATTATATCCAATTGGGAATACTTTTGGTACCAAATTCCATATGGTGCACCGGGGATATTAACTTTTTTTGTTGGTTTATTCTTAAGTTATTTTGCATTTCAAAAGTATCGGAAGTCGAAAGACGATGATAAATTTTTTCATCTGAATTTAACCATATCCTTTATTAGTTTTGGATGTGTTGGTTTGGTGTTAACCACTCGGGCTTGGGTCCAAGATGTGGAAACACTTGTGCTTTGGAATGACCTTTTGTATTTTTTCGTAGCACCTCTTGCGCCCACAGCATTTTACCTCGCCTATCACATGACGGGGAAACAAAGTAAACTATTACTTTATTATTCATACATCTGTTGGTTTGCGAGTTTTGTTCTCTATTTAGGGGTCATCTTAGGAAAAGGATTTGAGACGACTGTCTTTGAATTCCCATTCGGCAAATACCCTAGGGGTAGTGCCTTTGTTAGGCCATGGGGGATCCTTGCACCTCTTGGTTATTTTTTACTCATCCTTCCTTCTTTTATCAAACATTACCAATACATACGCAAACATTACCATCTAACACTCTTTCATGGAGTGAATTTATTGTTTTTATTAACCACTCTCAATGCACCAAGTATTTTGGGTTTTAAAGTATACCCGGGTGGATTCTTTTTATTCATTCCCATGTTACTTGTCGCCTACGGAGTGTTTCGCTCGGATTTTTTTGATGTAAACGAACTCTTGTTTCAAAAAAACGGGATGTTTTACTTTCTATTTGCACTGCTTTCTTTTGTTTTAATTTTTATCTCCTTTGGAGTTTCCTTTGGACTTTCACCAAATGCATATGAATCAGCAAAATGGTACCCCTGGGGGATTCCGCCCGTCATATCAGTGTTTGGTGCTGTTTTTTTGTCCATCATTGTTGCGGGAGCCAATCCATCCGCCCGGATCAATCAACTTTGTGCATTTGCGCTGATCCTCACTGGTTTTTATGTGATCCAATCGGTTCCACTCAAATTGAACATTTCCTATGTGGTGCAACTTCGTATTTCCCAGATGACATTTGTGGCATTTGCCTTTGCACCGAGTATTATGGTGCGACTTGTGTTTGAGGCCATAGGTCAAAAGTCACCCATTTGGCTACAAGGGATCGACTTCCTCTGTGTCACTGCAGCCATCTTAGCTCCCTCTCCCTATCTGTTTGTTGGGTATTATGATTACCCTTGGTCAAGGGTACACCATGGGGGACCTGCGGAATTACTTGTCGGAGCCAATGGTGCCATAGCCCTGATTTTAGTATTATTTACCTTCATTCGCAACAAAGGTTACATTAATTTTGCATCCAAATGGATCATTGGCTCCTTTTTATTGTCTGCCTTATTATTACTTGCGGCATTGCTCCCAAGCCATGGCATTCCAATTTATCCGATTGCAGACTTCCAATTCATTCCAGCGTTTTTACTTGGTTATGCGGTCTTACGGCATGGAGCCTTGTCTTTAGAAGGAAGGACGATCCAACTCAGCCAAAGGTTAGCAAACCTTGGTCTCATCACTATGGCAATTGCGGCGATATTGTATTTTCCTTTAATCAGAGAACAATACGGAGTTGGGGAATCTGCTTTTCATCTTACGATGATTGTTTTACCTTTAGTTCTTTTTAACTATTTGGTCGTATACATCATGTCAAGGCCTCTTGCCGAAGAATTGGATATCAGTTACTTCTTGTTAGATTTAGAAAAACAAAAGGCAGATGAAGAAAGAGAAAAAGCTCTCATTGCTCAGGACAAGGCAGAAGAGGCAAGAGAAGAATCTGAAAAATTATTGTTAAACATTTTGCCTTACAAAGTGGCACTAGAACTGAAAGCGAAGGGAAGTGTAAATCCAACTCGTTTTGAAAACGCTACCGTATTATTCACTGACTTCAAAGGATTCACAAGAGTTGCAGAAGGCATGGATGAACAAAGTTTGATTGAAGAACTGGACGCTTGTTTCACTCAATTTGATGAAATCATCCTTCGCAACAATTTGGAAAAACTAAAAACCATTGGTGATAGTTATATGTGCGCTGGTGGCTTACCTGTCGAAAATAGAACAAGTGCGATTGATGCATGTTTGGCGGCATTAGAAATCCAAAGTTTCATGAACCAATTAAAAGAAATTAAGTCTGCCTTAAACTTACCCTTTTGGGAATTACGATTGGGAATCCATACGGGGCCAGTGGTGGCAGGTGTTGTGGGTCGGTTTAAATTTGCCTATGACATTTGGGGAGATACCGTGAACACAGCATCTCGTATGGAATCAGGTGGGGAAACTGGAAAAATCAATGTCTCCAAAGAAACATATGAACTTGTGAAATATTTTTTTGAAACAGAATACCGTGGAAAAATTCATGGGAAAAACAAAGGGGATTTGGATATGTACTTTGTCCACCGCCTAAGGCCACGTTATTCGCAAGACCCTGATGGTAAGGCACCAAACCAATACTTCCGAGAGGTGTATGCTCGGATTTCTCGTGGTGCCAATATTCGGTGGAAAAAAGAAACCTAGCCGATACATAATCAAAGATCAGCTAAGTTCTGTTTGTCTTACGTTTGTTCTTCTTCCGCAAGCCAAGTGCGGAGTAATTGCGCCACATCTTCTGGTTTTTCTTTTGCCAGGTTGATTGCATTTTCGAGGAGTTCCCGTCTGAGTTTTTCGTCGAGGGAGAGTTCGACTTCTGCTCCCCCTTCGTCCATCACACGGAGTGCCGCTTCTCTCATCATCTGTTGTTGCGCTGCAAGTTCTTCTTCTCTGAGTCTTCTTCTTCTTGCGATTTCTTTTTTGATCGCTCGATACACTAAGATGGCAAGGATGAGTAAGATGAGAATGACTAGGGATGCGATCACCATATTGCGGATGGCACGTTGTCTTTGGAACTCTTCATCTTCTGCGCGGAATTGTTCGGTTCTATCTTTCGGAATCGTGATCACACTGATTTGGTCACCACGGGAACGAGTGTATCCAATCGCTGCTTCTAAGTTTTTACGAATGAGTTTTAAATCGGGTTCCGCAACAGGGATGTACTTACGATCATAACCCAACCCATCTTCCCGTTCTTTTCGTTCCCAAACTCCATCCACAACGACAGACAATCCGATCTTTTCAATTTTCCAAGGTTGGCGTTTGATATCTTTCACACGTTTGTTGAATTCGTAGTTATTGATATTTTCGTCTTTGGAATATTCGGCTTTTTGGTAATCGGTATCTTTATAACCAGGAGGTAGGTTTGGTTCTGTACCTGCCGGTCCATCTGGAGTAAATCCCCTTCCTTTAAATGATTCCTTTGTTTCTTTGGATGAAACTTTTAAGGAATAACCATCAACCAATTTACGTTCGTTATATGGAGTGTCAGGGTTATCTTCCTCGGCAACAACGGGTAAAACTTCGTTTTCTGTTAAGGATTCTTGGTCCCAGTTGAAGGAGTATTCAAAGCGAGTGATGTCCACTCGGTCTTCACCACCCAAATACCATCGAAGTGTATTTCGGATATCAATGAGTCGTTTGACACGTTCTTCTTCTTCGATTCGTAATTTTTCTTGGACGATACGTAGTTCTAATCTTTCTTTTTCTAAGTCTTCTTCAAAATCGGAAATGATCTTTCCATCGGGATCGGCCACACTCACGTTTTCTGGTTTGAGTTTCGGAACAGCTCTCGCGACTAAGTTGACAATCCCTTTGATTTCTTTTTTGCTAATCCCTTCCACACCTGGTCGGAAGTGTAAGATCACACTTGCTTTCACAGGATACGAATTGGATTCAAACAAATCCCCTTCGGGGATGGCAATGTTTACATCTGCTTTTTCGATTGGGCGTAAGGTGTTAAGCGACTTTTCAATCGCACCTTTGAGTGCTCTGTACTTTTTGATGTCTTTATCAAATTGAGTTTCTGTGAATTTTTCGATATCAAAGAGTTCCCAACCAGTCACACCAGCAGGGATTAAATTCTCTTGTGCGAGTTTTGTGACAATTTCTTGCCTTTGTTCTGGATCAACAGTGATGAGACTTGTTTCGCTTGAGCCATAAGAGTAACCAAGGGCATCTAATTTTTTTGTCACTTCAGAGAAGTCTTTGGAATCCAAGTCTTTGAAAAGGACCACTCGGTTCCTTTGGGAGGAGACATTGGAGAGGATGATGACGGCCACCACTACCACTGCAAGTACCCCAGCCAAAATCATTTTTTTGGTTTTGTCGAGTTTGTTGAATAACTCTTTTAGATTGTCGATGATCTTTTGCAGTGGTTCAGGCATAGTTCGGGCCTCGTCGAGATTTGAGACATAATGCCACGAAATCCCTGAATTGTACAAGTACTTTTCGGGGGGAGTAAAAATCCTGTTATATTCCTAGTTCTTTCCGATTGACGAGAGTTTCATTGTAATTACGTTGTAATTACAATGAAAGTAGCAGTCGTGCAGATTGGTAATTCCAAAGGCATTCGAATCCCCAAGACAGTTCTTGCAGAATGCCAGATCGAAGATGCAGTGGATTTGCAGATAGAGGGTGATAAAATTATCATCTCTCCGTATAAACAGAGACCAAGACAAGGTTGGTCGACCCAATTCCAAGAGATGGCAAAAGAGAATGATGATTCACTCCTTTTGCCAGATGTTTTGGAACAAGAGGTTGAGGGCTGGGAATGGTGACGAAACAATATGATATCTACCTCGTCAATTTGGATCCAACTGTTGGACATGAAATCCAAAAATCAAGACCTTGCATTGTGATCTCTCCAAATGAGATGAACGAATTCATACGCACTGTGATGATCGCTCCTATGACAACTGTAATGAGAGAATACCCAACTCGGGTATCCATTTCGTTTCAAGGTAAAAAAGGTTTCATAGTATTGGACCAGATACGAACTGTGGACCAATCGAGATTGATGCAAAAACTTGGTTCTTCTGATCCGAAAACGAATCAAAAAATTAAGAATGTGATCAAAGAAATGTTAGTTGATTGAAAGGATATCGATATCAATGGAAATCCTAACAATCATACTTCCTTAATCTCTTAGACCACCTAAACTCCTTCCACTTTTTGGAACACTCGGTCAAATCGTTTTAAGGCATCATCAATCACTGCGTCCGTATCAGAAGCACTTGTATACAAACGACTTCCCGCAAGTGTCACAAGACCTTCCGACATGTAAGCGGCTCCCATTTCTTCCATTGCATGTTTTCGTTTATGAGCTTCCGCGATGGTCTTTTTGATGGTCCAAAACTTTTTGATATCGATGTCGAGTAACATGGTACCAACTGTTTCCAAGTGGCAAATGGAACCTTGGTTGAAAGCAACAAAAGGAAGATCGTATTTTTTAATGAGTTTTTGTAGGCCTTTGGTCAGTCTATCTCCAGCCCTTCCTGATGTTTCGCAAGCCTTGGTTTTTTCCATTTCGCATAACGTGAAATATCCGGCAAGGGAACTGAGTGGGTTTGCGGCCATTGTCCCACCGATTAACGCCTTTTTGGTGCCAGTTTGTAATCCAGCGGATACATACTTCATGTATTCTTTTTTACCACCAAGTCCACCGGCAGAAGGGTAACCACCTGCGACTACCTTTCCAAATACAGTGAGATCAGGATCCACACCAAAATACCCTTGTGCCCCGCTGAGCCCAATACGAAATGCCGTGACCACTTCATCAAAAATGAGAAGGGCGCCATACTTGTTACAAAGTTCTCTCACACCTTTATTGAAGTCAAAGTCAAGAGGCCTAGTGCCACTTTCGGGTCCGACAGGTTCAATGAGGACTGCTGCTGTCCCTCCAAAAAAACGATTTCGTTTGAGGACAGATTCGAGTGAGTTTAAATCATTGGGATAAAATTCTTGTGTGTATTTGAAAATGGATCTAGGAACACCATTGGCTTCGAAATGTCTTGTTCCTGGGATTCGTAGTCCGTAAGCAAGTTGGTCACTCCATCCATGATAAGCTCCCCCCATCTTCACGATGTTTTTTTTCTTTGTTGCAAGCCTTGCCACGCGTATGGATGCCATACAAGCTTCCGTTCCTGAACCTAACATGCGAAACATCTCCACTGAAGGAACGAGTTCGACAATTTTCTCAGCGAGTTTGTATTCGTATTCATGAAAGAGACCTGTCACAGGCCCTGTGGAATCCAAAAGTTCGATGACTTTTTTACGAACACTGGTTGGGTTACTTCCAAGCACTGTGGGTCCACCAGCTTGTAAAAAGTCGATGTATTTGTTTCCATCTAAATCATACAAATAAGCGCCGGCCGCTTTGGTGAACACGAGAGGGAATGGAAAATTAAAAGACAAGTTGTGTTGGACACCACCAGGAATGAATTCCGAAGCCTTGGTGATCATCGTTTTGGACTTGGCGCATTTTGTTTCGAAATAGTTTTGGATGATGTTTTCCATTTCGTTTTTGCGAATGGAACGGATCGGTAGGGAAACTAATTTCCGTAAGTCTTTGTAGATTTGGTCTACATTCGGGTATTCATTGATGGAAAAGCCTGTGGCCATACGATTTGTCCTCGTCCGGTTTCTTTTCACTTGACAATGAGTGAGTCATCACTCATTGTCAAGAAGGAAATTTGAAAATTTAGAAAGTTTCTTGGATTCTCTGGAAATTCCGATCAATTTCCTTGAGAAATCCAGCCTTTTTTCATTTATAGGACGGAAAGATAGGTATGGCAGTCACGAAGCATTTTAACGAAAGTTTTGAACGGATCTCAGAAGAAAAACGGACTCGGATTTTATCCATCGCAATCTCCGAATTTGCCAACCGTGGGTTCACAAGTGCCAATACCAACACCATCGCCCAAAAAGCAGGGATCAGTGTTGGATCATTGTACAAATACTTTGAAACCAAAGAAGATTTTTTCCTCACCGTTGTGGATTATGGGATCACCCAATTGGAAAAAACCTTGGAAACTGTTTTGTCCATGGATTTGGATTTTTTTGGTAAAGTGGAAAAGATTGTAAGGATCATCCAAAACCACTCACGTATGAACCAAGACATCATACGATTGTACAATGAAATGACAACCGAAAGTAATTATGAACTCATCACACGCCTGTCAGGTGAGTTAGAATCCTTATCTGCAAAATGTTATATCGATATGATTGATACTGCCAAAAAAGAGGGTACCATTGCCAGCGATGTAGATAGTAACCTGTCTGCCTTTTTGCTTGATAATCTTTTTATGACCTTACAGTTTTCATACGCCACTGTGTATTATAAAGAGCGTATGAAAATTTATTTGGGTGATGGAGTCTTTGGAGATGATGAAGGTGTTGTGCAAGCTGTGATGAAGTTCATCAGGCGAGCCTTGGGTGCGCGTTAAGGTTCCATAAACGGACTTTCTTTCAATCGAAACACCAAAGCCAGTGTGACAGCTGTTAATCCAAGTAAAACATACAAAAACGAAACCATTCCAAAAAAGTTGAGGCCCAGGATAAATAAGATCCCAGACACTTGGCCCACAAGTAATAACAATCCTTGGGAAGTGGATTCTGGAGCTGGCGACGTGATCTCGGCGCAGTATTGGAATCCAATCGGAGCCCCAATTCCTAGTAGGAAAAATCCGATCACAATGGATCCAATGAGTAAGGAAACAAACCCTTCCAATAAAACAAATACGCTAAGACCTGTTAGAAAACCAATCATAGCGATGACTAAAAATAGTTTTCGTTTTTGAATTTTATCGGAGATAGGAGGAATTAAGATTCCACCGATGATCCCTGAGATAAGCATCACACCACCAACTAAACCTGATTCTTCTGTGTTCAGTCCCTTGATCTCACAAATTTGATCAATGCACGTACTCACGGCATTGAAGACTCCGAGTCCGATAAGGAACAAAAAAAGAATTTTTTTCATGTCTGCTTGTTTCCATAAAAACCGAATCCCCTCTAAAAAAGGCAATTCATGGTCTTCTCCATGTGTGCTCGGTGAGGTGGGGGGTTTTTCTTTGACAAGGACCAAAAATAAAATGGAACTTCCGAGTGATACAAATCCATACACCATCATCACTTGCGCAATCGTTTGGCCACTATGTAATAAAATAGGTGTGAGGATCATTACTAGGATGATTCCCAAAAACTGAGCCAGAGTACCAAGTGCCACTGAGGTGGCTCGTTCCTGGATCGGAAACCATAACACGCTAATTTTTGTCACAGCATTGAGAAGGAATGGTTGGGCGATGGCAAGACCTAGTTGGCAAACAAGTACCATGGTATAAGTATCAGCATAAAAACCTTTCAGTAACCCAAAAACACCTGTTAGGACGGCACCAAAACCCACACCAATTTTTACTCCATAGGTATCAATGACATAAGATGCAGGGATCGCGATCAAAACAAAGACGACCAAAAAAACCAAGGAGAGAAGATCAATTTGAAGGGCTGAGACTTGGTAAAATTCTTTTGCTTCCCGGGCAATGGGTGCAAATGTCAGCCATTGTAAACAAATGGTGGCTGTGATCACGATGTAGGCAAATAAAACCACCCAACGGTATCCGTAGACTTTTACTGGCATTTGGCTCATAACTTCTCCCTTTCGTAGAAACTTGACAACCCATCCTAGGCATCCCCTCGTTCCGAAATCTTTGCAGAAAAGGAGAAGGAGATTGGAAAATCGATTGCCAACGGAGCTGATCCTACTAAATCCTTGTGAGTGATCACTCACTTTTTTCTCTTTGGCGTAGAAAATTACCAGATTTTTCCCAAATGGAAGGATTAAGCGTAACATTAGGGGGAAACGGTCCCCGAAACGAAGGAGTTTCCATGGATACAGACTGCATTTTGGCCTATGATATTGGCACCACGGGAGTCAAAACATGCCTTTTCCGTGTGAATTCCACTCTTGAATTGCTCGCATCTGCCACAAAGGAATACCCCATCCAACTCCTTGCAAACGGGGGAGCAGAACAGAATCCAGAGGATTGGTGGTTGGCAATGCAATCTACCACTGCAACCGTATTAAGCGATGCAAAGATGAACAAAGATCGGATCCAAGGGATTTCGTTTTGTTCTCAGATGCAAGGATTAGTCCTTGTTGATGAAAATTTTGATCCAGTTCGAAATGCAATGAGTTATATGGACCAAAGGGCCAGTTCGGAAATGAAAAAAGGAATCAGCCATGGATTCAAAATTGAAGGGATTAATGCCATTAAACTATTGTTATCTCTTTGGATCACCGGTGCAGTTGCTGCGAGTGTAAAAGATCCTATCTGGAAATACAAATGGGTAGAAAAGAACGAACCAGAAAACTTTGGTAAGGTGAGGTGGTGGTTTGATGTCAAAGAATATTTAATCGCTAGGTGTACAAACGAGGCGGTCATGACTCGGGATTCTGCATTTGCAACTTTTTTATACAACTCTAGAAAAGGAAAGGGCGATTGGAGTCCTCTCCTTTGTAAATTGTTTGGAGTTCGTAGGGAACATTTGCCAAAAATCATTAACGCAGAAGAAAAAGTTGGCGGATTAACAAGAGAAGCCGCTGAATTTTTGGGATTAAAGACCGATACACTCGTGTTTGGTGGTGGGGGAGATGCCTCTCTCATTGGAGTTGGCGCGGGTGCAGTAGAAGAAGGAGATACACATATCTATGCCGGTACTTCTGGTTGGATTGGTACTGTTACCAAAAAAAGAACTGTCGATATTGATGCGAGAATCGCTTCCATTGTAGGTGCAAGAGATGGGTATTATAATTATTTTGGGGAACAAGAAACATCAGGTAAATGTTTACAATGGGTAAAAGACCATTTGGCATTGGATGAAATTGATTTATATTTAGAAAAAAAGAAAATCACAGATGGACCTGACGCTATCTATGAAAGTTTGTTTGAGTTTATGTTTGATTCCATCAAAGACACAGAACCAGGATCGCATGGTGTCATCTTTACACCTTGGTTACATGGGAATCGTTGTCCATTTGAAGATCCAAAAGCAAGAGGGATCTTTTTTAATATCAGTTTACATACTGGTAAACGAGTGTTGATCCGTGCTGTGATTGAAGGGATTTTATTTCACAAACGTTGGATTTTGGAATTGTCTGATCGGAAAGTAAAAACATCCAACAAGATTCGATTTGTGGGTGGTGTGGCAAGGTCTAGTTTTATTTGTCAAATGTTAGCTGATATAACAGGTAAAACGATCGAAAGGGTTATCCACCCAGAAAACGTGGGTGCCATTGGTGCTGCCGCCATCGCCGCACTAGGACTCGGCAAAATCAAGGAGTTCGAAGACATCAAACAAATGATCCCTGTGGATCAAACATGGACACCTAACACTTTTCTAAAACCTGTATACGATAAAAACTTTTCTGTGTTTCAGAATCTATACGAATCAAACAAAAAACATTTTGCGATGTTAAATTCTTAAATTGAAGAAGGTAAAAAATGAATTTATATACTGAGTTAACGTATGAAAAATTGGGTAATCCTTTTGCCATCGGTCGGTCGGCTGATTTGTATCTACTTCCCGACAACAAAATCCTGAAATTATTTTTCCCTCAAACAACAAAAACAGAGATGGAAACAGAATATGAAAACACTGTGGAAGTGGCTCGATTGTCTGTGACTAAAAAGATTTGTTATGGAAAGGTAAAAGTTGGGGAACGGTATGGTTTGGTATTCGATCGATTGGATGGAATTTCATTAACAAAATTACCTGACAAAAATCCTATTGAACTCTTTCGCATTGCAGACACTCTTGCCAGACTACATTTTGCAATGCATTCGATAAAAAGCCAAAAATTAAAAGACATTAAACTGATTTTAAACGATTGTTTGGCGGCAAAATCGCTTCAGTTTTTAAATCCGAAAGAAAAGGAAAGCATCCAAACCTACATCCAAAATTTGCCAGACGGGGATTCCGTTTTACATTTGGATTTCCATCCAGAAAATGTCATCGTACAAGGCAAGGACCGAATCATTATCGATTGGATGACGGCTGCCAAAGGGAATCCATGTGCTGATGTTTCCTTTACCAAATTATTATTTACAGATGCTGAATTATGGCCAGGCACTCCCAAGTTAAAGATCCTCTTTTACACGCTTGTCCGTAAGTTCATTCTGCATGGATATTTAAAATCATACCAGAAACAAAGTGGGATGACCGAATCTCAGATCAACGAATGGAGACTTTCTTCACTTCTATTACGACTCGGACTCTGGGACATTCCAAGTGAAAGAGAGAATTTAATCCAACAAATCAAAGTTTGGTTGCAGATTGGAGGGAAGTCCTTTTGAGTTTAAAATTGGATCGTTTCATTGAATCCTATCAGGGAGAATCTTTCGATGTGACCATCATTGGCGGTGGGATCACTGGTGCTACACTCGCGTATGAAGTGGCAAGTCGCGGAGGATCCGTTTGTCTTGTTGAAAAAAAAGACTTTGGCGGAGCCACATCAGCTGCCACTGGAAAACTCATCCATGGTGGCCTTCGGTATCTAAAACAATTTGAAATTGGCCTTGTCAGAGAAGCATTAAAAGAAAGAAGGAATTTGTCAAACATTGCACCTAACTTAGTTTATCCGTATCCTATGATTTTGCCAAAACCTGGGATCATAGCGAGGATGGGACTTCTAGTGTATGATCTTTTGTCTTTTGATAAAGGTTGGACTTGGGACAAATCTAAAAAGATTCCGAACCACAAGTATCTCAAGCGAGAAGGGCTCAAGAAATTGAATTTAGGAGATTATGAAGATGCTGCTTACTTTTATGATGCCATTTGTTTGAGCCCCGAACGATTGACTCTTAGTTTTTTGAAGTCCGCCGTATTGTATGGTGCCAAGATTTCCAATTATACGGAAGTGAGAGACCTCTTATGGGATGGAGATAGAGTGGTGGGGGTTCATGTAATGGATTCCATTTCTAATCGAGAATATAAAATCCATTCGAAAGTCACGATCAACGCATCGGGACCTTGGACACAAGATATATTGGCAAAGTCAAAAAAAACAGAAACAGTTTTCCCCAAAAAAAGATCGGAAGGGATTTATCTCATCACAAAACAACTCTCTCCCATTATGACTCTGTTTGTCGGTGAAAAAGGTCATTTTAGTTTTGCACCTTGGCGGGGTCATTCCATGATTGGCCCAACAGAAAAGTCTTACTTTGGTAAGGTGGAAGATTGGAAGCTGACACGAGAAAGTATCCTTGAGTTTATTGATTACATCAATGAAACTTCACACCTTAATGAAAAACTCAAAATGGAGGATGTGATCGCTTCGTATGGAGGTTTACGGCCACTTGCTGAAACAGGCGATGATACGTATTCTGCTTCTCGCAAATCTGAATTGTATGACCATGAAAAAGATGGAATCAAAGGACTCATCACTGCAGCTGGCGGGAAGTTTACCACAAGCCGGCATTTTGCAGAATCCATATTTCGTTCCATTCGTAAAAAACTAAATCAAAAAATGAACCCAAGTATTTCCGCAAAACAGCACTTATATGGAAGTGGAATTTTAGACATTGAAAGTTTTATCTCTGAATCAAAAGATAAACACAAAGAGTTCTCAGAAAAAACGATCGATTATCTCATCCGTCATTATGGGTTAGAGTATGAAACGATACTTTCTTTGGTAAAAGAAAATCCGTATTTGGGAAAGGTTCTTAACGAAGATGGTGAGATCCTAGCGGAAGTGGTTTATGCCATACGGTTCGAAATGGCAAAATCATTGTCTGATATTTTTTTAAGAAGGACCGGTCTTGGAACGCTTGGTATCCTACCAAAAGAAAAAATGGATCAAATCATCCAAACCGCAGCAAAGGAATGGAACTGGTCTCAAACAGAATTGGAAAAAGAATCGAAAAAGATCCAAGATGTTTTGGAATTACCTAAACTTTAGATGAGTGATCGAAGAAATTCCATTTTGAAATTGTTGATTCGAAATATTGGATGAAAAGAATTTAGGCTGACAAAGAGATTTCCTGAATTTACCTTATGGTATGGGATCTTTTTTCACTATCGATACTGAATACGCCAACCTCAAACAAGTAGCTTCAGCATACCTTATAGAAGAGGAAGGGTATGGAATTGTCATTGAGACAAACACAACCCATGCCATTCCCAAAATTCTTTCTGCTATGGAACAAAACCACGTTGATGTGACTCGTTTAGAATACATCATTGTGACACATGTTCACTTAGACCATGCGGGTGGGGCTTGGTTACTGCTAGAAAAATGCCCCAATGCTATGTTACTTGCCCATCCAAAAACCGCCAAACATTTGATAGACCCAAGCCTACTCATTAAAAGCGCAACATCAGTATATGGAAAAGAAAATTTCCAAAAATTGTATGGGGAAATCAAACCCATACCGAAAGAAAGAGTTCGAGTGATGGAAAATGGTGAGTTTTTGGATTGGAGGGGTCATCATTTTGAATTTATTTATACTAAGGGACATGCGAATCATCACTTCTGTATCTATGATCAAACTTTAAACGGAGTATTTACAGGTGATTCGTTTGGAATTTCTTACCCTCACTTGGAAAATGGGAAATCTTTTATTTTCCCAACTACCACACCCACAGACTTTGATGCAAAAGAGGCCATGCATTCGATAGATATGATATTGTCAACTGGAGCTAATGTTTGTTATTTGACCCATTTTGGACCTATTCAAAACTTGAAACATTGTGCTGATGATCTAAAGGAAGGTTTACGCCATTGCCAAAATGCAATTTTGGAATTAAAAGAAATTCCCAAAGAAAATCGGCTTTCCTTTATGGAAAAAAAAGTGAAAATCATGATCCAATCATTGGCGAATCAAAATGATGTGATTCTCACAGAAAAAGATTGGTCTCTCTTAGATTTAGATGTGAATTTGAATGCACAAGGTTTGGTGTATGCGTTTGAGAAATCAGAAAGATGATCTTACACCCAATCCTCTAAAAAGGATTGGTATCATTTTCTGGATTACCCTCTCCATCTTTGCCTTTAGTTTCCTAGTACTTGGAAATTGTAATTCCTATCCAAACACTAAAAAAAGTAAAGATCCACAAATCCAAATCCAATTCATTTCAAAAGAGTTTGAAGAAATTAAATCCATTCCTTCGAGTCTCTTTGAAACAAAAGACTTACTTTTTCTTTTGGCAGAGTTATCCAAAAAAGAAGATCCATCCATGCGATTCATCTCCACCAATCGCACTGAAGAGATTATGGAAGTGAACGGGCTTCGAAATTCGTGGAACGAAGGTTGGGTTGTGTATGTGAATGGTGAACGTTTGGATGGAGTCCAGATGAAACGTGGAGTGAAGGTGGGACCAAGAGATCAAATCCAAATTCGTTATGAGTCCGTTGAGCGAGTGTTTGGTCGTCCTCTTCAATGATGGAATTGGAAAACTGAGGGAAAAAATCTTTAAACCAAACGACATTGGTTTCCCTGTTTTGGAAACCAATGGATTTGTATTTTGTTGCTTATCGTAATGTAGTGAGTTCTCTGTAAGCTCTGACAAAACCGTCTGACATCGTTTTGGCGAAGGTAAGTGAGATCCTTGCTTTTTCTGCTGCAATCATCACATCATGTAACTCAACTGAATTTGGATCAAAAACGATTTTTTGAGTGAGTTCATCTGCTTCTACTTGTTGGTCATTCACTTGTTCAAATGCTTTTTTTAAGGCATCCGCAAAAGTACCGGCCACTTCATCAGGAGATTTTGCCTCATTTGTTTTTCCGTAGTGTCTCTCATCTGAACGAAAGATTCCCACTTTGTCCCCTTGTGGGAGGAGGGAGTGTGGTTTGTATGTAGAAGATGATAGGTGAGTGATACGGTCAATGGACATAGCTTGTTCCTCAGTCATATCATCGGTTGGTTTTCGAAAACCTAAAGTAAAAAATTATGTCACATGGGAAAAACCAGGATCAAAATGGAAAAATGTTTGGGAAAGGTCAGGCGAGGTTAGGCCCGACCGATCTCCATTGCTTTGTTCATCATTGCCTTGGATCCGTTGATGAGTTGGACATTGGCTTCGTAGGAACGGGAAGCTGAGATCATATCCGTCATCTCGGTGACAATGTTGATATTGGGAAGTTCGACG
This sequence comes from Leptospira biflexa serovar Patoc strain 'Patoc 1 (Paris)', assembly GCF_000017685.1. Classification (NCBI taxonomy): domain Bacteria; kingdom Pseudomonadati; phylum Spirochaetota; class Leptospiria; order Leptospirales; family Leptospiraceae; genus Leptospira; species Leptospira biflexa. The sequence continues at coordinate 767,651 of NC_010602.1, forward strand.
TATCCTTTTTTGGGCCCAGTTTGGATGGCATCGGGGTGGGTTGGGTCATAGGTCAATCGAAGTGGGCTCATGTCCTTTTCAATTTTCATCACCTTGACCCCTTTTCCTTCTCCAGGGGCTACCCCAAAAGGATACACAGGGCTCTTCCATTGGGTTCTAAGGTTAATCGGTGTTAGGATTACGCGGTCACGACGAAATGGTCCATCCCCATTGGTATTTCTCGTTGTGGTTGAGTTTGCAATGTTATTCGAAATGACATCCATTCGGAGTCTTTGGGCCGAAAGCCCAGTCGCGGAAATATTAATCGAATCAAACATACCCATCGTTTACTCCTTAGTTGGTTCTCATCACAATGTTGAGAAGGCGGTTGTTTTGGTTGAGTCTATCAATCATCAAACTATAACTCATTTGATTTTGATTGGCTTCGACCACTTCCTTTTCAATGTCTACGTTGTTCCCATCGGGTCTCATCGTTGTGAGGTAATCCAAATTGGTTTTCGGTTTTGCATCGCGGTAGTCGAGAGGTTTAAAAAATTCAATATGACGGTCATTAGAGATTTTTGTAGGAACGGCTTTTTCCTTCTCAATTTTTTCGGATTCAATGGCTCGTTTTAACATCGATTCGAATACAACTTCAGAACGTTTGAAGTTAGGAACATCAGCATTGGCAATATTATCAGTGATTACTTTTCGCCTTTGTGTGGCTGCGCCAAGGCCTCGTTCCAAAAGGTCTTGAGTTTTCATGAAATGTGTTGCTTCAAACATATTTCTCTTCCTCTCTAGTTTTCCCTTCGGACGGTTTTCCTTCCTCCTAAAGTCATTTTATGTCACAAAGGGAGAAAAAATGGAAGAATTGGCCACATGACAAGAATTCAAAAAGAAAGTGGGGGAAGTGGGAGTTGCGGTGAAAACTCGGAGGAGTTGGTTTGGATCATACCATTTTGGCTTCTTCAAAAAACGCAGATGGCATCGGGTGTTCTAATTCCCAGATCATGGAGATTGGCCTTTCCCCTTTCCATTCTATCAGTGATTTTGCTTGCCCGAGGAATAAAAAAGGAGCTGTTTCTCCTTCTATATTTTTATTCACACGGGCAAAGAATAAAATGGTATATCCCAATTTTTGAAACTCAAAATAATTTTTAGCAGTTTGACTATCTATCGAAATTGTCGATTGGCTTTCCCAATGGAGTTTCGTTTTGCTTATTGGATAATCTTTGTATAAGGTTGTGATTGAAAAATCACGTTCTTCTTTTTGGAATGTAACAAGATGCACATAAATTTTCTTTTCAGCAATATGTATGACACCTTGTCCAGTTGGACCTGGATTTTTGATTGTTGCCAAACCCAAAGATGCTTTGATCTCACTGGAACCTAAATAAGAATGTAATTCAAGATCACATGGAATTGGCATTTTGATCTTTTTTGGTTGGAATTCTAAATTTTCCAGACGCCATTCAGCAATCTCTTTGGCATCCGAAGCAACACTAGGATTATTTTTCCATTTCTCTAACGATTCTTTCCAGGTTTGGATTCCTAAATTCAATCCCTTTTCTCCCCACATCAAATAATGAAGGCTTGTTTGCAATGCAATATCTGATTCAATGTAAGAATCATTTCCGTCAGCAATATGAATCATTGCATTTAAAATCTTAGTGGATGATCTAAGGGAGATTCGAAGTAATGCTGATTTGCCTTTTAAAATATCTATATCCATTGGATCAGATTGCTTATTAGCAATAGCCTTCCACTGTGACCAAGTTTTTTTCTTTAACACTGCAATCGGAGACAAGGAAGTTTCTCGAATGAAATTGAAGAAAGTTAGTTCACCCATTTTTTGTGGAGACCAGGTTTCAATCGTTTCTGGAATAAAATGAATGAGATCATTGTAAACTTGTTTGATTTTTTCTAAAATTGTTTCCCTTGCAATTCGCTCTAATTGAATAACAGAACCTGATGGGAGATTGGGAAATTCAGATTCTACTTCATCTAATAATCGATTCCTGTTTTTCTTCAAAAGGGAAATGAACTTTCTGTCAATTCGATATTTTTTATGAGTTTGACCAATAAAATCTAATACGGTTAATGCATCTTTATTGGGCGCGTGCCTTAAACCTCTACCTAATTGCTGTAAAAAGATCGTTAAACTTTCTGTTGGTCTTAGAAATAGAACAGTATTGATTTCTGGTATATCGACTCCTTCATTAAAGATATCGACAGTAAAAAGGATTTTGATTTTCTTTTGTTTAAAATCGATAATACGTTGTCTTCGTGTTTCCGAATCAGTTTCACCTAAGATGGTCTCGGCATCAATCCCAAGTTTTTGAAAATTTTCTGCCATGAACTTTGCATGTTTAACACTTACACAAAAACCAACTGCTTTTAATTCCTCTGAATTTGGTTGGTAATGATTAATAGATTTATAAATTAGGTTAACTCTTTGTTTGGCGGTGATATCATCACCAGTGTAAACGTTTTCTAATTCAATTAAATCAAATTTACCGTTTTTCCAAAACTGTTCTCCTTTGAGTTGAATATTGTCAGTAATCCCGAAGTAATGAAAAGGGCAAAGTAACCTTTCTTCTAACGCTTCAGGCAATCGAATTTCGGATGTGATTCTATAATTGAAGTCAGGCAAAATCGATTCACCATCCATTCGTTCAGGTGTGGCAGTTAACCCTAATAAAATTTCAGGTGTGAATTCAGAAAATATAGAGCGGTAACTTGAGGCACTGCTATGATGCACTTCATCAATAATGATAAAGTTAAAAAAAGATTTTCCCAAAATTTTCCAAATTTGTTTTGAATTGATACTTTGGATGGAAGCAAAAATGTGTAATGGTGCTTCAGTTCCTGAAAATGGGTTGATACCATCAACGAATAGAGACCCAAAGTTTTGATCTTGTAACACCATCCGAAAACAAGACAACGCTTGTTCTAAGATTTCTTTTCTATGAGCGATATAGAGAAGTGAAGGTTTTGAATTGTTTATGATAGAATATCGTCTATAATCAAATGCAGAGATTACTGTTTTCCCTGTCCCAGTAGCGGCAACAATTAAGTTCTTATTGTTACCTAATCTTCTCTCTGCAATTAGTTCTTCCAATATTCTTTCTTGGTAAACTCTAGGTGTCAGTTCCGCAAAAAATGCAGAGGGAATTGAATCAAATTTTTTATATGTATCTAAAGCGTTCTTAAATCGGTTAAAATCAGCTTTTGAATCAAATCTTTGGTATTCTGGACTTTCCCAATATGTTTCAAATTCAGCAGTGAAGCGTTCTAAAATATGTGGCATATCTTGGGCAGTCACTTTCACTGTCCATTCTAAACCTTCTGTCATGGCGGCGTGTGTCATATTCGCCGAACCAATATAAGCTGTCGAAAAACCAGAATTTCGATGGAAATGATAGGCTTTTGCATGAAGTCTTGTTTTATCAGGATCGTAAGATACCCGAATCGTTACGTTCTTAAATTCTGCTAACTTCTGTAAAGCTTCTGGTTCACTAACGCCCATATAACTTGTAGTAATGATCCGAACAGGAATATTGTTATCTGCTAAAATTTGGAAAGATGGAAAAAGTAACCTCAGACCTGACCATTTGATAAATGAAACGAGGATATCAACTTTGTCTGCTGTTGCCAGTTCCATTCGAAGTTCGTGATTCAGAGGAGGATCGTTCCCCTGACCAGTAAGCAGAGAACTTATATAAAGTGGTGTTGTTGGTCTTTTGAATTTTTCGTTTGTGGATAAGAGAAGTTTTGTGGGGTAGGCCCCGAGAATTTTTTTACGATCTAAGTATCGTTCACCATCTATTGCACAAAGTAAATCAATGATCTCATTAAAAATTTGGATTTGTTTATCTGGTTTGAGAGATCTTAATTTCTTCTTTAGGATATTTGCAAGGAATAAGGAATAGATGGCAGGAGATTCTTCATCATCAATAGCTCGTAGAATTGGTTTGATGTCTGCTGAATTTATAACTTCAGCTAATTCTAAGTCAATGATCCGATCATAAATTCCTGGAACAAGTTCGGACATCCTTCCAATAGGAAAGAAGAAATGTCCGCATGACAAGAAAAAATCTAGGATTGAACGCTTAGTATCTGATTCTTTTCTTTCCCAACCAAACCTTTTTCCCGCTTTTTCCTCTCTCTTTCTTCCACCACTTGATCATAGTAGGCTTCGTAATTGGGGAAGTTCGTTCCCATGATACGGTCCCAGAAATTGAAATATAAGGAATAGTTGCCTTGGAATTTTTGGTGGTGTTGGTTGTGGTGTGTCGATGTATTGATCCATTTGGAAATGGGGTGAGACGCCCAACCTTTTGGAAAAAATTCATACCCTAAATGCCACCAAATATTCAAAATCATCGCATAGAAAGTTTGAAAGAGTACGACGTAAAAATGAACGGGGACAAAAATCACAAACGGAACAATGTAGATCGCCTCTAAAAAAGCTTCGGTAGCTTGGAAACGATACGCGGCAAGTGGTGAAGGATTTACAGATTGGTGGTGTTCGGAGTGCACGTGTGGGTATACTTTTTTCAAATGAGCAAACCTGTGCATCCAATAGAACCAAGTCTCATGCCAAACAGTAAACAAAACAAAACTGATCAATAGATAACTGATTCCCCAAACACCAGAAACAGGTCCAAAGTAAACGGAACTTGGAAAAATTTTTGCTTTCATCAAGGTGATATTTGTGACAGCAACGAGTGTGAATACAAGCAAGGTAACAGCTGATTGGCGGAACTCTTTCCAAACTTTCTCTGCTTTTGGATAGAGTTTTTGGATGCGATAGGTTTCAAAAAAATCCTTTCGCCAAACATAGAATAGTAAGAAAGCAAATCCTGCTATTGGATAATATCGCAATAAATTCAAAACACCTTGGGCAAACCCAATTTTGGTTACACAATCAAGAACCAATTCACATTGAACGGGACCACCAAACATATTTATCTCCTGACCAATTTTAGACTTCAGTCATTCTACTCTGTTTTGTCTAACGAATCGACCGAATCGGTCCATTCGGAATCAAAAAAGATTCCGAATCGATCCGTTCGTTTTTATTTTTTCAAATTCTTGCGGTATTCACTGGGACTTTGTCCCACTTCACGTTTGAAGGCGTCATAAAATGTGGATTTGGACGGGAATCCAACTTCGTAAGCAACGGTTAAAATATTTTTTTCGGGATGTTGAATAAAAAAGTCTTTTGCTTCTTTGATCCGATAGTGGTTCACCAAATGGAAAAAACTTTTTTTCAAATGCGAATTGAGAAATTCAGAGAGCTGGTGTTCTGATAAATTCATTTGTTTGGCAAGTTTTTCTAAATTGATGGTTTCATCCAAATACACTTTTTTGGTTTCCATTAGCAACTTCAGTCGTTCGTGGAGGTCTTCTAAATCAAAGGATCCCAATTGAGATGTTTGGTATTTTTTTTCTTCGATAACAATTCTTTGGACCTCTCCCCAAAGTTCAGGGCTTTTTTGGCGTAATAGATAGATGCCGATGATTAAAAATCCTATAAAAGTCGAAACAATTTGAAGCCCATGCCTTGCATGAAAGAATAGGGTATACACACCAATGGCACTTGCAAAAGCACCAAACCCAACGACAAGACCCACCAAACGTAAGTGAGCTGACTTTTTAAAACGATCCCAACGAATGTATCGAACCATTTGGGAAAAGACATAGTAGGCGGAATAAAAAATCGGAAGCACAGCAATCAAGATGATGATTTGGAAGGGAAGAGGGACACCGATTTTTAAATAGGATTGATGAATCATAATTTTTTCTTCCGCCGAGGAGAGATAAAATGGAGTCATCAAGAATGTGACAAGAAAAGCTGGGGCCAATTCTAAGTAGGAAAACTCATTTTTGTTTGGGCTATCATTCCAAAGTTCGGAGAAATACTGTTTGAGTAGAGATCCGATGCATGCCGTAAATGGTAAATGTACCAAATAAAAATGAGGGTAAACTTGATAGAGTTCAGTGGCTGTAAGATAGGTATGAGTTTGGAAAAAGGCAGCAAATAGAAATAATAATCCCTGCACCTTCGTTTGCCGGCTCGAATTGGTCCTAAGGAATTCTCCGATGGCAAACAAAAATGCCAAACCTGCTGAAAAAGCAATTAGGTGGATCATCACGTTTCCCATAAAATAGAAGGTTCTAAAGAATGCATCCAATTGTAAAATAAAATCACTTGCCTAACCTTCGTTCTGAATTAGTTTTACGTTTGAAACGTGGAATCTGACCAAAGACAATCTTCATTTTTGTGGGAAGGTAATACCTTAGAAATCCACTTACCTGAAATTTTTAATACAAAGGAAGTTTCTAAGGATTGGGTAATCTTTTTTGAACTCATCGGAAAAAACTCTCCAAGAAACATCATCATTTTCGCAAATCAATTAAAAGAAACAGACACTTCTGGTATTTCTTTTTTGAAATTAATCAGAACAGAATGTGAATCTAGAAACATTCATTTCGTCTTACGTGAGTTAAATGATAAGTTTCAATACCGTCTCAATATCACAAATGATGATAGCAAAAAATACAATGAACAGTTGGCGGTCTCCCTTAGAAAATCCGAACAAATTGGAAAACTCACGATCGATTCCTTGTTGGAATTCAAATACCTAATCACGTTTACAGGCGAACTCACCGTTTCTTTCTGGCGTTCCTTTTTGCACCCTTCGAAAATCAGGTGGAAGGATAGTTTTAGAGTCGCTGAGTCAATGGGCGTCAATGCCTTTCCCATTATTGCCATGATTGGATTTTTACTTGGCCTCATCATGTCCTTTCAGTCTGCAATCCCTATGAGGCGATTTGGGGCTGAGATCTTTGTTGCCAATCTTGTAGGACTTTCTTTGTTTCGGGAACTTGGTCCGCTCATGACGGCTTTCATTCTTTCCGGTAGGTCTGGATCTTCGTTTGCAGCGGAACTTGGAACCATGAAGGTTTCCGAAGAAATTGATGCACTTACCACGATGGGACTACCTCCTGTACAATTTCTCATCATTCCGAGGCTTGTGGCTTCCCTCATTGTCACACCCCTTCTTACCATCGTATTCAATTTATTTGGTCTCATTGGTGGCGCCGTTGTCCTTGTCAGTTTTGGATTTCCACTCATTACATTTGTGAACCAAGTGAACATTGCCGTGGGACTTTCCGATATATTAGGAGGACTTCTCAAATCTTATTTTTTTGGAATGATCATCGCATCCATCGGTTGTTACCGAGGTTTAAAAACCGCTTCGGGAGCGGGTGCTGTGGGGGAATCAACAACTTCTGCCGTTGTTGGTTCCATTATCTTGGTTTCTATCTTAGATGGGATTTTTTCCGTCTTATTTTTTTATCTACGCATATGAAAGACAAACCGATCATTCGAGTCGAACACCTAACAACCGGATATGGTCACACTGTGATCATGGAAGATATATCCTTTGAAGTAAACAAAGGAGAAATCTTTGGAATCCTTGGTGGCTCCGGTTGTGGAAAATCAACAGTCTTAAAGAATATGATTGGGTTAACCAAACCATTCAGTGGTCGAATTTGGATTGATGATGATGACATTGTATTAGCAGAAGGCAAACAAAAAGTTAAGATTTGGAATCGAATCGGTGTGATGTACCAACAAAGTGCTTTGTTTGGATCAATGACCTTACTTGAGAATGTTCGCTTACCCTTGGAAGAATTTACAAATCTTCCCATTCCCATTATGAATGAAATCGTCATGACAAAATTAAAAATGGTTGGTCTTTTTCCTTTTGCGCATCTTGCGCCCGCTGAACTTTCCGGAGGAATGAGAAAAAGAGCAGCCATTGCACGTGCGATGGCGATGGACCCAGAAATTATATTTTTAGATGAGCCAAGTGCAGGACTTGATCCGATCACAAGTGTGGAACTGGATCATTTGATCATTCGTTTGTCGAGAACCTTAGGTGTTACGTTTGTCATCGTCACGCATGAACTTCCATCGGTATTTACGATGGCCGACCGAGTGATCATGTTAGACAAATCCAAAAAAGGAATCATCGCAGATGGAAAACCAAAAGACCTGAAAGAGAAATCAAAAGATCCATTTGTAAGGCAATTTTTCAATCGAATCCCACAGGAGAGTGCTCCCTTATGAACCAATCCAGTAAAATCTATTTTAAAGTTGGTGTCTTTGTACTAATCAGTTTTTTTACTTTGATCCTTTTTCTGATCGTTTTTACGGCAGGGAATATTTTCCAAAGGTCAGTGAGTTTGGAAACCTACTTTGATGAATCTGTGCAAGGACTAGACATAGGGTCTCCTGTCAAACACCGAGGTGTCAAAGTGGGAACCGTCCAAGAAATCACCTTTGTTCAAAATGAATATGCAGACAAACTAAACGATGATACGGCACTTCGTTATGGAAGGTATGTTCTCATCAAAATGTCGGTACCGGATTTTGTGAAAGGTGTTTATGGAAATAACCTGAAAAAAACGGTAGAAAGGATGATTAAAAGTGGATTAAGGGTTAGGCTCGCATCACAAGGGTTAACCGGAACTGCTTATTTGGAAGTGGATTACCTCAATCCAGAAAAAAACCCACCTTTATCAATCGAATGGGAGCCAAAAACGGTTTATATCCCATCCGCGCCCAGTACCATTTCAAGATTTACTGCCTCGGTAGATAAGTTTTTTGAAAAGGTAGAAAAAGCAGATGTGGATAAAATCCTCTTTGGTGTTGGTGATTTGATCAAAAATTTAAACCAAACCATCTTAGATGCAAGGTTAGGTGATCTCTCCAGAGAAGCCACTTCCTTACTTGTTGATTTAAGGAAAACCAATGGTGAAGTGAAGGCATTGATTGCAAGTCCTGAAACACAGAACTTACCGAAAAAATTGGACCAATCGGTCGCCCAATTACAAACCACTCTTAAACGATTGGATACTCTCCTTGCCTCGAACCAAGGTGATATCACAACTTCGATAGAAAATCTGAGAATTGCATCGGAAGACTTAAAAGAAGTCACAGCCAATGCAAAAAAATACCCATCTCAGTTCCTATTTGGAGATGCTCCAAACAAGTCTAAACTTTGGAAATGACCTCGATGAAATTTACCGATCGAATTTTAATACTGATTACAATGAGTGTTTTGTTCACACAATGTTTTGGCGTGAGTAAAACCTTCCCTGAAAAACGATTTTTTTTAATTGAAACGAATGAAACCAAACAATTGTTTTCTCCGCCAAAACCTCGCACATTTTTCGTCAGAAAAGTTTTTATCTCTCCTCGGTTTGAAGGAAAAGAATTTGTTTATCGTAAAGACAATGTAGTTTATGAATCTGATTTTTATAATGGATTTTTTATTCCGCCATCTCATAATTTCAAAGAAGAACTTTCTAAATCACTGATTCGCTCTGGGAATTTTGAATGGGATGCAAACCTACACACTAGAGTGGGTGTGACTCATTATATCGAACTCAATTTATCGCAATTGTATGGTGATTTCCGATCCAAGGAACCAAAAGCAGTCATCGAATTTGAAGTAGTTGTATTCGAAGATAAAGACAGTATCTCATCTCCAGTGTTTCGAAAAACATTCAAACAAAATGTCATCATCGAAAAAAAGGATGCGGAAGCTCTTGTGATAGGATGGAACTCTGCCTTGAGTCAATCATTCTCTGAAATGAATTTGGAATTAAGCAAACAATTGAAGTGATTGTGTCGTTCGTTATTGTTTCACTTGTTCTTTTTTAAATTTCAATAACGAACAAGTTTAGATTTTAAATTGTTCATGATTTGGTTTCCATAAATTTTTTAGTCCCAATCAAAAACATAGGAAAGATACTTGCTTTCCTATTATGATTCCTATCGATATAAAAATCTTTAAGGTAAGTTTATGAGACTGATAGAATCCATTGTTCCTTTTTATTTCCTTTTGATGCTCATTGAGATTCTTTACACTCGATTCAAAAAAAAAGATTATTACTTTTATGAAGACTCACTTGCTGATTTGAGTTTGGGAGTATTGAGTCGGATCTTTGACGGCCTAATTTTATTAGGAATCGTTTATCTTTATTCCAAATTGTATCAATTCTCCATTGGTGCGGAAACACTCGACCACTACTTTCTTGGGACTTCTTCCTTTTTGCATTGGGTGGTTTTATTTGTTCTTTTGGATTTTTTATTTTATGTAGCCCATCGGTATAGCCATGAAATCAAAATCCTTTGGGCATCTCATGTTGTGCACCATTCGAGTGAAGAGTTCAATTTGTCGGTTGCATTAAGGCAATCATTCATACGCAATATTGGGATTGGAATGTTTTATCTGCCACTGGCTTTATTGGGTTTTCCCGTGGAGTCCTATCTCATCATTGATGCCCTGAACCGAACCTACCAATTTTGGGTTCACACTCGTACCATCAAAAAACTTCCTAACTGGTTTGAAGCTGTGTTTGTCACACCGTCACACCATCGAGTGCACCATGCGATGAATCCAGAATACATCGATAAAAACTATGGTGGAGTCTTTATCATATGGGATAAACTCTTTGGCACCTTTTGTGAGGAAAAATTTGAACCAAGGTATGGACTCACAACTCAATTGCATCATTATGATCCAATCCAAGCGAACATTCATGTATTAAAAGATTTGTTTTCCGATTTATTAACAACTAAAAAGAAATGGCAAGGGATTGTTTCGTTTTTCTCCTATCCTTCTGTGCGCCCTGATGATTTACAAATCGCAGAGGATCGTGGGGTGCGCGATCCTAAAGTTTGGCTCTCCCACCACCGTTTGGAATTAACCAATAAAGTATACCAACCCGTTCACCGATTGGCATCAGGTCAGTTCCTTTACCGAGTGACTCTTTTCTTTCAGTTTATGTTCCCAACCGTAATGACTTTGTATTTTTTAAAGCGGATGCATTTCTATGGTTTGGCTGAAGTGTGTTCCGTTTTTGTTTTACTTGTGTTTTCTTTTTATTCCTTAGGAAATTTACTCGAAGGGAAAAAAGAATGGCTTTCGGTCGAAATTCCTAAGTATTTCTCTTGGCTATTTCTCTTGGTGTATTTTTTTACATAATAGAGCCATTCACTAATGAAATATTTACACACAATGATTCGTGTTCAAAATTTGGAGAAAGCCCTCCATTTTTTTGTCGATGTTTTGGGATTACAAGTTTCTCGGAAGAAAGATTACCCAGAAGGTAAATTTACCCTCGTATTTTTGTCTACAGGGGAAGAGAATGCTTCCGAAATCGAACTCACATATAACTGGGATCAGGCGGAAGCATATACTGTTGGGCGAAATTTTGGACATTTGGCATACGAAGTAGATGATATTTACGATTTTTGCGAAAAAATCCAATCCATGGGAGTAGTGATCAGTAGGCCACCTAGGGATGGTCGCATGGCATTTGTTAGGTCACCAGATTCTATTTCCATCGAATTATTACAAAAAGGGAATCCTTTGCCACCGAAAGAACCTTGGGTTTCCATGCCAAATACTGGGGAGTGGTAAGTTTTGGGGAAAAAACCCAAAATTGCGGTGATAGGAGCGGGTGCTTCGGGGTGTTTTGCGGCTTTGCAGATTTATGAATCACTTGCGGGGAAGGCATCCATTCAAATATTCGAACGATCAAAAGAACCTTTGGTAAAACTTCGTGTTTCAGGTGGAGGCAGGTGTAATGTCACTCACCAACTATTCGAACCAGAACTTTTATCCCTTCGTTACCCCCGTGGCCAAAAAGAATTACGTTGGGCCTTCGAACGTTTCCAACCAAAAGATACCATTGCTTGGTTTGCCAAACGAGGTGTGGCACTCAAAGCCGAACCTGATGGTAGGATGTTTCCCATCACAGACAAATCAGAGACCATCATCAACTGTTTTTTAGATGAATTAAAATCCAATCAAATTCCAATCCACTTCGAACAAGGGTTAGTTGGGATTTACCAATTAGAGAACCAAATAGAATCCTTCCGATTATTGTGGGAAGGAGGTAGGGAAGAGTTTTTTGATATCGTCGTGATGGCCACCGGATCCAATCGAAAGGTGTGGACGATTTTGGAAAAGTTAGGTCATAGCATCATTGACCCAGTACCTTCTTTATTCACTTTGACGTTAGAAAATACCGATCTTATGGAATTAACAGGACTTGTGGTTCCCAATGCGGAAATTCGAATTTTACCAAAAGGAAAAACCCAAAATGGTCCGATCCTTATCACCCACTGGGGACTGAGTGGGCCTTGTGCGCTCCGGCTTTCCGCATGGGAGGCTCGCACTTTGTTTGAAGCCAACTATAAAGTGGATTTATCTCTCAACTGGGTTGGTGGTGAGTCCGCACCGAGTGTGGAAGACTTCTATTTCAAAAAAAAGGAAACCAATCCGAGCGATAAAGTATCCCAAGATCCCAATTGGAAATTACCTTCTCGTTTTTTTGATTGGATACTCAAAGAATCAAATCTGCAGGCAAACAAACGTTATTCTGATTTGAGTAAGTCAGAGATTCGAATTTTATCTTTAAATTTAACCCAAAAAAAATTACAAATGGTAGCAAAGGGTGTGTTCAAAGAAGAATTTGTGACAGCAGGTGGAGTGAATCGAAAGGAAATCCAATTCCAAACCATGGAAAGTAAACTTTGCAAAAGATTATTTTTTGTGGGTGAGGTGATCGATGTGGATGGGATTACCGGTGGTTTTAATTTTCAAAACGCTTGGACGACAAGTGTGATTGCCGCCCAAGGAATTCGTAAAACACTTGTTATTTGATTTTGTGAATCTGTATGAAATCTACCGTTTGCGCCACTGATCCAGGTGCACCTGACAGAATCACAACCGTATCTCCCGATTTTAATTTCCCTTCCGATTTTAACGTTTTACTCATAAATGCGATCATGTCTGGAAACTTATCCATCATCGGCATCACATAGGATTCCACTCCCCAAAACAATTGCATCTTCCTTGCAGTTCCCAAAAAAGGAGTGAACGAATAAATAGGATTGAGCGGACGAAATTCCGATGAAAGTAAGGACGAATAACCTGACCTTGTGAAGTTGATGATTGCCTTTGCATGAATGGATCTGGAGATCGATTCAGCAGCACTACCGAGAGCCGTTCGTTCCACTTCAAATTCAGTGCGGTTCATACTACGTAAATGAGATAAATAAATTTCCGATTCTTCTGCCGCTTGGATGATGCTCGTCATTGTTTTCACAGTTTCCACTGGGTATTTACCAGATGCAGTTTCTCCAGATAACATCACCGCATCAGTTCCATCCATTACTGCATTTGCCACATCACTTGCCTCGGCCCTTGTGGGACGAGGGTTGTCAATCATTGTCTCTAACATCTGTGTGGCGGTGATGACTGGTTTTCCTCTTTGGTTTAGTTTTGTGATCATTTCTTTTTGGATGATCGGTACATACTGTGTATCAAGTTCCACACCTAAATCACCTCTCGCGATCATGATTCCATCGCAGTGATCAATGATTTCTTCGATATTTTGGATGGCTTCAGGTCGTTCTATTTTGGCGATAAGGCCTGCATAACTATCTTTCATAAATTGACGTGCCATCTCTAAATCATTTGCTCGTCTAACAAATGATAGGGCAATGTAATCCACTCCAAGAGAGAGTGCAAATTGTAAGTCTTCAATGTCTTTTTCAGAAAGTGCTGGGGCAGATATGGGAGTCCCTGGTAAGTTAATCCCTTTATTGTCTTTCAAAACCCCACCAATGACAGTTTCTAAAATTGCTTTTTCTTTCGATTTGGATTTTACAACAAAGGCCAGTTTTCCATCGTCGATGAGAATTTTATGCCCAACATCGATATCATTTAAAATGTATTGGTAGGTACATCCAATCTCATCCCTGTTCCCTAAAAAATCTCCTTTGTTATTGATGGCGATTTGGTCCCCTGCTTTTAGTTCGATGGTACCTGCTCCGAGTTTGCCTGTGCGGATTTTGGGGCCTTGTAAATCAGCCAAAATCCCAATTGATTTTCCGGATTCCTGTTCACATTCCCGTAACAATTCAAAAATCTCTTTGTGGTATTCGTGAGTGGAATGAGAAAAGTTCATACGAGCGAGGTCCATACCAGCATAAATTAAATTGAGAATTGTCTCTCGATTTGCTGAAGCAGGTCCAATGGTACAAATAATTTTCGTGCGTTTTTTGGGGATTTTTAGGTCTTCCAGCATAGACCCTAAACTTGGCTTTTTTGTTTTTTCCTGCAAGTAATTTGTATGGATTGAATTGACTTGTGTCATTTTTCGCAAAAATATCAATTTAATGGCATCAAATGCACTCGCTCTCATTTACCATTCTTCGTACAACCTCGAATTACCTGGTCATGTTTTCCCTGCTCATAAGTATTCCCATCTTTATAACCGTGTCAAACGGGATCCAGTGTATGCATCTTGGGATATTCTTTTACCCAAAAAAGTTGATGATGCTGATTTAGAGTTAGTTCACACAAAAGAATATTTGGATGATCTTTTTAGTTACGAACACACACCAAGGACTATGTATTCCGAACTTCCATTAAATCGAAGTATTGTGGAAAGTTTTATGTATGGTGTGGGTGGGACAGTCCTTGCAAGTGAACTTTCCGACAAACACCAATTTGCTTTTAATATGGGTGGTGGATACCATCATAGTTTTCCTGACAGAGCAGAGGGATTTTGTTATTTAAATGACGTTGCCATTGCGGTTAAGAAACAAAAAGAAACAAAGCCGGATATCAATGCACTCATCATTGACCTAGATTTACACCAAGGCAATGGCAATTCGTATATTTTTCAATATGATGACAAAGTTTTCACATTTTCGATGCACCAAGGGAACCTTTACCCCAAGAAAGAAATATCTAACTTAGATGTGAATTTAGAACCCAATACCAAAGATGATGAATACCTTTCGATCCTAGAAACTTCTTTAAACCAAATACGAAAGGATTTTGATTCCAATATCATTTATTATGTTGCAGGTGCCGATCCATATGAAGATGATTCACTTGGAGAACTAAAAATATCCATGAAAGGTTTAAAAGAAAGAGATTTGATGGTTAGAAAATTTGCTGAATCATTAAACATCCCTTGTGTTGTCACCTTGGCGGGTGGATATGCAAGAGACTTTCGTGATACAGTTGAAATTCACTTTAACACAATCACAGCTTTTGGTGAAAAATAATGGGAGTATTTTCTTCAACAGACAAAAAGAAAAACCAGAGCGATTGGTTGAGTCTGGACGATTTGTCTTTGGTTGATGTATCAAAAGAATTAAATACCTCCTTAAACATGGAACCAAAACTTTTCAATCGGTTTACTCATTATGAAGTAGAACAGTTGTTAGTTAGTTCGGGAATGATTTCCGCTGTGGAAAAACGCGGATTTCACAATCCGATTATCGAACTAGAAATTCTCAACGACTTTGATAATCGCATTTATATCAAAACAGAATCTAAAAAAATTTTAGTCCATACTCGCCTCAAAGTATCTCAGTTCCAATTGAAAGGTGACGATGAACAGTTTCCTATGATTTATATCGATTGGTTACTCACACAAAACATCAATTTTGAACCAGGTGATCTCAAAAAAGAATTGTACTTTGGACAAGAATACCCTGGCTTAAATGTTTTGAATGAGTTCACAGATTTCATTCGAGTGCTCTCAAAACGATTGGGTACTTCTGGTGCTTTTAATGTGCCAGAATACTTCCATGATGCCGTTTTATTTTCCAGAAAGTTTCGTTTCATTGATCCAGAAAAAGAGGGTACATTTCGTGCGCTTGTTCGAAATTTTCGTGGGACAAATCTCCGAAGTTTATCTTCACAAATCCATCAAAACAGAGTTCAGTATGAAAATGGAGAACTGTATGAATGGAAATATGGGGAGATGATTTCTTGCACCGATCCCTATTTAGAGAAAAAAGTCTTCCATGAAGCGTATTTTCGCCGAGTGGATGAAGTAAAAGAAAAACTAAAATTCCAATTGGTCTCAAAATAAGCTTCTGAAACTCCGATAATCATCGTAGATGTCCGAGTATTCTTTTAAACCTGAAATTCTCATCATAGATGATGATACCGAAATCTGTGAAACTTTAGAATTGATCGTGAATGGGTTAGGATACTTTGTCCGGTATTTCACTAATCCATTACAAGGATTGGAATACTTCGAAAGGGAAAAAAATCCCATCGTGTTTCTGGATGTAAACATGCCTCAAACTTCTGGATTGGAAGTTTTACCAAAAATCAAAGCAATCGATTCCAAAACACAAGTACTCATGATGACAGGAGAACACGACATCCAAACAGTTGTCTCTTCTTTGTATCATAGGGCATCCGATTTTATTTTAAAACCATTCCATACAAAATCCATTGAGGCGGCCATTTCTAGAGCATTTGAGTATTATAATTTTCTAAAAGATAAAGAGTCAATGGATGAGTCGATCAAACGAGACCTTCGTCTTGCCGCAAAAATCCAATCCAAAACGATGAATTTACCTACTTTAAAGTATAAAATTCACTCTGAAATCAAACCAGTCAGCTTTGTCTCTGGAGATTTTTTCCAAGTGATCCCACTCGATGTTGACAGAACATTGATCCTAATGGGTGATATTGAAGGCCATGGTGTGACTTCTGGACTCATTGCGATACTGATGACAACCATTCATAAGGAACTTGCAAGAACGACAACAGTTGCCCCATCTGAGTTGTTGTCTCGATTGAATCGAGAATTATGTAATGAAATTGGAACTCATAGTATGACAGCGATTAGTATCGTAGTGAATCATACTGAAAAAAAAATTACTTATGCAAGGGGTGGACATCCTTTCCCAATTGTATTCCCAAAAGACAGTCGAGCACCTATGATCTTACAAGACCAATCGGGACAAATTTTAGGAATCCTGAAAGATATGGAGTTTGCAGAAAACCAAATCCAAGTGGATTCTCGAGATATTCTATTTTTGTATTCGGACGGACTCCTTGCCTCAAGCACTCATCCACTTGTACAATCGTTAGTGCAATTGCCCGCAGGAGAGAATCGATTTGACGCGATGAAAGCAGAAATCTCCAATTATATCCAATATTTGGAATCTTCTTCTAAAGCATCGGATGACATATCTTATTTGCTTCTAGAGATTTAAGATACAAAACATTTGTTTTTGTTGCTTCCGTTAGAAATACATTCAGATTTTCTTTTGATTTGAATGTTCCTTTTAAAAAACCATCTTTCCATTGCTTTCGATGTTGCTTCATAGATTCAATTAGGAATTTTTTTTCTGGGAAATCACATAACTGTTTGGTGATGTATTCCCCCTTAAAAAATAAAAAATCACCTTTAGCGAAAAACTTTTTATCTTCTTTCGGTAAACTTTTGATGAAAAATTCATTCTCATTTGCATAAGTAAAGATTGATTTTTTTGTGATCTCCCAAAGCAATTCATCTTTCGGATTGGTTTTGTTAAGTTGTATTGCTGATACAATGACAAGTGTTGTTCCAAACATTAGGAGTGGAATCCATTCCCAAACAATACGAGCCTCATGTTTCCAATATAAAAATGCCAAAAAGGTGATGGGTAACCAGTAAAATCCCATTAAATCCCAGTCAGCTGGAAATCCTAATTGTGGATTATGGAAAAAACCATGTAGGAAAAATGCCAAAATTACAACTAACATCAGTTTGTGAAAAGGATTGTTGATGAACAGTTTCCACTTTTCTTTTTGAAATGTAAACTGGTAGAGTAAGTAGAATGCGGACAAAAAAACATTCCAAAAAAGAACGGAAAGTATCTCTTTAAAATGGTTGGCGGATATCCATCGTTTGAATGGATAAAATGGCGGGTGGATGAGGTGAGTGCTATTATGATCCACTGTCGGGTCATGGAAGGCACTAAAGTATACAAACCAAGGCAATAGTATCATTGATCCAAGTAGCGTACAAAAAACCAGATGTTTGATCTTTTTTTCTTTTGGAGAATGATATATCCACAAATAAACCAATACAATTACTAAATAACCAGATACTAAATGGAATAACATCGACAAGGCGACAAGTGCCGTGCTTCCATACAAAAGAAAGTCATTTTCTTCTGGTCTGTTTGTATATCTATATAAAAATAAATACAAACTTAAGTGAGTTGCTGTGACTAATGTATAATTTTCAGCATATCCAAATCCAAGTAAAATCCCACCCGAAGAAAGAAGAAAAAGTATCGATACGTCTTTTGATTGTTTTTTACCTATAGACAAAAAAACAAATAAAAAGAAAACACCGGCTACATATGATAGAATCGAATAGGAAAGAACTGGATCTTCGGGGAATTGAAAAGAGGATAAAACATGGGTGAGTTGGCTATGTAGGATACTTTCCAAAATTTCATCTAAGGTAAATTGGAATCCAAAGAGTTTTGTTTCTAATAGATTGGTTTCTAATAATAAAAGTCCATCCCCCCAACTCCGATTGAGGATGGGAAAACATAACATAAACAAAAAGTAAAAACTCGCGATGATCCAATTGGAAGGTAAATAATTTTGAAACGAGTGTTCTAAAAAAGAATGTTTCGTTTTGAAATAAAGTAAGAAGGACTGGAACAATACAAATAGTATCAAAATGGCAAAATAAGTGACTTCATCCCCTGGGAAAAACCAAGGTTTGGTGGGAAGCCATAACGAAAAACCGACAAAGAGATAGGGTAGGTAAAGTGTTAAGTATTTCATTGGGATTCTATTTCGTAATATTCTTCTGGAATTTCTTCAGCTGTTAAAAATGGAAAATGACCTTTTCTGATATTAAAGAAAAAAAGCTCAGGAAGGCTATAAAATATAGATTCTGTTCCTTTTCCAAAATCCTTCCCTTTGTCCATAGGTGACTTCAAAACTCCAATCCCCGTATAACCGAGTCCCCAGATGGCATTTGCCAATCCAAAAATGGGACGACTCCAAACACTCTCTTCTGTAAAAAATAAAAACGAATGATCCATTGGATTTTGAGAATAGATTTTGGAAGTGGGAACAAAACGTTCGGTTATATTTTTTTCTGTCCAGTCTTTGATTTGGTTTCGTTTTAGATTTCTATACGATGGATAAAATTTATAATTTTTTTTGTCAGACCTTAAGTCAATTTTTAAAGCCGCAACCGAAGGAATAAAATTCAAACCAAACACGTTATTTGTCAGCGGAGTCCAAAAGATTTCATCACCAATTTTCCCATTAGGGAACATTAAATTAAGATAATGGAATAATTCATTCGTACAGT
This sequence comes from Leptospira biflexa serovar Patoc strain 'Patoc 1 (Paris)', assembly GCF_000017685.1. Taxonomy (NCBI): domain Bacteria; kingdom Pseudomonadati; phylum Spirochaetota; class Leptospiria; order Leptospirales; family Leptospiraceae; genus Leptospira; species Leptospira biflexa. Next base: position 786,878 of record NC_010602.1, read on the forward strand.
TTTGTAAAACTAAATGGTATGAATATAAGTCTTGGATATTTTTTGTATATGTTTTCCATTGTTTTTCTCTGTTAGCGGTTTCATCTTTTGATCCAGATTGGATGTTGGGATTGATGTTCCAAGGATAAGGATTTTTTCCTTCCAAATTGAATTCAACTCCTTCTGTAAAAGATTTCCCTTCGATAAAACTTTGGTAACGAGACAAAAAAGATTCCCAATTATAAAAATGAATCGGATGGTAACCTTTTCCAAATTCTTTTCGTTTTTCAATCAAGATTTGATCGTATTCTTTTTGTTTGGTGTTTAGAATGGATACAGGTATCTCGGTAAACTCCAAATAGGAAAAACCTGTGAAGTTTTTTTTCGGAAATACAATTTGTCCTTCTTCAATGGATTTTTGTAGATAGAGGATACGTAAGAGAAGAGTCATCTCTTCCCAATCCTTACAATCATTTTCTAAAATGCATAATTTCAACTCGGATACAAGTTTAGAACGGTAGTGTTTCCAAAGTTTCACTTCGTCTAACGTGAGAGAAAATTGTTTCCCTTCTAATTTTACAAATGCCTGATCATACAAAAGGACTGGGTTTACTAAAAACTGACGCACAAAATACTTTCGCTCGTTTTGGATGAGTCTGTTCGTATCGGTTTCTATGTTTGCGATGAGGCGAAGGGGGGAACTCGTATCGGGCAAAGTAGTGACATTTATTCGATCAACTTCAGTAGGACCATTAAACAAACGGTTTATGTCATTTTTGATCGAAATAAAATCTTTTTTTTGAAAGGAAAAAAGTTTTGGGATTGGTGAGTTTGGATCTTCGATTTTTATGAAATATCCAAACCCAGTAATGTTATTTTGAAAATATTCTTTAGTTTTCTCTTGATTGGTCCATTCCCAATCTTCTTCTAAATTTTTTTGGTTTTGGATGTGTGTCTCCTGTACCAAATACAATTCATTCCATTTTTGGCGTAATGTTTGTTTGGCGGATTCTGAAAGATTCCATTCATAAAATTCAATATTTCGATTTTCAATCACACCATACTGGAAACGAAAGTTATCCCAAGCTTCGCGAACAATGTGGAAAATTTTGTCTTCAAAAGAAAATTGTAAATGATAAACACGGTCGCCGAGGAGCAAAGCGGAATGTCCCCCACTGGATTGGCCAGAGTTGGAATCGATGTATAAAAATCCATAACGGTTTTGTTTCTTTGGAATGGGAGAAGATAATATGGGAAAAAGGAAATTGAGAAGGAAAAATAAAATGAAAAATATAATGACGAGGGCGGAAGGTTTCCGCCCAAAAAACTTGTGAATTATAAATTGTAACCTTTTGATACGAGTTTTGCGACAACTACATTTTGTTTTGCCACATCTTCTGTTACTAACTTCATTTCAGAAGGAGAAAGATTTGCTTGTTTTAAACCTTGTCCAATGGCAATGTAAGTGGAAGGATTGGATTTCCAAGCAACAACTCCATGTTTTTTAGCAATCAGAGCCAGTTGGTTTTCCAATTCTTGTTTTTGGTTTTCATAACGAATTTGTAAAGTTACACTTGCTATGATGTCTTCTTTGTATTCGTTCATTGCTTTTTCTTTTTCTTCTTCTGAAATAGAAGAGATACTTTTCGAAATCGATTTGACCAATGCAGATGTAGAATCGGAAACCGATACACCTAAACGGCTCGCACTACCGGAAGCGGAATCTAAAATAGAACAATTGTTAACTGATGTGAACAATGCCAAAGCAGAAATCAATGTGAAAACTTTTATGGAACGCATAAAAAACCTCTTACGTCGAATTGCAAAAATTCTAAGTTTATTTTGAAAACCGTCAATGAATTTTCTTTCTTAAACAGAAACCACAACAGAACCAAATGCAGGCAAAGTGGTTTCAAATCCACCGTCAACAGGATGTAAATCCACTCGTGTGCCAGTCCAAAAATCCAAAAATGGGGCTTTGGTTTTAACACCTGGAGGTAATGTGAATTTTACAATTTTTTCTTCTTCTGTTGGATTCCAAATTCCTAAATACCCACCTGGGTTGTAGAGTGCGAGTGGGAATTCATTCTCAAAAATTCCAATGGGGATCGGAGTGTAGGCTTGGCATTCTCTATTCAATTGGAAGGCTTTTTTTAAGAGATCCAAACGATCCATCTCTAATTTTGTCAAATCATCCGAGACCAGTAACATACCACCTGACACTGCCATGACGGAAGCCATCAGTTTCGTTTGTGCTTCGTTCATTTTGTTCTTTTTTTTGCGGACGAGTAAACAATCCGGATCATTGAGCCACAAATGTCTGTGCATCGAAGACCTAGTGATATCATTGATGAGAGCTTTTTTGGTACAAAGTGCATTTCGATCTTTAAGTAAGATTCGTATTCTTTCTGGATTCCAAAATGGAGCCACATCACAAGAAATTCTCATTCCATCAAAAAATCCAATCGATGGTAACATAGGAGCACCACATCCTAATAGGAATGTATTTTTCCCAACGATTTTTCGGATGAGTTCCAATGCATTTTGGTAACGAGCTTGGGGCGATAAAGTTTTGTTATATACATCCCCTGGCAAAAGTCCTGCATACAAAAAGTCCAATTTCAAATAAGGGTAACCCCATTCTTTGACAAGTGTTGTGAATACCTTTTCTATGTAAGCTAATGCTGTCGGATGTGTGATATCGAGAGCATAGGTATAACCTCTTCCCCATAAAGGATTGTACAATGCGGGAACTGGTTTGCCATTTTGGTCTTTGAGAATGGCCTCAGGGTATTTGCGAAAGAATTCTGATTTTTTTCGGACAAGGAAAGGGGCAAGCCATATCCCGGGTTTGAGTCCAACACGTTTGATTTCATCCGCAAGGATTCGCATCCCTCCAGGGAATTTTTCATTTGGAATGAGCCAATCTCCAATTTCTTTTTGGTACCCATCATCAATTTGGAAAAATTCAAAAGGTAAATTGAGTTCTCTAACTTTCGTTAGATTGTCCAAAATGGTTTTTTGATCAATGTTTGTATAATAATAGTACCAAGAACACCAACCAGTGGGAACTTTTTTAGGTAAATTGGCGGGACCTTCTTTTTTACCAAGTTCTTCAAAGTATTTTAATAATTTAGTTTCAGGGGAACCTTTAAAAAACAAAACTTTGATTTTGGAAATATTTAGTTTTGCATTGGGACGCAAATCAGGAAGGCAATGGACATCATATATAACTTTAACGGAAGTTACATTTCCTTCATTACCAAAGACTACTTCAAACTTCGTTCCAAATTCTCCCGCTTCGAGAGGTGCATACAAAACACCATTTTGTGATTCTTTATTATAAAGAAGGGTCAGGTATTCCGAGATAAATTTTCCAACCTTCGCTTCATTCTTGGAATAAACATTCTCTTGGGAGTAGTGCAAAAAAGATAAGAGAGGAGACCTATCGGTATCAGAACTTTCCACTTTCCTTGAGATCGACCAGGATTGGTATCCATGTTGGAAGAGGCTAAACCCATTCCCTTCGGGTAGGTCTGTGAGCTCTAATTCCAGATGGTCGACAGAAAATCCGACTTCGGGACGAGTGCTCTCTCTCCAGATCAATTTAGGGCTGAGGACAGTTCCTAGTTTTGAGTCTTTTGTGGTCGTAAGTAAAAGTTCGAACTTTTTACATTCAGATTGGAAAACACCTGCTTTCACAGGGAGGAAACGGGAAATGGTGACGGAATTATGAACTCTATATTGAATTTTCATCTTGGAAAAATCTATTTGATGATTTTGTTAGGGTGGTTTCCATAGTAAGCCATTATGACCCAAAAACGTTCAACTATAAAACCAGCCGTTTTACAAGGAGATCTGAACGAAGATTTTTTTGAAGCATTTAAAAAGGACGACCGGTTAGCAGTGGATTGTGAAATGATGGGGCTCAATCCCCGTAGGGACAGGCTTTGTGTCGTTCAAATTTCAGATTCTAAAAATAAAGTCGCTTTAGTGCAAATCCTTCCAGGCCAAAAAGAGGCCCCACACATCCAAAAATTATTTGAATCAAAAGAGATTACTAAAATTTTTCATTTTGCACGTATGGATATGACCTTCCTACGCGCTAGACTTGGCATCAAAGTGCAAAATGTATTTTGTACAAAAATTGCAAGTAAACTCGCTCGCACATACACCGATAAACACGGGTTAAAGGAACTTATCCGAGAGTTTTTTGAAGAAAACATCGATAAAAAAAATCAAAGTTCAGATTGGGGCAAAAAAATCCTAACGAAGGATCAAGTAGACTATGCTTCTACAGATGTTCGTTTCCTAATTTCTCTTGAGTCCATTTTGACGGAGATGATGATCCGTGAAAATCGATTCACGATTGCCGAAAAGTGTTTTGGCTTTTTGGAAACCCAAGTGGAACTCGATTTATTGGAAGTGTATAACCTTTTCGAACACTGATGGCAAAAAAACAACTCCCCCAATACCAATGCAAAGCTTGTGGCGATACCTTTAGCCGTTGGGCAGGGAAATGCCCATCTTGTGGCGAATGGAACCAAATTGAGGAAATGGCAAACACTTCCCAAGGGAGGTTTGATACACCTATATCTCTAAAACCGAGAGACAGAAGGTATACCGAACCAAAATCAATTGGTTCGGTTGTGAGTGATTCCCATACAAGGACACAAACAGGATTTAGTGAATTGGATTTGGTACTGGGTGGAGGTATTGTCCCCGGAAGTTTGGTGTTAGTTGGTGGAGAACCAGGAGTTGGAAAATCAACTTTGGTTTTGGAAATAGCAAAAAACATCGCAAACCAAGGCACAGTTTTGTACATCTCTGGTGAAGAATCGGCTTCCCAAATTGGTCTTCGTGCCAAACGTATGGGTGTCACCTCTGAAAATATATTACTCTCATCCGAAGTGTATGCGGAAAACATTGCGCAGATGATTTCCGATATAAAACCAAAAGTTGTTTTTATCGATTCCATCCAAACCATTATCAAAGAAAGCCTTGTGAACCAAGCAGGGACCATCACCCAACTTCGTGAGTCGTCCCAAGTGTTTTTAGAAACCGCCAAACGTACGTCAGTTCCTATTTTTCTCATAGGCCACATCACAAAAGACGGCCAAATTGCAGGCCCCAAAGTATTGGAACATTTGGTGGATACCGTTTTGTACTTTGAAGGAGACAGATTCAATTATTACCGCATTTTACGTGCTGTGAAAAATCGATTTGGAGCCGTAGGAGACACTGCAATTTTTGAAATGGTCCTCGGTGGACTGAGTCAAGTCCTAGACCGCCATCGTTTGTTCATTTCACCCGAAACAGAAGAACGATCTGGGAGTGTCCTGTCTTCTGTGATGGAAGGGTCCCGTGCCATCAGTGTGGAAGTGCAGGCCCTTGTCACAAAGTCTTCTTATGGACAGGCGCGCCGTATGGCAGAAGGACTCGATAACCGACGTGTGATTTTACTTTCCGCTGTCATCGAAAAATACTTAGGCCTTCCTCTTTCGGAATCTGACATCTTCAGCAATTTGGCAGGCGGTCTCAGCGTGGACGAACCAAGCCTTGATCTTGCGATTGTTGCCTCGATTGTCTCCTCCTTTCGTGACAAACCAGTCTCCAGAGAGACAGGGTATTTAGGCGAAGTAGGACTTTCAGGTGAAGTGAGAAGTGTGGGGCAAATGAGTCTTCGCATCAAAGAACTCGTTGGGATTGGGATCAGTCAAATTTACATCCCACATGGAAACTGGAAAGAAGTAGAAGGTATGTTCCCTTCCATCGAACTTGTCCCCATCAAACATTTACAAGCGTTAGGTTTGTGAGTGTCAGCGTTACCTTCTAGCCCCAAAGGATCTACCGTTCCATTGGATCACTCTCATTCGCATTGTGACACAACTTGTTACAGTTTATTAGTAGACGACAAAAGTTGACTCATCGCACCCAGTGAAATCGTTAGACGACAGTTGTTGGGAGAAATGAATCCGTCCTTTGTTGCCTTCTAGGTTTATCCCGAAAGTGTGTTTTAGATTTGGCAAAAAGCTTAGAATAAGTACCAAGTATGTCATTGAGATATAAGATGACCCAAAATTAACACAATTAACTTGACTTTTCCATCCCCTTTGCAACAAATCTATAGATTGTTCAGAGGTGATTTATGAACTCTAAAAAGAAACATCTTGTTTGCCTTCTCGTCCTCCTATTGGTCACAACAGGGGTTCACGCTGGCGCAAGAAAAACAGTATATCCAGTTGTGTTCGCACATGGATTATCTGGATTCGACAACTTACTCGGATACTACTACTTTGGTAACGACTACGGTACCTTTGTGGGCGATCCTTGTGACGAGTTTTTGGAAACAGCGTGTAACGGTAGCATCCACTCCAGCCAAAAGGCTTTAGCAGCAAGTGTCACTCCCTTCCAATCTTCGGAAGTGAGAGGAACACAACTTGCTGATCGAATTCAAAACTATATGACCTCCACTGGTGCCACTAAGGTAAATATCATTGGTCACTCCCAAGGTGGAATTGATGCAAGGAAAGCAGCCGCAGTGTTACGTGCTCGTTATGGAAGACAAGTCGTACATGTGATGATCTCCGTATCAAGCCCACATAGAGGTTCCCCGACTGCGAAGTACATCCTTGACCTTGGTCCTGGTGTCACGTCTGTTGTGAACGCTCTTGCGAAACTTTTCGGAAACACCATTTATGGTTCCGGAAATGATGGGATTGCAGCCGCAAAACAATTAGTTTACAATGACTATTCATCAACAGATGGAGTCACCACTGGTATGAAAGCATTTAATAACAATTATAATGTGAGTACCAACACAGCAAACTATTGGGGTTCCATCATCACGGCTCAAGATAGCATCAATACAAACCCTGCGTTATACCTTTTGAAAGAAGGGTTTTATAACATCGATGGGGACGGGTATTGTGTAGATGATTGTGACAATGATGGTGCCGCAGGAAAAGGTGATGGCACACGTGGTAATAACGATGATGATGGACTTGTGGGAATTAACTCCCAACAGATGGGATACCGTTTGCAATACAACGAGTGTTTGATTTGTTTTGATTCCATCACTGTGAATTCCACTTTAGGTTATGTGAGTAACTTAAATGCACCCACTTCTGCGCAAATGACATCGAAATCTTCTGTGGTCAGCCAAGACCATTTGGATGTGGTGGGAGTTCCTCCAGATACATTTGATGAAGAAGAATTTTATGCTTCGATTTTAGAGTTTATCGTCACAAAAGGCGGTTAAGAACTTCTTTGGCAGTAGGGGAAATCCTTACTGCCAATCTCAATTCTTTTTTATAACAAGTAACAAAAACAAAAATCTTTTCGTTTCCTTTCAACTATTATGTTTCAAAATAAAAAAATCCTATTTAGCGTTCTTATCTCTCTTGTCATTTTATTCGTTGGAATCTTAATCCTACGTCCAAACAAAGACAAAAACCAAAAAGACTTTGAATCCCTACTCAGTGAAGGCAAAGTCGCAGAGTCAAAGGAATTACCGAACTTACCGGAAGACTATGCAGATCATAAACTCATGGAATATTCCATCGAAGAGATCGCACGTATCTTACAAGAAAAGTATGGCAAAAACATCGATAACCCAGCCGCTCAAATTGCCATGATCGAAGAGCTCATGAAAGACCTTCCCAAATTGTATCCCAATGATTGGGTAAAGGTATTAAATCAAATTTTAGGGTATGCATTTCCAAACAAAGCTTTGGAACTCTTACGGATGTCAGAGAGTTTATATAATTACAATCGATTTAGGGAAGCAAACATGAGTAAGGTGGGACTTATGTCTGACGAAGCCCGCCGTGACATGATGTGGAAAGAACGGTATCGTTTGTTTGGAGAAAAAGCCGATCAAATTTGGGCCATGGAAAAGAAAATGACTGTCATTGGAGACAGTTTGAAACGAATCAAAGAAAGTCCTGCAGGGAATTTGGACGCAAAGCTCAGTCAATATTCACAAACCCTCAAAGAACAATTTGGAAAAGATTACCCGCGCCTGATGGAAAACAAACGCCAACAACTCACAGAAGGGTTTATGGTCTCGGTCCAAAAAGATTTAAAAGTTTTGTCTTATGGGGAACGAAAATCGGCCCTTCGTGAGATCCGCCAAACCATGGGAATGGACCAAGCCGCCCTGAACCGTTGGGACACCCTGGAAGAAGAGCGGGAAAAGGCCTGGCAAAACCAACAGAAGTATGCCGAAAAACGGAACCAACTTTCTACGAAAAAAGGGGGGATGACAGCGGAGGATGAAAAAGCGCTCGATGCCATGCGCAAACAACTCTTTGGGGAAGAGGCGGAAATCATCAAAAATGAGTTAGCCAAAACATAGAAAGTTCAGGTGAAATATGAAAAAGAAAATTGCGATCGGGTTTTTAGCGACCCTTCTCTCCTTCCCCACATCAGGTTTGTTTGCTGGTCCTTTGGATGGCCAATGCATCGCCCTTGTGCACGGTATTCTTGGATTTGACGACACGCAAGGGTTAGCTGGTGGACTCGTAAAGTATTGGGGAGGCCTTGATGGTTACCTCCGTAGCCAAGGTGCAAAAGTAACAACACCTGGAAGTTCTGCTACGAATTCCATTCCCGTTCGTGCAAGCCAAATCCAATCATCAGTCAATACTTGGATGACAGCAAACGGTTGTTCTAAGGTGCACCTCATGGGACACAGCCAAGGTGGACTTGTGATTCGTTATATGGTTTCCAATTTAGGATTTTCTGGAAAAACACAAACAGTGACTACAATCAACTCATTACACAAAGGAGCACCGATGGCTGACATCGTTCTTTCTGTGATCCCAAGTTGGTTACAACCATTTGCAAACTCAGCTCTTGGATTACTTGCAAAATTGGTATACCGTGATGGTCGACCACAAGATGTCATCGCGATGGGAAAATCACTCACTGTGAGTTATGTAAAAACATTCAATACAAATTCACCGAATAAATCGGGAATCAAATATTACTCCTATGGAAGCCAAATGGCTTGGGCTGACCTCATCCAACACCCGATCATGGCACTCACTCACCCCATTACTTGGGCAGGTGGATTGTTTTATGGTTTAGGTGGAGGAAATGATGGAGTGGTTCCGTTGAACTCCCAAAAATGGGGAACTTGGAAAGGAACACCAAACGCGTATTGGTTTGCAACTGGAATTGACCACCTCCAAGCAACAAACTTGGCATGGAGTGGACAAAACTTTTTTGATGTCCAAGGTTGGTACCTAAACATCGCAAAGAATGCAAAAGCTGGATTGTAATCAGTCCATTTAAGAAAAAGCCGGTGTCACCCATCGGCTTTTTTTTGTACCCATCTCATTCACTTCTAATTTCCAATCGATTCTAGAATGTTTTCCAAAGGAATTTTTGTTCATACAAATGGATTTTAAAAAAATTATACTCATCGTTTTCCTCTTCCTCGTTCTATTTTTAAGCTTATTCTATCTACTCAAACAAAACGATAAAGATAGTGTTTCGAAGGATGCTCTTTCTCCAGAAGAACAAATGGTTTCCGATCGGATTTCTCCAATGGGGAATGGAGAAGGGTTTTGGGATGAGGCAATCTCTCCCTTTCGCGAGGATAGAACCAAACCTTATTTGGAATTACTCGAAGATTTAAAATCAGGTAAGGTAAATTTTGTTTGGGAAGTTTGGGCGCTTCGTCGCAAATGTAATCCTGATTTTACACCTGACCAATGTAATGCCACAATTCTTGCTTACATTGATGCGGAATATGATTCACCTGACAGAGAAAAGGTGAAGGATTTATTTGTTTCCTACTTTCGTTATGAAGAGGAATACCGCAAATGGGAACAACCAACCGACTTAAATTTTATCGAATTGTATGAAAAAATCAAAGCCAAACGAAGGGAAATCCTTTCTGACAAAGCAGATTTGATTTTTGGAATGGAAGAGTCACAAGTTTCGTTTCTCGAAGGAACAAACAATTTTATAAAACAAACAGCAGGTGTTCCCACCGAACTTCGAGTGAAACAGTTCGAAGAGTTTAAGAAAAAAACATATGGGAATTATTATGATTCTTTGGTATCCAGAGAAGATAAGTTCGACCATTACCAAATGGAGATGTCACTTCGGGATAAAGAATTAATTTCCATCACTGACCCAAAGGAAAAGGAAAAGTATCTTTTTAAAATTGAATCTAAGTACTTTGGTAAAGAAAAAGCAGAAGCACTCGCAAACGAACGAAAAAAAGAAACCAAACTTTGGGAATCCGTTTCAACTTATGAAGCGAAAGAAAAAGAATTTTTAAGAGAGAACAGAAATTTGTCTGAAGCGGATAAAGAGAAAAAACTGAAGGAACTTCGGATCCAAATCTTGGGATCCGAAGAAGAAGCCGATGCCTATCTCCGCAGAAAAAACATTGAGGAAGCGGGCAAATAAAGCCGCTTCGTGTTACTCACTTTTTGTTAGGTTCATTTGACTCGGAGTGGGTTCTTTTTTGTATTTCTCGTAGGCATTCATGGTTTCTAAGTATTCATTTCCTGCATTCCATACGATGAACCCATGCCCTGCGGAATCACGAGCACCTTGCATTTGTACTTTGATATAATCCGTATAACTCAATTTACTTGGGCCAACCATCATATTAAAACCTTGTACCCAAGCGATGGCCTTTGTACCTGGTTTGGCTCGTTGGACTGTGAGGTCGAGTCCGTCCTTGATGGTTCCATAGGGGTCGGCGACACGTTTTGTCAGTCCATAAAAATGAGATGGATAGAGCATGGGATACAATCCATGGAGTACTTCGCTAAACGGTTCTACCTTTTGGCCAATGACATCGTTTTGAATGAAAGGAACCCTTCCAAAAATATCGGCCGTCCATTTGGTATCACTTGGACAAACCTCTTTCGTTTTTTCTTTGTGTTCCGCTACGATACCTAAAATAGATTCATACCGTTTTTCATAACTCATACTGAAGTTTGTGCCACCATCAGCGTACCGAATGTAATCCAATTGTATTTCGGGAAATCCCAATTCACAAGCCTTACGAATGGATTTTTGGATGGATGCCATTAAACTTGCGTTTGGTGATTTTTCTGTCAGTCCACCTTCAAAGTTTACGACGCGAGCGACCATATAAATCCCGAGTGCCTTTGCCTCTGCCACTTGTTCTGGCGTAGGAGGGTGAGGTTGCATGTCCACGACCGCCGTGTTCATGCCTGCGTCCTTCATGACTTGAAATAGTAAGGTCCAACGTTTTTTGTCACGAATGGTTTTGGTATTGATGTATAACCCTTCAATGAATTCAGGAGTTTCGTTTACGGAACCAGATCTTTCTTGGCCCTTCGTCTGGGAAATGGATTGGCAAGAGACAAATACAAACAATAAGAGAAATGAAAATAGTGGTTTCATAGCAGTTATGACAAGTTTTTTCCCTATGAATGAAAATTCAAATCGAATCGATTGACGAAATTCCCTTGCCCTTTTAAAATTTGGGCATGATAGAAATCTCAAATGACTTCCAAATCAAATCCTATGGTCGTTTTCCGGAAGCACTTTCCGAACAGGCACAATTCAAAGACCGGATGGTGGAAGTATCAAAACTATACAAAGCCATGGGTGAGTCCTACCTCCAACACTTAGGGGATGATGCCAAAATCAGTGGTTCCGAAAAGAAGGAACTCAATGAATTTTTAGAAAGTATTTTAATTGTTCTTGTGATGTTACGGAAACTCGATTTTTCACCCATAGACGAAGAGGTTTACATCCGAAAGGACCGAGGTTTATTTGAATTACGATTGCGATTTGGAGAAGGTGGGATTTGGGAATTAACAGGCGCCATACGGCCTGAATACAAAATGAAACATCGAGTCTTTCGGGAATGGTTTAATCTTGAATTTTCCAATGACATCAAAACATTTTATGCAGTGTATGGAAATGCAGGACTCGACAAAACCATCTCTCCAGAAGAAAAAGTGCAAATCACAAAACAAATTGATCGGATCATTGCAGAGATCATTGAGATGATCGTGTTTATCGAACGTTTTATGTTATTCCAATGAAAACAGGGATTTCCTTTCATCCTACATTTTTAGAACACAAAACAGGGCCAGGTCATCCAGAGACTCATGTGCGATTGGAATCCATTTTGGAAAAAATTTCAGATCTTCCTTCCGAGTCTTTTACCTGGGAAAAAACTTTTAAAGAAGCACCCTTATCTCTCATTTCTGAGATCCACGATCCGAATTACGTACGTTTGGTGGCAAAAGTTTGTGAAGAAAAAGGATCTGGATACTTAGATGGTGACACCGTATATTCACCAAACACATTTCAGGCGGCTTCCCTTGCAGTCGGGGCTGGGGTAACACTGGCACAAGATATTTTAGATGGGAAGCTAAAAAATGGTATGGCACTTGTTCGCCCACCTGGCCACCATGCGGAATCCGACCACGCAATGGGATTTTGTTTGTTCAATAATATTGCGATCACAGCCAAGTATTTGCAGAGTCAAGGGATCAAACGAATTTTAATTTTGGATTGGGATGTGCATCATGGAAATGGCACCCAACACCAGTTCTACGAAGATGATTCTGTTTATTTTGTTTCGCTCCACCAATATCCATTTTATCCAGGCACAGGTTCCGAAAAAGAAAGTGGCCAAGGGAAAGGTTTTGGCACTACCTTAAATTTACCAATGGCCCGCGGGGCAGAAGAGAAACAATACTTGGATCAGTTCCCTCTCATCCACAAAGAGATGGAAACCTTCCAACCAGAATTTGTTTTGGTTTCTGCTGGATTTGATGCCCACAGGAATGATCCACTGGCAGGAATGAATTTAAATTCGAGTTCCTATGAAAAAATGACAAACGAAGTGAAACAAATTGCTCGTGTCCACTCTGGTGGGAAACTGCTCTCGTTTCTGGAAGGTGGGTATGATTTCCAAGCACTTTCGGAATCCGTAAAAGTACATCTGGAAACACTTGCCTCTGCTTAGCTTAGGCCTTTGGTGCCACCCCGAACACTTCTTTCACCCAATGGATGAGGGGACGTGAGCTAATGATAGAAAAATGATTTTGTTTTTTCAGTTCCAAGGTGCGTAAACTTGGGTTTGTTTTTTTGTCGAAGACTTTGTCTGTCAGATAAGTGAGGCTTTTTTTCTCTACAATGCCATCACCCAAAAAATTTTGTAATGGGTTCTCGGGTCCTTCCATAAGAGCATAGGCTTGGTAGACATCCAAATCATCTAACTCACCAAAATAGGTTTCGGAAAAATATCCGGATATGGTTTCCTTCCATCCTTTTTCTTCCTTTCGAATGAGACCAAAGGATAAATCTTTGATGGCATCACTCCTTAGGTTTCCAATCATACCAATGATTTTCATGGCAACATTGGGACTTTTTTCAAACAAAAAGCCGAGCCAAAAACCAATTTTTTCCAAATACGAACCTTTGTTTGGTGCGGCAATGAGTGTGATGCGACCAAACCTTGTGATCCATGGTTTGTTTTCCAATTTTGCATAATAGAGACAAGACCGAAAGATGAGACAACCCAAACTATAACAAATGATATCTGGTTTGATCTCCTTATTTTCTTCAAAAAAAACATCCAAAAGGTGCATGAGTTTTTTCCCATTTTCATGGATGGGAAGGCCATGGTTGTAACGAAGGTAAAACGAAAAGTAACCACATTCCTCAAGTTCAGTGGCAAGGCCTGGGGATTTGATTTGTCTATTTTTGTATTCCACCGTTTGTTCTTGCCAAACTGATTCATCAGTAAAAAGACCTGGTAGGAAAATTACAGATTTGGTTTTGCCAGAAGTTTGGAATTCGGAAATGGTTTCTTTGGCCGTGATGTCTTTACCAAATGTGCGAAAACTCATATCAATTTTTGTGAGTTTGAATTTTTGATTATGAGAACTTCCTAATATACTGGAAACCATTCGGTTATCAAACACCATATCATCAGATTTTTTGGCGGTGAGTTCTACCTTAAAGAGTGCCTTATCAAAGGCTTGGTTTGTGAGTTCGATTGTTTTTTGTAATTCTTCATTGGAACGTAACCCCGTGTCTCGGACTTGTACACCGAGTTTTTGGAGAGAATCCCTCCATTCTGGTTTGTAGAAAAATGCATTGGACAATAGATCGAGTCCATCACCCGTTTTTGTGAGGCTGCCATGGACTAAGAACTGCACGCCTTTTAAGAGAGAGTCTGTTGTTTTTTGGGTGAGGGATACGGTTTTCCCAGCAAGGGAATTGATGAGGATTTGGATCACGGTGGATCAGTTTACTGAGTTTTGGAGAGAAAGCGAGAAGAAAATGGGGAGAGGGATTCGTTTTTGGTGGTGGAAGGAAATGGGATTGGCATGAAACACCAAACAATCCTTAGAAAGAGAATCAAACTAGGTGGGGATTGCCATCACAGGTTCAAAACTTCTTGGACACTGGCCAGTTTGGTTTTCTTTCTTTGGATATGCAATTTAGATTTTAAGACTTGAATTTCACTGCTTACTGTTCAACGCAGAGGAGGTGGTAGGTGTCGCTGCAACTTCGACCACTTCCTGATCGAAAGGCAGAATAAGTCCTACTGTCAGATGCACCCACACGACCACCATCTGTAGTAACCGCTGTTACAGAACCATCGGTCCAATCAACACAGCTATTTGTTGGCTCATCTGTTGCTTCTTGCCAATATGCGGTCATTGCAAATCCAGTCCAAAAATATTTTGTAGTACCGGAATCAAAATTATGATTTAGAATCGTGCTTGGTGCTGGAATGATGCCCGCTGTACTTGGAGTGAACAAAGACGCAGAATCATTTGCCCTTACATAAATACTATTTTCTTGAAAGACCCAGAATAAGTTTTCACCGGCGCCACCACTACAATTTGGTGAACTACATGCACTCCGATTGGTTCCATCAACTACCATCGCTTTGTAAGTTCCAGTTGATGGTTTGTTGGCATCTGCATTACATTTTACATCAGCACCTGCGGGACCATTTGCCTCGGCCCCTTGGAGATTTCCATTAAATGTAGATGCCGTGACAAAAACTTTATAAATTGTCGGTTCCACACTGATGGTTATATTTTCTGTATCAGTATTTGGTCCATCCGTTGCTGTGATTGTGTATGTGGAACCTGGTAGCGGATTTGGATCCGTCGGTGTACCGGATATCACACATGTGCTTGTATTCAGCGTGAGTCCATTGGGGAGTGCAGGTAACACGGAACAACTAGTAATAGGGAATCCTAGTGTAGGAGTGAGAGTCGGTGCTACATTGTCTTCTTTAAAGATAAAAGAACTGCCTGTATACGTGATGACGACATTTCGATGATAAATGGGAATTTGGCCACTGATTCCGTTGAATTCTGGATCGGCACTTGCAACGTTCACATACAAGATTGATGTTTCCATAATTTCTGTATTGGAATCGAGTGTAATCAATTGAGGGAAATTATAATTGCCAGATGTGAATGTCAAATTGCCGATGGCATCTAACTTTGCATTGGTGAAAGAAAGCACAACGTTTGCTGTGGGTTGTTTTACGAGTGAAAATCCAAACAATTGTGGGGTTCCAAAATACAATACCACACTTGCACTTGTCACATTGATTTTCGAGGAACTTCCAATTAAAAACGAATTGGTTGCCGTTGTGGTTAGACCATTGATCAGCGTAAATACAAACGCATCATTTGATTTTACAGGATTACAGGAAAGCAGACTCAATGTGAACACAATAGAAAATAACCGATTCCAACACATCTTGCCCTCCCTGATCCTTACAACAAATTAGGGAAACCCCTTTCTCAAAGATCGGCGAAAAGAGAAGGACTTACAAGTGAAATTCTTCGGAAAGGTAACGAGAACTTTTTGTTTTCAGTACATCTCCGAGAAGATTACGTCCCTTTTCTGTATCCTTGAAGCTGACAACGGTCCGTAAGGAAAACACGCGGAGTGCGTCGGAGACAGAAAGGGTTCCGTCAGCGGAATCTTTTCGCCCTGAAAAGGGAAACACATCTGGTCCACGTTGGCACTGTGCATTCCAATTTACACGAGCCACTTGGTTCACAAGGGTATCAATCAGTTTACCAACGACATTCGGATCTTCACCAAAGACACTGGCTTGTTGTCCCATGTTGGATTTTATGATGTATTCCAAAGGTTCTTCGATGTTAGAGTAGGGAACAATGGGAACCAGTGGTCCAAACTGTTCTTCATGATACAAACGTGCCTTAGGTGAGACTGGTGAAAGGATGGCAGGGAACATAAACGATTCTGTAATTTCACCACCACCTGGATTTAAGATTTTAGCACCATTTGCGATGGCATCATCTAAAAGTACCTTTAACCATTTTGTTTTCCCTTCTTCAGGGAGTGGAGTTAGGTGGACACCTGGTTCCCAAGGCATGCCAGACTTCCATTTGGAAAATTCCTCTAAATACAATTTCGTAAATTCGTCTAAGATGTCTTTGTGAACAAAAAGAATTTTGAGAGCGGTGCACCTTTGTCCATTATAAGACAATGACCCGGAAACAATTTCTGGGACCATTGATTTTAAGTCAGTGTCGGGAAGGATGATGGCAGGATTTTTTGCATTCAGTCCTAAAACAGATCTTAGGCGGTTGAGTTTTGGATGTTTTTTAGTGATGAGGTTTGCAGTATGGCTAGAACCAATAAAGGCAAATACATCAATTTTCCCTGATTCCATAATGGGTGAGATGACCTTTGCCCCATCACCGTAAACGGTATTGATGACACCAGGTGGGAAAGCCTTCTGAAAGCATTCGAGTAGTGGTTCTAAGAGTAAAACTCCATATTTGGCAGGTTTGAAGACTACGGTATTTCCCATAAGAATGGCCGGGATGAGTGTACAAAATGTTTCGTTTAAGGGATAGTTAAATGGCCCCATACAAAGGACAACACCATACGGGGAACGTTTGATTTGAGCAATCAGTCCACTTTCGGAAATGTACTTTGAGGAATTGGATTCGAGTTCGAGTAGTGATGCAATCGTGTCTTCTAAGTATTCGATCGTGCGATCAAATTCTTTTGTGGCATCTTTTTCTGTTTTTCCGATCTCCCACATGAGGAGTAAGATGATTTGGTTTCTTTTTTCTTTCATCAAAGAAACGAAGTGGTTCACTGCCAAAATCCGTTCCTTCGGAGTGGAAGTGGGCCAAACGCCTGTTCCATGATTGTATGCCGTTACAGCTGCTTCTAAGGCTTCGAGACTTTGTGCTGTGTCAAAACTGGGATAGGACCCAAGAATGACTGGTTCCAATTTCCCGTTCCGATTCAAAAAAATTGGAGACTGAACCATCTGTGTTTCTCCGTTCCATTCCCGAATTTCACCACCGAGTAGGTATGTTTTTTGGTGGATGGGACTGATGCGGTACTCGGGAGGGATGGATTCTTCAGTAGGAAAAACAAAGCTCATGATCCATGAATCGAACCTGCAGAAGACTAAAAAAGCAACATTTTACGGAAACGATCCGCCGATAGATAAATTATGGAGCCATGGATGGCAGAGAATCAGGAAGAATGGGAAGCTCTCACGCTTCGACTCTTTCGACGTGTGGAAGAACTAGAATCACTTATGCTTGAAGTACGGAGTGATTTGGCACGTTACCGCGCGGTTCGGGAAGAATGGTACCATTGGCATAGTGCTTGGAAGGAGGAATACGCCAAACGAGCCACCGGATGAGCTGGAAAAATCGTTTTCTGTAGGACCTCCCTTGGAAAATTAGTCCTATCCCATTCGAAAAAGGAATTCCCATGGTTCAAAAATCAGTGTCCCCCTTTGGTGAGTTAGCTCCCACAACTCCTGCCTCTCTTTCTGAAATCAAAAGGAACATCTACGGACGATACCTCGAAGAATTCAATGTTGGTGACATTTACGTTCACCCACGCCAATTCACAGTCGACAGAAGTTTTGCCCAAGAATTTGCCACTGTGTTTATGGACGCCAATCCATTGTATCTTTCTAGTGAATACGCAAAAGCACACGGATTTTCAGACCTACTTGTTCACCCACTGATGGTTTTTAATTTAGCACTTTCCATTGGTGTTCAGAATAACAGTGAAAAGGCGCTTGCAAACCTCGGTTATTATAACGCTCAATTTTTAATGCCGGTGTATCCTGGAGACACATTATCCTCTCGCACAAAAATTTTGGCTGTGGACGATAAAGGTCCAGAGAAACCAGGAATCGTAAGTGTTAGAACACTTTGCCTCAACCAAAAAAACGAAGTGGTGTTACAATACGAACGTAAGATCATGATTTACCAATCCAATGGCAAACCAAAGGGGAATCCAAAACCAGGGGATGCTTCTGCCTATTTCCCTGAGTCAAAAACTCCAGAACTCAAACTTCCGAATCTAAAATTCCCAACAGAAATGAAAGATGTCACTTGGGGCCATACGTATTTTGAAAACTTCAAACCAGGCCAAATTTACGTTCACCAAAATGGACGAACCATCACAGATGAACACTACCAATGGACATACCGAGTTGGAAACACTCACCCACTGCATTACGATAAATTGTACTCAGCAGGAATCTCTGGCCCAATGGGTGGAGAACCAGTTGTTTATGGTGGACTCGTATTTGGTTGGTTAGCTGGAATGGCATCCCGCGATATTTCTGAAAACGCAATTTGGGAACTTGGATTCACAGAAGGATACCACACACAACCGGCATTTTCTGGTGATACCGTAACTTGTATTTCTCGTATCCTTACAACCGAAGACAAAGGAACAGAATACGGAATCCCTGCGGGAGAAGTGCAAATCCAATTCATTGGTCTCAAAAACATCAAAGCCAATGATGCATTGGATAAATTTGGTGCTGACCTTTTCCTCAAAGAGAATGATAAAAAGAAATTGGGGAAGGACAAAATCCCAGAAAAAATCTTCGAAATTGAAAGAAGATTGATCATCAAAAAACAACCATAAGGTGAAAGATTGAAAGTTACCATCCCCAAACGAATTCCTCCGATGGATGACATCGGGGATGGTGTCTTTAAAATTGTTTTACCCCAACCTTTTTACGCACCAAATAACATTTATTTGTATGAGGGTAACGATGGCCTAACCCTGATCGATTCAGGTTACATCGAGTCGATCCCCATGTTACAAGCATCCCTTAAAACTAAGGGATTTTCGCTCAATGACATTCGGCATATCATTTACACACACAACCACCTGGATCATATTTCATCAGCCCTGGTCCTCAAATCCTATGCAAAACATGTGACGTATTATGGATACCGTGCTATGGCAGACGGAGTGGGGAATTACCTCGAGTCCATGTTACTCTTTGAAGAAGCAACAGAAGATTTGTTTCACAAAGCCTTTGGTGACAAAAAGGAACTAGATCGTATCCTTACCGAATCTCGTAAAGGTTGGCGTCAGTTTTTTAGTAAATTCGGGGAAACCAAAAAAGGGGATCCTGTTTTACGCATTGATGTTGCCATTGATCACAATGATAGTTTGGAGTTAGGAGGAAGGCTCTTCCGGTTTTTGTATACACCAGGTCATAATTTATACCATATCACACCAGTAGACCCTGCAACGGGTGTTTATTTTTCGGGAGACCTCATCATTGCCAATCTCACAGCCATTTATTCAGAGATGGATGGGAATTTAGGAGATTATTATTTTACACTCTCCAAATTATTGGAAGAACCCATCAAACGTATGTTACCTGCTCATGGAAGCGAGATTGAAGATCCAAAAAAAACCATAACCCTTGTGAAAAAAACTCTGAGCATCTTAGAGAAAGGTGTTTTACGAAGACTTCGGGAAGGGGAATCCGATTTAAAAGTTTTAATGGAAGCGGCAATCGGGAAAAAAGTTCATAATGGAGGCCACCTTCCAACAGCCCTTGGACTTGTTTACAGTATCATCCAAAAACTGGTGTTAGAGGGTCTAATCCGTATCGAAAAAAGAGAAAACGGATACGAAGTTTTCCATTTCGTTGGTTAACCATTTCATACTTGTTTTAAAAATAGAAACGTTCTCACTCTTTGATATCCCATCGGAAATTTAAAAACGATCTTCCTTTGGATTCGAAAGGTTCCATACTTCCACTTGTTTCCCTTGCCATACCAATTTTGTTTTCGGAAGACTTGTGACCTCATCCCGATGATTTAGGATTCGTTTTGTCGGCCAAAGGGTTTGGTTCGTCAAATTAGGTGCGACCACAAGATAACAAATTCTCTCTCCTTTGCAGATTTGGGATTGGTTCGAAAGATGTGTAAGAGGGTAAACTTTGGCTTTCTCTGTGATTAAAAAAGATACGTTGTACTGAGAAAAGACGATGATCTCTTTTGAGGGTTGGATCGGATTTTGTTTCATCTCTTCATTTACAAAATGTAAATCATGAACTACCTCACTTTGAACCTTGGGATCATACCACTGCTCCTTGGATTCGGTTGCGAGTGGAAAATTTTGATCAAGGGAATTTCTCCAAAACACACAAGCCAGGATGAAATATAAAAAAGGAAGTGAGACTTGTCGTTTCGATTTGGCCCAAACGATCCCAGTATATAAAAGATAGGGAACGAGCGAATAACTGTAATACGAATACACTTCATGATGCCATGGCCTAGAAGAAAAAAAATGAGTGAGGTAAATCAAACTCACTCCCAAAATCTCAAGGACCATTTGGAAAATCCCAAGGCCTCCACTCACCACAATTTCCAAATAGATTTGAAACGACTTAGTTACACTAGTGACCTGTTTAAAGGAGGAATGGTAATCTTGTCTCAGGATGCGAGACCATGTCAGATAAGAATTCATGTCATGGAAATAAGGATAGATGATAAAAACATAACAAAGATAAACGATCGTAATTCCAAGAATGAAGGTAAGTAAAACAAACGAAGGATGTTTTTGGATCGAAAAAAGGTCCCTCCACGAGGAGAGTTTGTGTTCGGAAACTTGTTTGTAGATTTGAAAAAGAAAACGGGGTAATAGAAACAAAATCAAATACATCCCAATGTCTTCTTTTTGTATCAGAAAAAGAAAAAGGCAAATTCCCAAACAAAAGAAAGTGAAAAGTGCTGTAAGTGGGGAAACAAATTTTGAATCTATTTCTTTGGATGTGATTCTTTTTGTTTTTTCCCAAACGTAAAAAAAGATAGATCCAAACATTACAACAAGGATTTCAAAATGGAAACTAGAACCAATCCGATACAAATACATTTGGTTTGTCAAAATCACCCAAATCACAAGAAATGGGATCGAAATTTCTGGATTGTTTTTTTGTATAATTTGGTAAGACCATAAAATCAAAAATACAACTGTTAGTTGGTAGAAAAAAAATACTCCTAGTGCCAATCCAAATCGATCAGGCACAAGTCCGACGAAGGGAGATAAAAAAACCATCCCAGGTGCAAAGTGATGTTCCAAGTAACTGCCATTCACAGACTCACTATAATAATGGCTTTCATATCCCTTTCCTTCCCAAAGAGAAAGTAATACATCTGAGATTCCAATGTAGTCTGCATCGTGGAAAAGAAACGAATTTACAAAAAAATTTGTGAGCTCGTACGCATGATACGAACTAGAAACGATAAAAAGAAGAGCACTCACAAATACAAGACGGGGAAGGACTTTCGTTTGGTGATCCATAGTAACTGAATCTTTTTTTGGTACGAACTTCGCTTTTCGTTGTTTCCAAAAACAAAAAAGGCATAAGGCAAAAAATAAAAGAGATACCCCCTTTTGCAAGGGGGCATGAATGGTTTTAGGAGAAACAAAAAGAAAGGAAGAGACTAAACTAGAGAAAAAAAATAAATAAACCACTTATCGAATGAAATACAATACCTTTCTTTCACCGATCCGTTCTCTGTTGATTTCCACTCGGTTCCGGTAATAGTATCCTTTTTCAGGGAATGATTTGGAAAAAAACTCGAATAAGTCCATTTCAAAAACTAACATACATTCTGCGATATCTGCCGCACCAATTCTCATGGCTTCTTTGGTATCCACCATGATGTGTCTTGAGTTGATGTAATCAGGTTGGATTTCGTTTGCAATCAGTTCAAAATTAGTTTTGGTTATGGTTCCACCAACCGATGTTTTTTTTCCTCGGCTTTTTGCCTCAGAGATGATTTTTTTGGCGACACGTGTCACCTCTTTATCATCAGGTTTTTTATCCATAGAGGCACTCAAATCAGATCTAGCAGCTGTTACTTGTTGCAACTCTTGGAAAGATGGAGAATCAAAAATATCCATCAAATTGCGGTATCCAGTAATGGTTTCCATATTGATTGATTTATTGTAGGATTCAAATTCAGAGGGAGTGAGGAGATTTTTCATCGTTTGGATGAAGTTTTTTAGGGCATATTCTGATTCCACCATCGGAGCTGAGATCCCAGATATGGCAATCCTCTGGCAAATACGGATGTCATTTCTTGCTTCTGGACCGCCGATTTTGACGTAGAGTGGTAAAATCCCGGATGTGATCGTTTTTAAGAGAGATATTTCATCTTCTCCCATGTCTTCTGTTTCAGTACCAGTTTTTACACAAACAAAGGAATAGTTTTCCTTCATCTCTTGTAAGGTTTTTCGTAATCCACGGATAGATGTTTCCATAAACAGAAGTTCTCCATGTATGGTATCGTCGATTCCCGAAAATAGTACAAGTCTTTTGCGCTTTTTTTCCCCCTTTCTTGACAGAAATTTCGAATTCCTTAGTTTCGAACCATGGGATTATTTTCCTCCATCTTTCAGACCAAATCAAAATCAGAATCCAAAGAACCAGAAAAAGAAGGGGCTGCTGCCTCAGGGATTTCCTTTGGAATCATTGTTGTTCTCGTATTTGCTTTCAAATCATCCATATTAGATGCAAATAATATCCCCTCAGGATCAATGATCCCTACATTAAAAATTGGGGATTTTTTATTTGTGAATAAAATGCGTTATTCATTTCGAATGCCTTTTACAGAAAAGGAACTCTTTCGCATAGATGACCCAAAACGCGGTGACATTGTAACCTTCATACCACCTGCCACAGCTCTTGGCCAAGAAGAGTCACGTTCTGGAATTTTTGCAAAACGATTTGTCAAACGAGTGATTGGGCTTCCTGGAGATACCATTCGGATCACAAGAAAATTCATAGAAACAAAAGATCGTGGTAGAGTACACTTCGCACTTGTTGAATACAAAGAGAAGGGAAGTTCTGAATTCAAATCGTATGAACCAAAGGAAGTGCCGATCGGAAAAGAACTTTCTGATTTGGATAATTTAGAAGCCACACAAAGGGCTTTGTTCAAAGAAGTTAAACCTGGTTTTGAACATTATATTTTGGAAGGATTTGAAGACGACCGAAGGGCTCATATCTTTGAATACTGCGATTTTTTACATGGTTGTGAAATCCCAGAAGGACAGTACATGGTGATGGGTGACAATCGTGACGATTCTCATGACTCAAGGGCTTGGGGGTTTGTCAAACGAGAGGATATTTTAGGTAAGGCACTCATTATCTATTTTTCCATCGATTGGAAAGATTCGACCTGTGAATACAAAGATGGGCAAGAGTTGGCTGAAAAAGGACCGGAAATTGCGGAACGATTTGAAGGAGATGCTTTGGATCGCCGATGCCATTATTCCGAAGTTTTTTCTTCACATAACGCGCGTTACCTAGGAGAAGAGTCTAGGTTTGGTTGGATTGAAAGAACACTCCGTTACCGACTTTGGAGATTAAGCGTTCGATTTGACCGGATCGGCCGCATCTTACAGTGACCATCGACCCCAAAAAACAATCTCCTAACCAAGGGGACAAATCACCTATGGCCATGGCGGGTGCTGGATTTGAGTTTGTCTCCTCCATCACTCTCTTTGTCCTCGTTGGGTATTATTTGGATGACTATTTAAAATCAGAACCATTATGGCTTTTGGTTGGATTTTTTTTGGGGTTTGTTTTTGCGTTTTATTCCCTCATCAAACGTGCCAAAGAAAACGAATGAAGGAAACAATCCAAATAAATTCTTGACAATTCCATTCTCTCCAAAATAAAAGAAAGTGACTATGGGAAATAAGGCTAAATCAATCACGATTGGATACAATTCCAACCTTGAGTTCGGTATGCCTTCTTATACCCTTACCACTGTCGTCCTCGTCGTCGTCTCCTCAACCATACTTAGCTTTCTGTCATAATCTTCTTTAGTTTCCTCGGTCGACAGAAAGCAAATGTCGACGGGGGAACCATCAAAGGAGACATGTTATGTGGGAAGAAATCACTGTTAGTCAATATATCATACAATTCTTAGAAGCGAAAGGAATCCAAAAGATTGCGGGGGTTCCTGGTGGAACGATTTTGCCACTATACGAATGTTTGGCGGCATCCAATATCCATCACATTCTAGCAAGGCATGAACAAGGTGCCGGTTTTATTGCGCAAGGTATGGCCAGAAGTTCAGGGGAAATCAGTGCTGTTTTTGTTTCCTCTGGACCTGGGGTTGCCAACTTGATCACGGCCATTGCTGACGCACATCGAGATTCGGTTCCCGTTTTGATCTTTTCAGGACAGGTTCCATTGGCATTAAAGGGAACAGATGCGTTCCAAGAATTGGACACTGAATCAATGGTATCCTCAATTGTGAAAAAAATTTATGCCATTGAAGATCCAACTCAAATCCCAATCGTTCTCAACGAAGCCTATGCACTCGCAATGGAAGGAAAAAAGGGTCCTGTTTGGATTGATTTGCCAAAAGACATCCAAATGAGCAGGATCTCCATTTCGATGGAGACTTTCTCAAATGAATTTTCAATTCAGAGACATTTTTCAGTTGAGACAGAGAATTCGATCGAAGCGAACTCTCATTCAATCCATGAATTTTTAAAACAATGGAACGAGTATTTATGCCAAGCAAAGTTTCCTTTACTCTATATTGGTGGAGGTGCCAAAAAAGAATACAAACGTTTGCGTGAACTCGTGAATCAGTATCAAATACCGGTTGTGACAACACTCATGGGTCTTGGGATATTTGAAAAAGAGGATCCCTTGTATTTAGGTATGATGGGAATGCATGGAACCATTGGTGCGAATGAAGCTCTTGGCGTATGTGATTTACTCATTGCGATTGGTGTTCGTTTTGATGACCGGGCAATTGGAAACAAAGATACATTTTGTCCGGATGCAAAAATCATTCATATCGATATCGATGCAAATGAAATTGGAAAAATTAGAAAACCAAATTTGAGTATCAAAAAGGATATCTCAGATTTGATTCCATTTTTACTTGAGGATCGACTTCACAATGAATTCGCTTACCTAAAAAAATCTAGGAATGAACCAATTTTGAACCAAATACAAACTTGGAAACAAATACCTGAATCACATCCTGCGAAGGAGTTAATCCTTGGATTGGCAGAAAAGATTCCCAATGAAGATCATTTTATCCTGACTGATGTGGGGCAACACCAAATGTGGGTAGCACAGTACTATCCATTTTCAAAACCAACACAATGGATCACTTCTGGTGGCCAGGGAACGATGGGTTTTGGATTGCCAACATCCATTGGTGTGTCTCTGTCCCATCCAACGCATCCAGTGTATTGTTTCACTGGTGATGGCTCAATTATGATGAATTTACAGGAGTTAGCGACACTCAGAGAACAAAATCTGAATGTAAAAATCATTCTAATGAATAATGAACACTTAGGATTAGTGAAGCAACAACAGGATTTGTTTTATGGGAATGTTTATTCTGGATCGCAGTTTCATTTTCATCCCAACTTTTCTATGTTATGTGCAGCGTTTGGGATTCCTTATTTGCTTTGGGAGAACGATCAAAATCAAGATCAAGATCACTTACAAACTATTTTAGCACAAAATGGTCCGAGCTTCGTTGAGATCAAAGTACCATCTGAATGGGGAGTGTATCCATTTGTTCCTGGTGGTAAGTCCAATCAGGAATATATTTTAGAATTGGTAAAAACGTAGAGCATATCTCCCATAGAATCCAATGGATTTTATGGGAGATAAGTTGATTCTTTTAAATCGCTTTGTTTCCTCGTTCACCACTTCGAATGCGAATCACTTCTTCAAGAGGCATCACAAAGATTTTGCCATCTCCGATTTTGCCTTCCGGTCCTGTTTTAGCGGCCTTTAAAATGGCATCTACAGTGGGTTTTACGAATTCATCATTCACAGCAATTTCCAACCGTACTTTTCTAAGTAGGTTGACTTGGTATTCATGTCCACGGAATACTTCTGTTTTCCCTTTTTGTTGGCCATACCCTTGGACATCACTCACTGTTAGGCGATAGATTTCGTTTTTGGTTAGTTCATTTTTAACTTCTTCCAGTTTGTGTGGTTGTATGATTGCAATTACTAATTTCATATTTTTTACCTGATATCGTATCCTTTTTCACCATGGATCTCTTGGTCGAGGCCCGTGATTTCTTTGTCTTCTTCAATTCTAAATCCAATTGTTCTCTCAATGATGAGAGCAAGTATGTAAGAAACAACAAAGGAATAAAAACCAGTCGCGATGACACTGATCAATTGTGCGATCATTTGGCTTTCAAATGTCATTCCCTCTGCCAATTCTAATGCAAAGATACCTGTTAGAATGGCGCCAAGTGCCCCACCTGCACCATGGATTCCAAATGCATCCAAGGTATCGTCATATTTCAATTTTCCTTTGAGAAGGATTGCCAAATAACAAACTGGTGAAACAAGGACACCCATGATCAATGCACCTTTGATCCCTACAAAACCAGAAGCAGGTGTGATTACGACTAGACCTGCTACAATTCCAGAGGCTGCTCCGAGTGCGGTTGCTTTTTTTGTATGGTACCATTCAATTAACAACCAACTGGCGCCTGCGGCCGCAGGTGCAATTAGTGTTACTAAAAATGCTCTTGCTGCTAAACCATTGACTGCAAGGCCAGAGCCTGCATTAAAACCAAACCAACCAAACCACAACAAACCAGATCCAAGGAGCGTATAAGTCATGTTATTTGGATGAGTGAGAAGACCAGGATCACCTTTTCGTTTGCCTATGACTATTGCAGCGGAGAGTCCAGCTATCCCTGAAATTAAATGTACGACAGTTCCCCCTGCAAAATCCAAAGCATTCATGTTGAATAACCATCCAGAATCTGCCCAAACCCAATGCGCAACGGGATCATACACTAACGTAGACCATACGAGTATAAATAATATATAAGCAGATAGTTTAATTCTTTCGGCGATTGCCCCAGATATGAGAGCAGGAGTGATAAGAGCAAACATACCTTGGAATAAAAAGTGTACATAAGTAGGTATGGATCCTTTTGTTGAATTCAAATCGATTCCATCTAAGAAAGCTAAATCAAAATTCCCTATATAAGGATTTTCACCTGAGAATGCAAAGCTATACCCAAAAATTGTCCATTGCAATGTCATTACAATCATGGCAACAAAACTATGCATCATCGTTGATAGAACATTTTTCGATCGAACGATTCCGCCATAAAATAAAGAAAGCCCAGGGATCATAAAAAAGACCAAAGCAGATGAAACTAACATCCAGGTAGTGTCTGATTTATCGATTGGATTGACCGTTCCTGTTTCGCCCTCTGCCAAAAGGATATTTGGTAAAAGCAACAGAAAACCAAACAAAACAGGTCGTAAGACCATTTGTACATTCATAGTATACTCCAAAGTAACTAGATTCGATTTCCGAAATAAAATTCGTATTATTAGGAATTGGGTAGAGTTTGAAAGCGAGTAAAAATCGTAAAAACATGAACTTTTTTTAAGAAAAATAGAGGGATCTGCATTGGGATTTGTCAATGGCGATGGGATATGGTAAGCGGTTGGCATTGGGAGGCGGGTCTAGTTCCCCACCCATATCAGGGCGGGGTGAACCAATTCGCAAATTTTTCAGAATTTGTTTGTATTTTAATCAGAACTTCAAATAAAAAGATTGAACAAAATTAAATTGTGCACAATCTAATTTACAACAACGGAGAGTAACATGGCGGAAGAATTTTACAATATTAAAGTGAAACGTGGATCGGAAGAGATTCCTATGGAACAATTTAAAGATAAGGTATTGTTGATTGTGAATACCGCAAGTCAGTGTGGCTTCACTCCACAATATAAAGGCCTGCAAGAAACTTATGATCGTTGGAAAGGCAAAGGTTTGGAAATTTTAGCTTTCCCTTGTAACCAGTTCGGAGAACAAGAACCTGGCTCCGATGCAGATATAAAATTGTTTTGTGAAAAAACATTTTCTACAACTTTCCCAATCTTTTCTAAGCTCGAAGTGAACGGTCCAAATACGGATGCACTTTATATGCATTTAAAAAAGAATGCACCAGGAATTTTTGGTTCTCTTGATATCAAATGGAATTTTACAAAGTTCTTAGTCGATAAAAATGGAAAGGTTGTTAAAAGATATGCACCGATTACAAAACCTGAAGCAATCGAGAAGGATATCGAAAAGCTTGTCCAAGGTTAAATCATCGAAAGAAGAGGTTCTTTTGTTGAAGAACCAAATTTGTTTTTCGATGTATTCCTCAATGCATCGATTGATGAAACTCTATCGTCCGCTTCTTGCGGACCTAGGGTTAACTTATCCGCAATACCTGGTTATGCTTGTTATGTGGGAAGAGAAAATTTCGACTGTCAGTAAAATAGGGGATAAACTCCAACTGGATTCGGGAACCTTGACACCACTCCTTAAACGTTTGGAACAAATGGAACTATTGGATCGAATGCGAAATCCAAACGATGAACGAAGCGTGAATATCGTATTATCAAAAAAAGGAAAATCCTTACGCGATAAAGCGAAATTGATTCCTGAAAAAATATTTTGTTTGTCGGGGATCGAAGAAACGCAAGCGAATCAATTGAAAGTGATTTTGGATCATATTGGATACTAGAAGTCTTTGAAATTATAATTGGACGTGAAAGAAACTTACTGTTTGGCGGATTAGATATCACAGATCAACTTTGTTCCCTAAATAACTCCAATGTGATCCATTTTGTCCGAGATTGCAATGCATCTGACTTAATTGCATTAATATGAACTTTTATCCAAAAAAAAAATTGTAATTCAATTAGTGGTTCCTTGTTCAGCAAACATGTGATATATGGAAGCCATTGGGTGGCGGGTGGATAACCCCACCCAGTTCGATACGGGCGGGGATCTATACCATCCTACCACCCATCCCCCCAATCCGACTTGCCCCCAAAACCACACCAATCCATCGTGAACCAATGGATCTAAACTCAATCAATCTCAAACGATTCCATTTGCATTATTTCACTTATTTAATCCTTGTATTGATCCTAAGTCTCCCCCTAACTTTAGGTTTGGTGGCGGATGGTTATCGTATCATCTTCTATTTTGGTTCTGCCATTTCCTTTTCCGTGCAAATGGCTATCTTACAATTACGATTCCTACCATCAAAAATCCCTGCTTTGTCTGAGTCGGGCTTCCCCTTTTTTACGGTATTCCTCTCCTTTTTTCTAAATCTGGGCATTTTGACTGCCTTTCAGGTCTTAGAGTACCCTTTTGAGGCAACTTCTGGATTTTTAATTGCCTATTTCGTCCACCTTCTTTTCCTTGTATTTGCGAGCTATTTCAGTGGAAAATAAGTCTAAATATCGGTTTTTTTTATCATTTTTATTAGTTTTTTCCCTTAGTTTTACGAATGTTTTTGCAAACGATTCGGAAGGGCACAGCTCTGATGAGGGCTTCGATTTCAGCGAAGTGATGGCGCACCACTTAGGTGATGCTCCCATCTTCCCTCTCAACTTCGGTGGCACAATTGTCACAGAAGGCCAACCTGGTTACGATGCGGAAAACCATGATGTGTTTGTGAACCACGATGGAGTGAAGTATCACTACGTTGGTGGACTTGACTTACATATCACCAAACGAGTGACCATGATGTGGATTGCTTGTTTCTTTATGTTTCTCGTTTTTATCCCAGCGGCAAACCTGATCTCTAAGAACCCAAAAAAGGTTCACAATAAATTCACATCAGGTGTAGAAGCATTTGTAAGTTACTTAAAAGAAAACGTTGTGGACTCCTCACTCGACCACCACGGACATTCGTATTACCACTACATCTTCTCATTGTTTTTCTTTATCCTTTTCTGTAACTTGTTTGGCCTCATCCCATCGGTTGGTGAGCTTACAGTTGCCGCATCGGATGGACTTGTTGCTCTTGGTGTTATGGACCACACACCCCACGCACTCCATACATTCGGAGAAGTTTGGTCAGGCATCACACCAACAGGGGACATTAGTGTTACCCTTTCACTTGCATCCATTACCTTACTCACTATTTACGGAACCGCATTCTCTTACCAAGGGATCTCCTTCGTAGCCCATGCTGTTCCTAAGGGTGTTCCTCTTTTACTATGGCCACTCATGTGGGCATTGGAATTTATCGTAACTCACATCGCTCGCTCTTTTGCGTTAACGATGAGGTTACTAGCCAATATGACAGCAGGACACGTTATGATCCTTGCGTTACTTGGGTTTATTTTTATGAGCGAAAGTTGGCTCATTGCACCTGTATCTGTTCTCAGTTCAGTGCTCATTTACTTTTTAGAACTACTTGTAGCATTTCTACAAGCGTTCATTTTCTCACTGCTCACAACCGTCTTCATCGGAACTGTGATGCATAGACATTAAGATTGGTTTTATTTATATTATAAAACACACAGGAGTGAAACGAAAACAATGGAATTCGGTTTAGGATACATCGCAGTAGGACTCGCAGCAGGACTTGCATTACTTGGTGCAGGAATCGGTATTGGTAGAATTGGTGGATCAGTGGCAGAAAGCATTAGCCGCCAACCAGAAGCAGCGGGAAAGATCCAACTCGTTCTTTACGTAGCAGCAGGTATGATTGAAGGTGCAGCACTTTTCGCAGTGGTAATCGCTCTTCTTATCGCGCTCAAACTCAATGGCTCAATTGACAAAACAATTGGTGCTGGTGCCACTAAAGTAGAACAAGGACAATAGTCTTGGTACTCCTCGCGGCTTCCGGCTTCAATTTGCTGAAAGTCAATCCGGGTCTGGTCATCTGGACCCTGGTCACTTTCTCAGTTGTTGTCTTCGTTCTTAAAAAATTTGCATGGGACAAGATCCTTCATGCTCTCGAAGAACGTGCTTCCGGCATCCAAGGTGATATCAACAAAGCAGAATCTCTTCGTGTTGAAGCAGAAAAGTCTTTAAAAGAATACAAAGACCAACTCTTCAAAGCAACAGAAGAAGCACACAGAATTGTCGATGAAGCTAAGAAAGATGCAGTTGCTCTCCGCACAAAGTTGACGGAAGAAGCACACAATGAAGTAAAAGGAATCAAAGACAGCGCTGTTCGCGAAATCGAACTTGCCAAAGGCAGAGCTTTGTCTGAAATCCAAAACCAAATTGTGGAAATGTCCGTTCTCATCGCGAGTGAGATCTTGGAGAAACAATTGAAGAAGGAAGACTATGCTTCCTTTGTCGAAAAAGAGATCGCAAAACTCGATAAACTTAAAATCAAATGAGTCTGAACCAAATTTCAAAGGTTTACGCAACGGCACTTTTGGAGTTAGCACAAGAAGCTAACTCACTTGAGTCAACGGAAGAGGAATTATCAAGCTTAGTTGGTGTTTTCTTTTCCGATGACACAATACGCCATTATTTTCTTTCTCCGTTAGTTGATCCTTCTGAGAAAGAACAAACTGCCGCAAAGTCAGTTCAAGGAAAGGCATCAGAAATTGTTGCCAATTTCATTACTCTTGTGGTTCGAAAAAATCGTTTCCTTTACCTAAAGGACATTTTGGAAGATTACCGATCAGGTGTAGACCGACTTAAAAATCGTAGTTCACTTCGTATCGTTTCCAAAGATTCATTAGGAAAAGAAGCAGTAGATCAAATCACTAAGTCCATCTCTTCCAAGTTCGGACGCGAAGTTCGTGTCACAGAACATACGGATCTTAACCTCATCGGTGGATTCAAAATCTATATAGACGACTTTTTAATCGATGCCTCAATCCGTGCAAAACTTGCCGGAACCCGTGAGGCTCTCCTCCAAAAGAAAATCCCAGTCGGAGCATTTGAATGAAAATTAAAACAGACGAAGTAACGTCGGTACTAAAACAAGAAATTAAAAACTTCAAGAAAGACCTCCAAGTAGAAGAGGTTGGAACAGTTCTCGAAGTCGGGGACGGGATTGCGCGGGTTTACGGACTCACAAACGTAATGTCAGGAGAGCTCGTTGAATTCCAAAATGGAGTTCGAGGCCAAGCCTTCAACTTAGAAGAAAATTCAGTTGGGGTTGTTATCTTTGGTGATTATATCAAAATTGAAGAAGGTTTTTCTGTAAAACGTGTGGGAAAAATCTTCGAAGTTCCAGTAGGACCAGAACTTCTTGGTCGAGTGCTAAACCCACTTGGGGAAGTGATCGATGGAAAAGGCCCCTTAAACGCAAAAAAAACAAGACCAGTTGAGTCACCAGCTCCTGGGATTGCGATGAGAAAATCAGTTCACGAACCAATGCAAACAGGGATCAAAGCGATTGACGCAATGATTCCAATCGGTCGTGGACAACGAGAGCTCATCATTGGGGATCGCGGAACAGGAAAAACTTCCATCGCGATCGACACGATCATCAATCAAAAAGGAAAAGGGGTCATCTGCGTTTATGTAGCGATCGGTCAAAAAGCATCTACTGTTGCTTCCACCATCGAAATGTTACGCGAAAAAGGGGCATTAGAATATACGATCATCGTATCGGCTAACGCATCGGAACCTGCTCCTATGTTATACATTGCACCTTACTCTGGTGCGACGATGGCTGAATACTTTATGTATGAAGAAGGGAAAGCAACACTTGTTGTGTATGATGACCTTTCGAAACAAGCAGTAGCATACCGCCAAATGTCACTTTTACTTCGCCGCCCACCAGGTCGTGAAGCATACCCTGGTGACGTATTTTACCTTCACTCTCGTCTACTTGAAAGAGCAGCGAAACTCGATGATAAATTTGGTGGTGGGTCTATGACTGCACTCCCTATCATTGAAACACAAGAAGGGGAAGTTTCTGCCTACATTCCAACAAACGTAATCTCCATCACCGATGGTCAGATCTACCTCCAATCCAACCTGTTTGCATCGGGCCTTCGCCCTGCGGTGGACGTGGGGATTTCTGTATCACGAGTTGGATCTGCTGCACAAATCAAAGCGATGAAAAAAGTTGCAGGAACTCTGAAGTCAGACCTCGCACAGTTCCGTGACTTGGAAGCGTTTGCACAGTTAGGAACAGAACTTGACCCAGTGACACAAGCACAGCTGGATCGTGGTTACCGAGTTCTTGAAATTTTAAAACAACCAAACAACTCTCCAACGCCTGTAGAAGAACAAGTGATTTCCATCTTCGCTGTAACAAAAGGATTTATGGATGTGGTTCCTACTGCAAAAGTAAGAGAATTCGAAGCGTTTCTTTTGAAAACAATGAGAGAGCAACACCCAGAAATTTTGGAAGAGATCAGAACTGCTAAAGAAGTAAAACAAGAAGCAGCTCTGCAAAAAACAATCAAATCGATTGTAGAACATTTTTTAGCAAAGAATAATTAAGGGGAAAGATCTTGGCGACACCGCGTGAGATAAAAAAGAGGATTAACTCGGTTAAAAACACGAGAAAAATCACTCGAACCATGGAGATGGTCTCCACGGCTAAGGCAAAAAAAGCCACTAACAAAGTGAATGCGGCAAAACCATATGCCGACCTTACACGAGAGTTGGTTTCTTCTTTGTCTAGCCTTGCTTCGATCATCCATAGCCCTTACTTAAGGAAGCCGGATAAAATCCGTAAAGTTGCTATCCTTGCTATCGCCGCAAACCGTGGGTTATGCGGTGGTTTTAACTCCAATTTACTTCGTATGGTCAAAAACCGTATTGAGGAGTTGAAGTCAAAAGGTGTGGAGGTGGAAGTCCACGCTGCAGGGAAAAAGGCGATCTCTTTCTTTAAATTCGCAAAAGTTGAATTGGTAACATCCTATACCAATATCGATGATAAAGCGGGAAGCAAAGAAGCAAACGACCTTGCATCTTATTTTATGGAACGTTTTGCAAATGAGTCGGTGGATTCAGTTGAAATCATCTCCACTCATTATTATTCCGCGGCAAACCAAAAACCTGAAACTACAACTGTCCTCCCATTACAAATGGAAGAAACAGGATCGAAAGGTTCTTCTGGGCCGGAAGTATTATACGAACCAGATCCAAAAACCATCTTAGAAAACTTGTTACCAATGGTGATCAAAACTACTTTTGTGAAAATCATCTTGGAATCAGTCGCTTCCGAACACATTGCACGTAGAGTGGCGATGAAAGCGGCGACTGATGCAGCTGGTGAAATGATCAAACTTCTGACTCGCGGATACAACCGAGTTCGTCAGGCAAAAATTACGCAGGAAATTTCAGAAATCGTAGGGGGAGCGGAAGCCATCTCCTAACAAAGGTCTTTCGGAGTATATATGAATAAAGGTAAAATTAAACAAATCATCGGTTCAGTAATGGACATCAGTTTTGAATCCGGGAATATGCCTGAGATCTACAATGCCGTAGAGATTCAAACAAAAGTAAACGGCAAAGACGTAACAATTACTGCAGAAGTGCAACAACACATTGGAGACAACACAGTTCGTGCCATCTCCCTTCAATCCACAGACGGATTAAAAAGAGGTTTAGAAGTGACTGATACAGGAATTCCAATTTCTGTTCCAGTCGGAACAAAAACTCTTGGTCGTATCTTTAACGTTCTTGGTGAAGCAATCGATGAACTCGGTGATCTTCCAAAAGACGTTAAAAAAATGCCAATCCATAGAAATGCACCTACTTACGAAGAAATTAAACCAAAAACTGAAATCTTTGAAACAGGGATTAAGGTCATCGACCTTCTTGCTCCTTACATCAAAGGGGGTAAAACTGGTCTTTTTGGTGGTGCTGGGGTTGGTAAAACTGTATTAATTCAAGAGCTTATCAATAACATCGCAAAACAACATGGTGGTTTCTCTGTGTTCGCTGGTGTGGGTGAAAGGACTCGTGAAGGAAACGACCTTTGGAATGAAATGAAAGAATCGGGAGTTATCGACAAAACCGTTCTTTGTTTTGGTCAGATGAACGAACCACCAGGTGCTCGTCTTCGTGTGGCTCTTTCTGCTTTGACAATGGCGGAAAACTTCCGTGATGAATCAGGATCCGATATCCTTTTATTCGTAGATAATATCTTCCGTTTTTCACAAGCAGGTTCTGAAGTGTCAGCCCTTCTTGGTCGTATGCCATCTGCGGTAGGTTACCAACCAACTCTTTCCACAGAGATGGGGGGACTACAAGAACGAATCACTTCCACAACACGAGGTTCCATTACTTCCGTGCAAGCGATCTACGTTCCTGCCGACGACTTAACTGACCCGGCTCCTGCAACTGCTTTCACTCACTTGGATGCAACAACAGTTCTTTCACGAGCGATTTCTGAAAAAGGGATTTATCCTGCAGTGGATCCTCTTGATTCCACATCAAGGATCATGAACCCACAAATCGTTGGGGAAGAGCACTACAGCACAGCACGTGAAGTACAAAGAATTCTACAACGTTACAAAGACCTTCAAGATATCATTGCCATCCTTGGTATGGACGAACTTTCTGAGGATGATAAAATCCTTGTGGCTCGTGCACGTCGTTTGGAAAAATTCCTTTCGCAACCATTCCATGTGGCAGAGCAGTTCACGGGTCGACCTGGTAAGTATGTGAAATTGGAAGATACCATCCGTTCCTTCAAAGGAATCATCGAAGGTAAGTATGACTCACTTCCAGAGCAAGCATTCTATATGGTCGGATCGATTGACGAAGTGATCGAAGCGGCAAAACAACTCAAAGGTTAATTCGGATGAGTAAAGAACTGACTTTAACAGTCATCTCTCCAGACAAAATCCTTTACCAGGGAAAGGCAGAATCAGTGATTCTGCCTGGAGCAGTGGGTTATTTTGGAATTTTACCAGGCCACGCCACTTTGGTGTCCCAACTTGATTTTGGGCTCATCAAATTGCACACTGCCGGAAAAGAATTCCGAATCGCCATTGATGGTGGGTTCTGTGAAGTGAAAAATGACCAGATCCGAGTCCTCACCGAAGGTGGGGATTCTGAAGATGATTTGTCTCATGACCACGCCATTGAACTCTTACAGGAAGCGGAAGCACTTCCCACCTCGAAAGAGAAAGAAAATCTCCTAAAGAAAGCAAAAGTTCGCATTTTACTGCACGAACGTTAATTTTTTTCCCCCCTTCTTGCCGAAAATATACCAGAGGGGGATTTCCTTTGAATCCAATCTGGCTACGACGAATTGTATTGTTTGTGGTACTTTTGTCTGGATTGTATTACCTAAAGGAAAACCCTGATTTGCGAAAAAGAATCTATTCGGAAGCACCGATTCGTGTTAAAATTGAGGGACCCGTTGTGAACCCTGGAGTTTATACATTAGAAGCAGGTTCCAACGGAAACGATTTAATTGAGATCGCTGGTGGAACATTACCAGGAGCGCAAATCAAAATGGAGGACAGTATCTTGGAACAGCCGTTAGAGGATGGCCAGGTACTAAATTTGGGAAAACGGTAATCGAGGCGAATGGCGGATCAAGAAAAGAATAAAAACGAAGATCTAGAAAACATCGAACCAATACTCGATGAGGACTCGTTTTCATTAGATTTGGATGATTTCGATTTAGGTGATGATGATTTGGAAGTATCACCTGGTATTGAAGCTCCAAACTTAGATGACATATCCGCTTTTGATGAGGAAGACGATTCCATTTCTGATATGGTTGCATCTTCAGGCGATTACGATGATATACTTGATATCGATTTAGATTCAGACTTAAACTTACTTGGGGAAGAAGACCCGATTTTACATGATGAAGACATTCATGCTGATTTTTCAGACTATGAAGATGATTCCGAAACAGAAACTCCTACGACTCAACCTTCAAAATCTCAAAACAAACAATCCTCCACAATCGATGATGAAGACCTCGAACTAGAATTCGATGACGATTTAATTGATCTCGATAAAGAAATTGAAGCTATACTCAATGGTGAAGATGGAATTTTAACTTCCAAAAAACAAACGACGACTCAAGAAGAGGAAGACGAAGGTCCAATCTCCTTATCTTTAGAAGAGTTAGAAAATATCACAGGCTCACTTCCTGAAGAAGAACATTCAGGTTTACCAGAAAGAGAATTGTCTTTTGAAGATGATTTAGAAGAAGAACATGCGTTAATTGACGAACATTCCGACTTGGATTTAGATTTGGATGATTCTGAAATTGATACAACGCTTGCGTTTGATGAAGAGGGGAAACCTCAATTTGATCTTACCGATTATGATAATGAAGAAACATTCGTTCCTCAAGATGATTTAGGTCCTGGTGGCGAAGAAGAAACTAGTTTTAAAACATTAGTTGATCCTGAGGAAGAAGAATTATTTGGCCACAACAAGGAAGATGAAAATCTTACGCTTTCCGATGAAGAATTGGGAAGTATTCTTGGTGCAGGTGGTGAAGCAAGTTTAGAAGAAACTCTTGCATCAGAAGAAGAATTTTTTACAACGGATGATCATTCAGATCTTCCAAGTTTTACAGATGAAGATAGTGAGTTTGACTTGTTAGGTGGTGAATTCGAGCCTATCGATGAAAAATCAGATGATTCTGATGGAGAAGAAGAGGAAGAAGGTCCACTCACACTTTCTCTAGAAGAGTTAGAGAACATTTCTGGTGGTTCCATTCCAGAAGAAATGGACGAACCAACATCTGACCTTCTCAGTGAAGAAATTGAAGATGAATCCATTACTTTAAGTGCAGATGAACTCGGAAGTATCATTGCAAATGATCCGATCGAAGATGATGAAACAGATGAAGACCATCATGAACTAGATACTGATTTAGGTGAAGATTTTGGATTTGAGTTCGGTGAACCTGAATCAGATGCAGATGAGCCATCCATTGAAGGGCTTGAAGGCGAAATGGAAGGTTTTGAATCTTCTGCAGAGGAAGAGGATGAAGGTCCGATTGCTCTTTCGCTAGAAGAACTTGATTCGATCGCTGCTGATGCGGAAGAAGTTTCTGAAGAAGAATTAGTTGATAGCCTCGACCGTGCTCCTCTTCCTTATGAAGAGGACCTAACACCAAAATCTGATCTTCTGGCAGAAGAGGAAGAAGATGAATCCATTGCCTTGTCAATGGAAGAATTAGAAAACATTACTGCCACTGAAGAAGAGGAAGGCGAAATTACTGAACCTTCCCTTCCAAATTCTTTAGAAGAAGAAATGGAAGACGATGTAACTCTATCTCCTGAAAGTTTGGATGCAATCCTTGGAGAAGAACTTCCTGGCGAAGGATTAGAAGACATCGCCAATTTACCTGAAGAAGAAGAATTCAATCTTTCGGAACAGATCGAAGAAGAGCCGATAAGTGATTTTGATTTAGATTCCATGAATGATGAAGCTAATTCTGAATTCAATATGGAACCGATGGATGACATCGATTTAGTAGAACATGAAGGTGAGTCTGACTTTGGAGATTTGAGTTCAGATTCTTCTGTCGATGATAGTTTTGACTTAACACATGATCTAACGACTGAGGTGAGAACTCCCACACTTGCTTCTGATGATTCTGAAGAGTTTGAAGTGGATCTCGATGAATATGCGATGGAAGGAAAACTTTCGCCTCTGGAAGAACTACGAAAATCAGATGTATCTGCACCAGAAGCAAATAAAGAATCTTCAGATGCATTTACGGAAGCAGGTGGTGACCAATTATCTGTCGGTGATCGCAAAAAAGTCCTCGGTTATTTAGATAATTTACTTGGAAATCTACCAGACGAGGTCATCCGAGAGTTCTCGAAATCACAATACTTCGAGTTATACAAAAAAATGATGAAAGAATTGGAGATATAAAGTGGGACTCCTAGACCGGGCCGAAGAAATTAATAAAACTTCGGAAGCTAAAGTATCCTCATCTCCCACTCCCAAAAAAGAATCCCCTTCGTTACTCAAAAAAGCTGAACATTTTCGAGAAGAAGAACTACCTAATCATCAAAGTTTGGCGGAGCCAGTAACTGTTTCAGATTCAGACTCTGATTGGTTAGAAGATGCGATTTCTGATACACTGGCTACCGAAATTGGAGACTTACCAAATCCAGACGGAGAAGAAGAATTTGATTTAAGTGATATCCCAGAATTAACAGATTCCGACTTCGGAGATTTGAGTGAAAGCCATGATGATTGGAAAGAAAATCCTGTATCCAATTTAGAAGACGATTTGGATTCCATTCATGATGAAACAAATCCATATGAACCAGTTGAACCTGATTTAGGTGATGACCTTGTCGAACGTGATTACCATGATGATTTATTAGAAGCGGATGCACCTCTTCCTGAAGTCAATTTATTTGATGAATGGGAAAACGAAGCCAAAAAAGAAGCCGCCAAGCAACCGTTACGTCAATCAAAAGAAGACCCAGCTCCGATTGGCGAAGAAGTATTATTTGATGATGAGTCCGATTTTGGAACTGCACCGATGTCTTACCATCTAGCGTCCAAAAAACGGATCGAAAATTACCAAGCCATATTTGAAATCACAAAGGAGATTGCTTCTTCCAAAGAGTTCTCAGATTTTTTTGATAATCTAGTTTATAGTTTAATCGGGCAAGTTGGTTGCCAATCTGTTGTTATTTTAACATCTACCAATCCAAAGAATTTGAAATGGGAAGCAATCGCCGCGCAAGGGATCCAATCAAAAGACTCTTGGTATCTGACACCAGGTGACGAAATTTATGCACGGATTTCTGATTCCGAAACAGTAATTTACGCAGGTGAGTTTAAGTCTTCACGTTTACCAAACAGAGAATTGAATTTGTTGAAAGAAATGGAATCTGAGATTCTTGTCCCCATTCGACATGGTGACAAATGTTTCGGAGTATTATCACTCGGAAAACTCATCAATGGTGAAGAATACATTACAGATGATTTAGAATTTGCTAAAATTGTTGGTGATATTGCCGGTTCTGTTTTTGAAAGAGTTTCGGAATTTGAAGCCATCAATGATGAATTGGTGCATGCCAAAGAAGTCATTGAAATCAATGAATCTGTTCTACAATTTGCACGTGACTTTTCCAAAGTTCGTAAGATGGATGAAGCTTATGACTTTTTAATTGATAACATCAAAAACAAATTAGGTGTAAAACAGTTTTCCTTTTTAGTCCTAGATTCAGAAACCAGATCCGATTATATTGTGTTTGGATCAAATTTCATATTACCAGAACGAACAAAAGACTTCCGACTCAGTAAAGATTCGGATATCATTGGGATGGTTTCCAATGTTTCAGGAGTGTATAAGTTAGAGAATTTCAGAGAGGACTCTGAATTAAAATCTATTTTCACAAATGACGAATTGGGTATTATGAGCGAATTTACGATACTCCCAATTATCAACTTAAACTGGTTAGTTGGTATGGTCATCATCCACTCGACAGGTTCTGCTTGGACAGATACAACTCGAGATGTGGCAGTGTCGTTATTGGAAACATCAGCTCCAGTGTTTGCCAATTTACTAATCCTCCAGGAAAAAGAAGCACTTTTTAGAAACCCATTCAATCCACTGGAATCAAGGATTTTATTGGAAATTGAGAAGGCATCAACTCTCAAAGCATCATTTACTGTTTCCTTATTCAAAATCCAAAATGTTTCCAGAATGATCCATCTAGTTGGCACAGGTACATTTGCTCGTTATGCAGATACATTAAGAAAAACAATGATGGATCACATCAGCGAATTGGATTTTTTTACACGGGTTGGACAGGGCAAATTTGTTTTAGTTTTACATGGGAAAGACAAAGAAGAAACAGATGTTGTGATCAAAAAAATCAAATCATCTTTTGCGAAAAAAGAAGAAGCCATCATTGGGAATTTCCGGGCAAGTTACCGTGTATTAACTTTGGCATATCCACATGATACAAAGGACAAAAATCAATTTTTGGAAATGGTTGAAGAAGCCTAATCAATTCTTGTGTTATTCAACTCCCTGACGTTTCTTTTACATTTTTTTGTATTCTACTTAATTTATTATTACTCATCATTTCGGATTCGAAAACTACTACTGCTCATTTTTGGGATCTATTTTTATTCACAATGGGGAATTGGTGGCACAATTTTACTTTTTGCCTCTATTCTTTTTAATTATACGATTGGAATTTTAATCGATCGAAGTTCGTTAGCAAGAAAAAAACACCTATTTGTTTTTGGTATTGTATCGAATGTTTTGTATCTTGCTGTATTTAAATATTTTTTGTTTGTATGGGGAGTTCTTTCTGATATTAGAATCGAATTTGGAGAAACTCCAATCCAATGGAAACCCAATATATTACTTCCGATTGGAATCTCCTTTTATACATTTCATAACATTAGTTATTTGATTGAAGTGTATGACAAAAGGATAATGGTATGTAAAAATATTTTTACCTTTATCCTTTATGATTTATTTTTTCCATTACTTTTGCTTGGACCCATTGAACGACCAGGTAATTTGATTCCACAAATAGAAGCCGAACGTAAGATTTCAAAGGGAATGATTTGGAATGGATTGTCTCTTTTTTGTTTTGGTGTGTTCATCAAATCGAGTATTGCGGATCCCTTGTCTCGTTATGTGGAAATCCACGTCTCTTCCTTTACCAGTTTAGAACCGGGAATTTTATGGATCATTGCCCCTACGATTGCCTTTCAAGTTTATGCTGATTTTTTTGGTTATTCCCTTTGTGCAATGGGACTTGCCGAAATGTTGGGATTCGAACTGATGAATAATTTCAAAAGGCCATTTTTTTCCTCCAACCCTTCGGAGTTTTGGTCAAAATGGCATATCTCACTTTCGACTTGGTTACGTGATTATGTGTACATTAAGTTAGGTGGGAATCGACATGGTTTTTTTCGTGAAAACATAAACTTGATGTTAGTTTGGTTTTTGACCGGAATTTGGCATGGAGCAGGTTATGGTTTTATCATTTGGGGTTTTTATTTAGGTGTTTGCCTGATTCTCTATCGAGTTTTAAAACATATTGGACTAACCAAATTCCAAAACAAAATTTTCACTGGATTGGGGATTGTATTTACGTTTTATACTTTTTCTCTTGGATTATTATTATTTAGGATTACTGCCCCTTCCGAGAGTTTACTTATATTGAAGAATTTAAAATCGATACCAACATTACAACAAATCCCTTTTTCACTTTTTTTTATCATATTCCCATTGTTAGTTTTTGACCTTTGGCAAGAATGGAAACAGACAGAAAGGCCAACATTTTTTATTTCAACAAAACCTTATTTCGTTTCTGCCATTTTGGTGTTCTGTTTTTTTTGGTTTTCCATTGTATCACCTTTTGGAAAAGAAGACTTTTTTTATTTTCAATTTTAAAACTAAGTATGTAATCAAATTGTATGAAAATCCGTTTTCTGTTTATCATTTTTTTGACGATATCGATTGTGATGCATTCCACGTATGGTTTTTTCATTTCGTTTTGCGAAACAACTTCTATTTATTGGTTTTTTGCGAATGATCGAAAATGGAATCCCAAAACAAAAATTTTAGTGTTAGGTGATAGCCAGATTGTGAGTGGTATTTTGCCAGAAACAGTTGCAAAAATTGAAAATGTAGAATTGGATGAAGTATTGTACCTTCCAAGGCCAAGCCAACAACCAGAAGGAATTTTATCTGATACATACGAGTCCATACAGAAGCTTCCTAATCTAAAGAAAATTTATGTAAATTTATCTCCTCTCAATACCAGTAAAAACTCAATTACAGATGCTCACAAACAATTGTTTTTTTCCTTTGGTAATTTTAAATTATATCATCTCACCGATCCACTTTTACGGAAGGCTTATTTTGGCAATATAGCAGATGTAAGTTGGAAGTTTGTGATTCAAATTTTTCCATATTTTGGGCTCAGTTCCAATTTAAACCGTATTTTTTACGATCCCATTGTCCAATCGGATCTAACGAGAAGGAGATTGGAATCTGAATCCATACAAAAAAGTATGGATTCAGAAAGTGGTGCTTGGATTTGGAAATCGATTGGTGATTCTCCGAGCTTACAAGAATTGGATGAATTTCAAAATTTGAATACATCCATTCTTTCAGGAAAACGTAACCTATCCATCCAGTTATGGAATCAATGTTTTCAAATTTGGAAGGAACACAGATTGGATGTTGTTGTGCTTAGGATTCCATTTTCACCGAAGATGGAATTGGATATGAGAGATAAAAAAGCGAATTTGGTTTCTGATGGATACCTAGAGAAGATCCAGAGTGAGAATGTTCAAAATCGAATATTTGTTTATGATTTTAAACATGAGTTTTTGAAGGAATATTCTTACTTTGCTGATTTGACGCATCTCAACCAAAAAGGAAGAGATGCTTTTGCGAAGTTATTAAAAGTAAACTTACTTAATCACACCAACTCTTCTGCCAAGAGCATGTAAGTTGATCCCCCAACCAATTCCAAAAAATTGTTTGGGAGTGAGTATTTCTTCTGTACTTGGATCCCAAATATCTTTAACGAACGCTTCCGCAGAAATTTCAGTTCCGTACGGTATTCCCCAGAAATTTTTATCTTCTTTGTATGACATATAACCCCCTTCGGTTTACCAAAGTTTATCCTTTTGAGGTTTCTACCATAGTATAAAATTCTTGGAAATGATAGGCTGAGTCATGAGGACCCGGACAAGCTTCCGGGTGGTATTGGACTGCCATCACAGGTAATCCTTTTGTTTTGAGTCCAGCTACCGTATTGTCAAAAAGATTGAGACGTGTGATTGGCATATCTTCCGAAGACTCGCCGAGAACATGAAAACCGTGGTTTTGAGAAGTGATTTCAATTTTACCAGTTTCTTCATTTCTTACTGGATGATTCCCACCTCGATGACCAAACTTAAGCTTGGCGGTCTTTTTTCCGAGCGCAAGTCCTATGATTTGGTGACCTAAACAAATTCCAAAGAGTGGCTTTTTTGCATCCATGATGGTTTTGGCTGATTGGATTGCATAATCGAGTGGAGCTGGGTCACCTGGACCATTGGATAAAAAGAAAGCATCAAATCCTTCTTTGAGTAAGTCTTCTGCTTTTGTTTTAGCCGGGAAAACATGAACATTAAAACCAGCGGAATCAAGTAAACGTAAGATAT
Organism: Leptospira biflexa serovar Patoc strain 'Patoc 1 (Paris)'; assembly: GCF_000017685.1. Taxonomy (NCBI): domain Bacteria; kingdom Pseudomonadati; phylum Spirochaetota; class Leptospiria; order Leptospirales; family Leptospiraceae; genus Leptospira; species Leptospira biflexa. The sequence goes on from NC_010602.1 coordinate 831,076, forward strand.
TTCTTTTGATACCAAAATCATAAACGGCAAGTTTAAATTTACTCGGAGAGTGTGCGCCGAAGACATATGGCTTTTCGCAAGTCACAATTTGGGCTAAGTCTTGGCCTTCCATTGAAGGTGCATTCTTTACAGTTTCTAAAAATGAATCCTCGTAAGTTTCACTGATAAAGATCCCACAATTCATGGCACCAGAGTTCCGAATGATGCGTGTTAGTTTGCGTGTGTCGATCCCTTCGATGGCAGGCACACCAAAACGAATTAGAAATTCACTGAGTGTTTCTTTCGATTGGAAATTGGAAGGTCGTTTGACATATTCTTTCACGATGAGGCCAGATGCCTGAATACGATCAGATTCCATATCGTCGGGGTTGATTCCGTAGTTCCCAATCATTGGGTAGGTGAGTGTGACAAGTTGACCTTTATAGGAGGGATCCGTTAGTATTTCCTGATACCCTGCCATGGAGGTATTAAAAACTACCTCTCCGATCGAATTCTTATTTGCACCGAAGGATCGGCCCTTCATGACCGTTCCGTTTGCTAAAACCAAAAAAGCCTGCATCAAATCCATTCCAAGGAATTGGGCCAGGCTTGCGAACAAAAATTCATCAATCTTTTACATAATAACGTTTGATCCGGTCATAACGGTATTCCCCGTCAATTGTGACTGTTTTCATTTGGGAAAGGGCTTCTGCCATTTCTTTTGCATCCATTGGGTCAATGGTGATGTAAAACCGTCTCCCACGCACTAAATATACGATTTGGCCAGTCGATGGATCTGCTTCCACCACTTGGCCTTGGATGGTTTTTGTCTGCGCTTGCCGGGCTTGTGAGGTCACTTGGTATTTTTGGAATACATGGGGTTTGCCCACACAAAGCCACTGGTCCGAAGTGGGGGAACTTTGGGCTGCTTTTCCTTCCACATAAAGATTGCCTTTCGTTTTGTTTCCAAAACTAAGGCTCATGGTTTCGGGATCACATAGGATGGTTCGTTCCCGTAAATTGGTTGCATCCAAAAAACGAAAGTGGGAGTTTTCACCGACTGACTCCCAACTGATCAATTCGCCTGAAAAACGAATCACCTTTCTCTCTTTGGCACTCCCACTGGTAGAAAAAAGAACAAAAAGCCAAAGGAATCTGCAAATAAGGAAAAGTTGTTTGGACCGGGTTAGACTCATTCGAAATTCCACATTTAACACAATTTTCGTGAAGATTTAACAATTTTATTTGACAAATCTTATGAGAAGCACTAGTTTCATTGCAATTGTCGGTATGAACGGCTGCTCACTGGCATTCGTTTGTTCGCAGGAATGAAAAAAATTCAGGAAACACTCACTAAGGAGTAATCATCAAATGCTGAAATCTCTACGATTTGGAATGATGGGGTTCGTACTTATGTGCTTGGCTGGTAGCCTAAGCGCACAATCTGGTCCTCGTTCTTATGTTATGTTCGGTTTGGGTATGCAATTCGACCTTGCACAACTCGGTGGAACCATTACGAAAGATGGACTAGATTCAAGAAACCCACAGTTAAATGCTGCAGGAACACCTACAGGATCTCTTCAAAAAGCAATCTATTCAGAAAACACACTTATCAGTTTGAAACGAACAACTGGTGGAGCAGTTGGTGCAAAAACCAACGGAGCAATGGTGGGTGGTAACGTAAACGTAGGTTACGAAAAAGAAGGAGTCTTCGGAGTTCCTAGCCTTTTTTGGAGAGTCAACGTAAACTATACCACAAAAATTATGGGTGGTGATACATCTTCAACTGTTATGGGTTACAAGTGGTTAGACCAAGAGTGGCAATACACTGCTTGGACTGTTCCTACATACTTAGGGATTAAATTATACAATGCGGCAAATGACACAGCGGTGTACATTGGAGCAGGGGTAAACTACTTCCAAGGATGGTGGGGAGTTTCTGGAACGATCAACAACCCAGGACTTCAAACGTTCGCTCCTGGATTGTTAGGACCTGGCGGATCACTTCTTGGTGATGCTCCAAATCCTGGAATCCACAAAGAAAACGTACGTTTCGGCGCAAGTGGGTTCGGTCTCAACTGGCTCGTGGGTGCACAAACAAAAATCACTGACAAAGGTCACCTTTTCTTCGAATTGGAAACCATCCTTTCTGCTGGAATGGGTGTTGGTGGAGTACAATCAATCGGTGGAGCTTCTGCTCTTGCACCTTGGGTAGCATATCCAGTGGTCATCGGTGGACAAACTTACCGTGTAGGTTACAAATTGGAAATTTAATCAGTTCACTACTGATTCAGAAGAAACCGGTGTTGGATTCCAACCCTGGTTTTTTTTTGCCTAAAAATTTGTATGCTCCATCAAACGTTTGATCCATTCGTAATCTTTTTTGGTCAGCGTATTTTGGTCATGGGTGTAGAGTTTGAGTCGGACTTGGTTGTAAACATTCCATATTTCGGCATGGTGATCCAAAGATTCAGATACAAAGGCTAGTTTCGTTAAGAATAAAAATGCAGATGGAAAGGAAGGGAATTTGTATTCCATGGTGAGAAAAGGGATACCATTTTCTTTGTTCCATTTCCAAAGCGGGTAGTTGTTCAGAAGGGTTTGGATTTCCGTTTCGGTAAGGGAAGGATTGAGTTCTTTCATGTTTTTACCTTTCGTTTGTGGAATACAATCAAATACAATCCTAAAAGGATAATGGCTCCACCACCTAATTTTTGCAAGTCGACTGGTTCTTTCATAAATAATATTCCCACAAACATTAAAAAAATAGGTTCGATGAGAAGGGTTGCATTGAGTTTACTAATCGGTAAATAATTATGTGCTTCAAAATAAAATGCTCTTCCCAAAAAATAACCAAGTAAAGAGCAGAACCCAAGGATGACAATCGTTTGCCATTCAGGGATGGCAAACGATCCAATACCCAAGGCATAAAGTAAAAAAAATACACATAACAAAAACAAACGAAGGTATGCGAATTCCAGTCCTAAAATTTCTGGGATGTATTTTTTGATTAAATAACTTTGGATCGCAAATAAAAATGCGCTAATTAGGATACAAGATGCGGAGATCAAATTGATCTGACCTTGCAAAGTCGAAATCAAATAGATTCCAAAGATTGAGAGTATTATCCCAAAAACTTCTCTGTCCTTAAATCTTTCCCCCAGGAATACCACTCCAAGGATCACATTGTACAATACAGTGGTTTTGATTAGGATCGCTGCAGGGCCTAGGTCAGTTTGTTTTAAGGCATAATAATACAAAACGATCCCCATAGCATTGGATAACGTTCCAATGAGAAGGATGAGGCCATCCCTTCGAATGGTAAGGATTACTTTGGTCCTACGTTTGGCAGAACTTAGAAAAAAGGGTGTCACAACAAGAAAGGCAAAACCCACACCAAAAAAGGCCGCCATCTCTGGCGATAAATGAAACCTTCGGAAAACTTCTTTAAATCCGATGACTTCAAAAGCGAAAAAGACTCCGGTTAAAAAGACATAAAAGTATCCTTTTTTTTCATTACCAGTCAATGCTTTGTTTTCCTGCAGAAATTAAATATTCATTGGTTTTTGAAAAATGTTTATTTCCCAAAAATCCTCGGTAGGCAGAAAGGGGAGAAGGATGCGCAGACTTTAATACCAAATGTTTGTTTGGTGGAATCAAAATTTCTTTTTTACCTGCAAACGAACCCCATAATAAAAATACCAAGTTCGATTTTTTTTCCGCTAAGGTTGAAATCACAGCATCGGTAAATATTTCCCATCCTTTGTTTTGATGGGAACCTGCTTTGTCCTTTTCCACTGTGAGGGTCGCATTCAGTAAAAAAACACCTTGTTTGGCGAGGTAACTTAAATTCCCTGATTTTGGAATTGGTTTTTTTAAATCATCTTGGATCTCTTTGAAGATGTTTTGTAAGGAAGGGGGGAAGGGGACACCTTCTAAGACAGAAAAACAAAGACCATGGGCTTGTCCAGGACCATGGTATGGGTCTTGGCCAAGAATGACCACTTTGACATTGTCAAAAGGGCATAAATCAAATGCATTAAATATCTGTTTGGCGGGAGGGTAAACGATCGTTGATTTGTATCTTTCTCTCACCCACTCCCTTAATTCTGTAAAATATGGTTTTTTAAATTCATCTTTTAAAACCTCTTTCCAGCTAGATTCAATTTGCACGTCTTTCAGAACGAACCTCCGAATGAAAAAATAACACCCGTAAATCGATCCCACCATGTGTGACATGGATTGTTTTTTTTGAGAAATTACGCAATTCTTTCATACAATCAATCCATTTCTCTTCGGTTGGACATAGAATGAATCCAATGATTGAAAACACATTCTTTAGGTCCTTAGATAAAACTTCGAGGCGGTTTGCAATTTTTGCATATAATTTTTCGTCCGGGCCAGTCCTTTCGTTCTTTCGATACCCATAAGGAGGGTTTAGGGGTAAAAAATAATGGGAAGTGTTTGTTTTTCCCTCAGAGAAAACAGGGAAGGTTTTTAAAAAATCGGAAATGGTATGATCTATTGTGTCCACATGGATCCAATCTTTCCAATTTGAGAATTCTTTGGTCCAATAAGATGTGAGAGCTGGGTCTGTATCTTGGATCACGATTGGTGTGAAGTTCGATTCGATCGCACCGAGAGCTTTTTGTTTTTTTAGAAAATGTTCATGTGATTTGTTCGGGAAAAGGGTTAGTTTCTTCCAAACAAAATCCCTTGGTAAAGTTAAAAAAGGCAGTTTTTCCTCACCTAATTTCCATTCAGTGGCGAATGTCATTGTACCAGCAAATGGGATATAAACTGAATTCACCTTAGATTTAGGAACGGAAAAAATTTGAAAACATTGTTCGATGAGAATAGAAGCTAGGTCTTCCGGAATGGGTGCGCTTGTCGGGAAATTTGCTTTGATCCCTCGTTTATAACCGGGTTCCCCTAAAACGGAAAGTGAAACCGTCACTTCATCTTCAAAAAAACTGATGTGTAAGTTTTCTTTGATTTCATAAAATTTGGTTTCAGGATTGGAAAAAAGAGGTTTTGCGATGGAGACTGCTTCTGTTAAAATTCTGTCCCATTCTTCTTCTCGTTTGTCTGCTGACATATCCCAATCAGTCGTACGAGCAATCACAAGGCGAAGGTCTCTGATGAAATAACCATGAAACAGAAGGTAGGTGATCTGATGGGCATTCGTATTTTCAATTTTAATTTTTTCTGAAAACGTGCGTACATTAACTTCTGGTTGGTTGGGAAGGGGGACTTGTTCTAAAATTTCTGTTACCTTTTCGCCTACCCATGTCGAAGTTCCGGGTGGAAAGTACAATTCCCATGTCAACGTTGTCCCATGTTGAGGTTTTCTGATTTTAAATTTCCAATTCATCTTTTCCTTGCTATCCGTATTTCTTGGGAAAGATTGACCTTACATGTCTAGGATCTTCACGCCAGAACTCTTTTTGGTGATTGCCGCCATTCTTTGGGGTGGAACCTTTGTGGTCATCAAACTTGCATTGGATTCGGTGCCTCCTTTTTTATTTTTGGCGGTTCGATTTTCACTCGCGGGGTTCATTACAATTTTATTGTATCGGAAAACTTTATTTTCCAAGGCAAATCGAAGATGGGATTATATTGTTCCGGCTTTTTTTGTCGCATGTTCCGCTCTCCTTGGTTATGCCTTCCAAACCATTGGACTCGTTTATACATCAGCAACGCAATCTGGATTTATGACAGGGGCTTATGTCATCTTTGTTCCTTTACTGGAAATTGCCATCGAACGAAAACTTCCATCCTTACGAACTTGGATAGCAGTGGTTATCGTCGTCATCGGACTATTTTGTATTTCACAAAATGGAAAAACCTATGATGAATTTGTGAATGAATTTGGATTTAGTTATGGGGATGGACTCACTCTCATTGGAGCCTTCTTTTTTGCGGTATATATTATATTGATCGATATTTATAGTAAAAAAATCCCAACGCAAATTTTGGTTTCATTTGAAATATTACTCATCGCGATTGTTTCAAGTTTCTTATTTCCTGTGGAATCCATTTTTTCAAAACAGTCTATATCCATCCAATTTGATCTAAAATTTTGGATTGGGATCATCTACACTTCTGTATTTGCGACAATTTTCACAACACAGATCCAAACAAGATACCAGAAGGCTGTTTCACCAGCAAGGGCTGGGTTACTCTATAGTTTGGAACCTGTTTTCTCTTTTTTTCTGGCCTATCTCGTATTAGGTGAAAGATTGGGTACAGTGGGAGCGATTGGATCATTATTAACTTTATTTGGCATTTTGTACTCGGAAATGGGGAAATGGAACAAACGAGAAGAGTAGGTTTTGGACATACTCCTCTTTTTTAAGTCAAAAAAGAATGTTAGATAATTTGATGTTCCTTGAGTGCATGATAAAGAATGCCAATCGTAACCTTTAGTATCGATAGAACTGGAATCGCTAGTAACATTCCAAAGATCCCGAAAAAATTTCCACCGACAGCAATCCCAATTAATATCGCGAGCGGATGTAAGGAAACCGCATTGGCAATCACTACAGGTTGGACAATGGCATTGTCTACGAGTTGGGCAACAATCACGACAGATGCAATGGAACCAATAGAAGGTGACATTTCAGGAAATAAAATCGCAAAAAGAATGGGTGGGATGGCTCCAATCAATGGTCCTAAATACGGAATCGAATTGGCCACTCCTAAAAATACACCAAAGAGTACAAAAAATTTCATTCCTATAAAATAAAATCCAATGGAAGATACCAATGCCATGATCCCACATTGGATCACCAAACTTTTTAAGTAACTCGTGATTTGTTGGTTCATTCGATAAAAAACCATCAAAAACATTTCAAAAAACCGATTTGGTATAAAACTAATCATTGTCTTGTAAATTACATTTGCATCGAGTAACAAAAAGAAGCTGATGATTGGTATGATGATCATCCAACTGATGAATGTTGGGATCATCACGACAATACTTCTTAAAAATTCTTCTAAATTATTTGTCGCTAGTTTGGCAATCTCTTCTGGATTGATGATTTTTTTCCAGAGTTCTGGGTTTTTAGAGACAACTGGTAATTTGGTAAAATCTAAAAGTTGAAAATTGGGGTCATCCATTTTGATCGACCATTCTGAAACGATTGGTTGTGCCTTCTCGAATAAATTGGGAAGATAAAAAGCCAAAAACCAATAAGCGAACGTGATGAGAAATGTAAAGATCACAATGATGGTGATCGCACGATGGATTCCCCTGGATTCAAAATAATCCACAACTCCATGGAAAATATAAAAATGAATCCCTGAAATCAAAAGTGGGATCGCTAAAAACTTAACACCTACAATGCCGATGAGAATTGTCAATGCAATGAGGCCAAAAAAAGCAGACCGTAACACTAAGGATGAGATCGAATTTTCTTTGAAGTTCATCTTGCCTTATTCTTTTTGCTCTTAAAGTAAGCCGCTTCTAATGTATCGTTTGTTTTGCGAAGTCTATCTGCGATGATAGAGGCAAAACTGAGGAGCAAATCATTTCCAACTCTTGGTTTTGTTTCTAATAATGTTTTGAGTTCTGGTTGGAAAAAACCAAGTAAGATAGAATCCACAAGTGTGACTGCAGTTGCAGATCTTGGAAAATCTTGGAAAAGAGCCAGCTCCCCAAAAAATGCGCCTTTTTCCAGTTCGGCGAGTTTTAAGGTAACACCTTCTCTTTCGGAAAAGATTTCTACTTTTCCTTGTAGGATTAAATAAACCCCCGTACCCGCTTGCCCTTGGTAGAATATAGTTTCACCCGCATAGTATTTACGTTTATGAATGAGTCTTGCCACTTCACGAAGTGTCCTTCGTGACATACCTTCAAAGATGGCCGTTTCACGTAAAAAATGTGAAATCTCTGTAATGGGATTGTCATCGCGTTTGAGAATGGATTTCCAAAGGGGAAGTTGCATATTGCCTCTACTATATAAATCGGATGGACGAGGTCTGGAATTGATAAAACTTGCTCTTATGGGCCAAGCTTTTTATGTAACGGGGACAGGAACCGATGTCGGGAAAACCTTTTTTTCCAGTCTGTTCATGGCAAAATATGCAAAAAAGTATGGATTTCGTTATTGGAAACCGATCCAAACAGGATCTATCAGCGCGGATGATACAACCTTTGTCCAAAAGACGACAAGTTTACCAGATTCTTATTTTTTAAAACCAAACTATGTTTTTAAAACACCAGCAAGCCCTCATTACGCGGCAAAAATAGAAGGTCAAACCATTGATCCAAAATCACTTTTGTCCTCCGTCTCAAAAGAGAGAAAAACTAATACTTTGATTGAAGGGGCAGGGGGAGTGTTTGTACCCATCACGGAAGATTATCTCACGATCCGCGCCATCCAAGAATCCAATTTGGGTGTGGTGGTGGTAGGATCTACTGAACTAGGAACCATCAATCATACCTTAATGACATTGGAAGTGTTAACCTCACGTTTTATACCCGTATTTGGATTTTATTTGGTGGGCCCCGAAAACTCTCTCCAAGAAGACAATGCCACTATGATACAAAGATTAGGTGGGGCTTCCTTTTTGGGATTTACCAATTTCCCTGAACAAAAATTGACATCTGATGAGTTTATCAGATTTGCCTCAGAACATTTTGATCCAAACCGAAATGTGATCGATGTTGTATTGAATGCAGATGAGGAATGAAAATCCCGTAAACACATACACTTGGGTGCCTCTCACAATCCAAGATGAATCGGAAACATTATTAAATATCGTTTCTGCAGAAAAAGAATTTGTAACTGATAGTGATGGGAATGTATGGATTGATGCCATCTCTAGTTGGTGGACGATGATTTTTGGGCATAGACACCCAAGGCTTCTTTTGGCATTACAAAACCAATTACAATCTTTAGATCATGTGATGCTTGCTGGGAACATCCATGAACCAGCAGAAAACTTATCGAAGGCCATTTTAGATCTTACAGAATCAAATTTTGCGAAAGTGTTTTATTCGGATAACGGATCCAATGCGATTGAGATCTCTCTGAAACTTGCGATCCAATACTATCAAAATCTTCCCAATTCTAAACCAAGATCTGAGTTTTTGGTTTTTTCCAATTCTTATCATGGTGATAGTATTGGCGCGATGAATGTCTCGGGACAAAACTACTTCAATCGAATTTTTTCAGAGTTACGTTTCCCAACAAAAGAATTCCCTGCACCAAATTGTATGAATTGTCCCTGGGGCAAAAAACCGGATCATTGTTCTACGGAATGTTTGTCAGATTTAGAACTCGCTATCAAACAAAAAGATTTTGCAGGCATTGTGATTGAACCTTTGGTCTTTGGAGCCAACGGAATGCTTTTTTATGATAAAAAGGTTTTGGTCAAACTAAGAGAACTTGCCACTTACACAGGCACCTTACTCATCTTTGACGAAGTATTTACGGGGATGGGAAAATTGGGAGAACCGTTTGCTTTTCAAAAGGCTGGCGTTGTCCCAGATTTACTAGTATTTGCGAAAGGATTAACAGGTGGAATATTACCTCTCGCTTGTACTCTCGTTCCAAAGTTTATTTATGAAACCTTTAGATCCAAAGATCCGTATAAAGCTTTTTTCCATGCACATACCATGACAGGAAATGCACTCGCATGTAGTCTTGGTTATGAAGCCATAACGATGTTAAATGAATTTGGTCTCACTCAAGTTAAAGAGTTAGAGAAAAAATTAAAACAATATGCAGAATCGTTTCAAAAGAAAATGGGAAATTCGATTGAGAATGTCAGAGTGATGGGTGGGATTTTTGCCTTTGAGTGGAAGGAACCTGTCGCCAATGATGAGTATCTCAATCCCATCGGAAAACAAATTCGAAACTCACTACGAAAATTTTTGATCTTACTTAGGCCTCTAGGGAGAACCATTTACATCACACCTCCCTATACCATTTCCGATGCATCCTTGGAAAAGATATTTTTTGCCTTGGAAACGACACTGCTTGGATTTTTAGAACCAGAAAAATACTAAAACTCCCATTCCATTTTCTTCGTTTACAGAGTCACCCACGCAAAAGATTTTGTTCTCATGATTGCAGAAGTCCAAGAAAAAACTATCTCTTCCTCTCCCTCTATCATTTCCGAGGAAGAAGCCCTTCAGATTCTCAAAGGGGAAGTCCCACTTTTACCCGTGGTAGCAAAGGCTTCGGAAGAACGATTTCGTCATTTTGGAAACCGAGTTCGGATTCATATCTTAGATAATATCAAAAACGGATACTGCCCTGAAGATTGTGGTTACTGTGCCCAAAGGAAGGGTGGTGAATCTGGGATCCAAGAGTATTCTTTAAAATCACCAGAGGAAATTTGGGAAGATGCCAAAAAAGCCAAAGAGAATGGTGCCTACCGATTCTGTATGGTCACTTCAGGCCGAGGCCCAACGGATAAAGCGGTCGATAAATTGGCAGAGACCATTTCCAAAATCAATGGGGAACTGGGGATGAAGGTCTGTCTTTCTGCAGGAATCTTAGATGGCAAAAAAGCAAAAACCTTAAAAGACGCAGGACTTGATCGATACAATCACAACCTCAATACATCGGAATCCAAATACAACGAAATTTGTTCGACTCATACCTTTAAAGACCGACTAACAACACTCGAGGCGGCAAAAGAAGCTGAGATTGGTTTGTGTTCCGGGATCATTGTGGGAATGGGGGAAGAGCTAAAAGACATCGTCCAAGTTGCCTTTGAACTAAAAAGGTTGGGTGTGATCTCCATCCCAGTCAACTTTTTTATCCCCATCAAAGGCCATGCCATTCAAAAGTCAACACTCACACCTGAATTTTGTGTCCGAGTTTTGTCTGTGTTTCGTTTGGTAAATCCTGATTCTGAGATCCGTGTGGGTGCCGGTCGTGAAGGGCATTTGGGTTTCTTACAATCAATGGCTCTTTATGTTGCCAATTCCCTCTTTGCAGAAGGGTATTTGAATGTGAAAGGAAGCGAAATGGAACAAACCATGAATTTGATTCGTGACTGTAATATGGTACCAGAGTTCACTGAAGGAATTCCTGAAGGATGGGAAGACTACGATTCCAAGTTTTTATACGACGAGAAAAACTTTCCGGAACTCTATAAACATAAAAAGTAGTTTGCCTTTTTTACTTTTGGCGGTATCATGCTCCTACTTTACCGCCTCTAGTGAAACACATGCAAAAACCGTCTTTACCATTTGGAAAACAAATTAGTTATGCAGTAGGCCAACTTGGTTGGTCTACACTCATCAATATCATCGGCCTCCACCAAGTTTATTTTTATCTCCCTCCAGCACCCAAACCAGGCCAGGACTGTTTCCCTGATTTAATTGAAAAAATGGCATTTTGGGGCCTTTCCACGATCGGTGTGGTTGCCGCGGTCGGACGATTATGGGATGCGTTCACCGATCCACTCATTGCAAACTCTTCAGATCGCTTTTTTTCACGATTTGGAAGGAGGATTCCGTTTTTGTTTTTAGGTGGGATTCCTTCTGCCGTCTTTTGTTGGTTAATCTTTGTCCCACCACATAACTTCGTTTCTTCGACCAACTTGGTTTGGATGACAAGTTTCATGTTACTCTTCTATTTATTTTTAACAGTGTATGTCACACCATTCTTTGCTCTCATCCCGGAGTTAGGCCATACCCCGGAAGAACGACTCAACCTTTCTACTTATATCTCGGTTACGTATGCACTAGGAATCATTGTTGCCTCCACAGAACCAATGATTGCCAGTGTCCTGCAGTCTAGTTTTGTTTTTGATGCCGATCCATCTCTGCAAACATTAGTCTCTAGGCAATATGCTCTTGGTATTCTTTGTATCTTCGCTGCCATTTGTATGTACTTCCCAGTATTCACCATCCACGAAAAAACTTACTGTGAATCGGAAGCATCCAGTGTTCCATTTAAGGAAGCCATTTTACTCACCTTCAAAAACAAAAACTTTTTGTATTTTGCACTCTCCGATTTGTGTTATTTTTTGGCACTCACCATCCTCACAACAGGAATTTCGTATTATGTAACTGTCCTATTAGAATTGGAAAGAGACTTCGTGACCCAACTGCTCACCGTCATGTTACTGGTTTCGTTTGCGTTTTACCCCGTTGTGAATTTTGTCGCACGTAAAATTGGCAAAAAGAGAACGGTTCTCATTGGGTTTTATCTATTTTTAGCCTTGTTTTTATCCATCTTTTTCATCGGTAAAAACAGTTTGCCAATCTCACCGTATATCCAAGGTTATATGATTGTTGCCGTTGCAGCCATCCCAATTGCGATTCTTGGAATATTACCAAATGCAATATTAGCAGATATTGCTGAACTTGATTCATTAAAAACAGGATCCAAACGAGAAGGTCTTTTTTATGCAGGAAGGACCTTTATGCAAAAACTAGGACAAACACTTGCCGTATTGATCTTTAGTTCCGTGATTTTACTTGGTCTCGACAGAGACTCCAAACAACAAGTTTCACCCAATGTGACAGGCATCATTGCTCCCTCTGTGGCGGATTCTAAGTCAGATCTGAAAAAAAATAACGAGACTGAGGCAAAAATAAGTAAGGAATCAAGTATTTGCAAAGTCGAAGAAGTAGAAACTGGTGGGGAACTCGGGGTTCGATTGACAGGACCTTTGGCTTCTGCATTCTGTTTACTTGCAATTTTTCTCTTTGGTAAATACAAAGAGGATGAAACTTTAGAAGAGATTGCAAAGATACGTGGTAAATAAATCCTGGTTTTTGGAGCTATTCAGATGAGATATCGCATTGAGACAACCAAGTTAAAGAACGGGTATATCGAAGCCAAACTCATCGAGACAACCACAAATAATCCGATTGAATTTCGGATTTGTGACACGGAAGAATATGCGCAGGCCCAGATCAAAGATTGGCAAAAGCGCTTCCGAATGAATGAACCACAAGAACAGGATTAAATTCTTCCTTCGATGGGGCGTGTCTATCGCCCTGGTTTTGAGTGTTACCAATTGTAATTCCACCTCAAAACGAGATTACTTCGACTCTAATTTTAAGTGTTTTGCGGAACCAGGTTGGCGTGATGATGCCAATTTCAAAAAGTATATAGAGAAAGCTTGGCTCCCCACACGCCTGTTATACGCTAAAGACAATTCCAAAATCAAACGATCCGATATTGTTTTTACAGGAGATAGTTTGGTACATTTGTTTTTACCAAACCTCATGGCAAAAGAATTTCCTGGAAAGTCTGTTACCAATCGTGGGATTGGTGGAGATATGTCAGAAACTCTCCTCTCTCGCATTGATGATGATGTGTTACGCCTAGAACCAAAAACAGTCGTCATTGAAATTGGCGGAAATGATTTCATCCAGGGGAAATGTTTGAGTCTTGTGCAAAACAATTTACTTTCCATCATCAAAAAAATCCATTCACGCAACCATCAAATCCGAATCTTTTTAATTGCGGTTCCACCCACTCGAGTGAAGGAACTCAATCAGATTGTACCTGTTTACAATTTGTTTTTAAACCAAGTCGCAAGGACCACGCAGAATGTTGAATACATTGAAGTTTGGGACATCATGCGGAAACCGGATGCACCCACACTCAGTGAAGAGTTCATTCGTCCCAATGGCGACAGTTTACATTTTAATGAAAAAGGGTATGAAATTTGGGGTAAAAAATTACGACCTTATTTACAAAAATAAAAATGAATTCACTGCTTTTGATCTCTCGTTCCCCGATTCCTGATTCCATTTTACACAAAACATTCCCCACACACATTCGAAATGTGAGTGATCCGTCCTTCCAGGGGAATCAACCAAGTTCTGTTTCTCTTTCAAAGATTTTGTTTTCTAACAAGCTGGGATTACACTGTGTGAGAATCGAACGCAGTGAAACACTTAGCCGTGACCAAATTTTACACATTCGCGACGAATTGGCAAAGGACAAAATCGATTTTTTAGTTATCAATTCTTTGTTACCAAAATCAAAAGAATCTCTTTTTGTTTTTGATATGGATTCCACTGTCATCAAGGAAGAAGTGATCGATGAACTCGCAAGAAAACATGGTGTGTATGAAGAAGTTGCGGGTGTGACAAAAAAAGCGATGGAGGGCGGTATGGGATTCGATGAAGCCCTAAGGCTTCGTGTAGCTCACCTTGCCGGTTTATCGATCCAAAGTTTTAAAGAAGTATATGATGTATTACATTTAAACGATGGAATGGAAACTGTATTTCAGTTTGTTCCATCAAACGGATGTAAGCTTGGAATCTTAAGTGGGGGATTTAGTCCCGTCCTCGAATTATTTTCAAATCAATATCCAGTGGATTTTTTTCGCGCAAATGGACTCGAAGAAAAGGGCGGCGTTTTTACAGGCCAAATCCACGGAGAAATCATCAACCGAGAAAAAAAAGAATTCTATTTAAAACAGTATGCAAGCGAACTTTCCATCCCGATCGAGAGGGTGGTGGCTGTTGGCGACGGAGCAAACGATGCACTTATGTTAAATGCCGCTGGCATTGGCATCGGAATCCATGCGAAACAAGGATTAAAGGACAAAATTACCAATTGGATTGAATTTACAGATTTATCGGCTTTAATTTTCCTCTTGGAGAATTCGTTTTAATTCATCTAAGATCGAAAGAGCCTCAAGAGGTGGAATTTTGTTTGGATCAATTTGAGAGATTCTTTTGATCACCTTTTCTTCGTTTGCTGATAAACCATTTGGTTCTTTTTCAAGAATGTTTCCAAACAAACTTGGTTCTTCATTTTTGATTTTGATTTCCCGTTTTTTGGATTCGAGACCAACCAATATTTCTTTTGCCCGTTCCGATACTGTTTCGGGAATCCCTGCTAGTTTTGCCACATAGATCCCAAAGGATTGTTTGGATTTTCCCCGTTTTACTTTTTTTAAGAATAAAATTTCGCCATCCTTCTCAAAGGTATCCAGATATAAATTGAAGATCCCTGCCCCTTTTTCAAGTTCTGTTAATTCATGGTAATGGGTGGCAAAAATTGTCTTTGGTTTTGGAAAGTTTTTACTTAAAAATTCTAAAATGGCCCAAGCAATCGACAAACCATCGTAAGTTGACGTGCCACGTCCCACTTCATCAAAAAGGATGAGACTATTTTCTGTGAATTGATTGAGGATGGTGGCAGTTTCCCTCATTTCTACATAAAATGTCGATTCTCCTTTTGTTAGGTTATCCCCAGACCCTATCCTTGTAAAAATTCGATCCACGATGGAAAGGGATGCTTTTTTTGCCGGTACATACGAACCCATCTGGAAGAGGATTTGGTTGATGGCAATTTGGCGCATAAAGGTTGATTTTCCAGCCATATTGGGACCAGTTAACACCGCTATGGCGTTCTCTTTTGGATTGAGTTCTAGGTGATTGGGAACAAACCGTTCCCCTATGGGCAAAAATGTTTCAACGACTGGGTGACGAGAATCCATATATTCAATGATACCATCATTTCGAATTTCCGGCCTAATCCATTGGTATTCTTCTTTGATTTCGGTGAGAGAAAGATGATAATCCAAAGAGGCAACTTCATTCGATAAGGTTAAAAAAGCTTCATATAACGAGATACATGTGGCAACCAATCTGTCAAAAAATTGTTTTTCAATCCGTTCGATGATTTCATCAGCTTGTAAAATGGCCCGTTCTAGTTCTTCGAGTTTTGGCGAAGTAAACCTTTCCCCAGTCACTAAGGTTTGTTTTTTCAAAAAATGAGAGGGGACGTCTTTGGCTTGGGCTTTGGATACTTCAATAAAGTAACCAAGGATTTTGTTGTATCTGATTTTTAGGCTTGAACAACCTGATTCCTTTTTTTCTTTCTCTTCGAGTTCTAAGATCCAATCCTTTCCTTTTTCTCGAGCAAGGATGGCTTCATCATATTCTTTGTGAAAGCCAGATTTTAAAAAGGGAGAGTTCCCGAGAAATACGGGAAGTTCCCCATCAAATAGTGTGTTTTGAAATTCCAATACCAGAGATTCTAAATCGTTAGGAAGTTTTGAAAAGTCATAACCAATCCCATCCAATACAGCTTTCATGAGAGTCACAGCTGTTAGGCTTTTTTCGATCCCTCGAAAATCACGTGGTAAGGCTTTACCTACGCGGAAACGAGTGATGACACGTTCTAAGTCGATGAGGTCACCGAGTGATTCTTTGATTTTGAGTCTTTCTTTTTTGTTTTGAGTTAAGATTTCAATTTTATCCCAATGGTCTTTGATTTTGTTTTCATCGCGAGTGGGAAAAAGAATCCTTTGTTTGAGATACCGTTTCCCTGTTGCCGTGAGACAACGATTGAGAACCCCAAATAAAGTGTGGTTTTTGTCATTCGGATTTTCGACAAGTTCCAAGTGAGATACAGTTTGTTCGTCTAAAATCAAATATTCGGTTTCATCTATCCTTCTTGGAGATTTAAATACAAAATTTTGATTCCGATAATTGTATTGTAAATACGCATCTAATACATGTACTACGGTATCAATTCCGGCACCTTTCTTTTTCGGAACATATTCCTTTGGAATTTGTGTTAAAATGATTTTAGATTCTTTCGAAAGAGGAGGGATATCGTCCGTATAAATCATTTCCTTTGGGGAAAATCGTTTGATGGTATCGAGAATTCTTTCTTTCTCCGATTCTGAAAAGAAAAAGTAAACAAGCTCTGAAGTGGAAACATCTGCAAAGGCTAGGTAAACGGAAGTTTTTTCTTTATAATAAAGAGATAGGTAATTGTTTTGATACCCACCTAGTAAATTATCCTCTACCACCGTGCCAGGTGTGATGATCCGAACCACTTCCCTCGACATGATCTTCGCCTTAGGGTCGTCAGGTTTTGTTTGTTCACACACCACAACTTTTTTCCCTGCTGAGATCAGTCGTGAGATATAACTTTCTGTGGCATGGTATGGGATCCCGGCCATGGGGATTTGATTTTGTCTTTTGGTGAGAGTGATGTCTAAGATTTGTGCGGCGATTTTGGCATCATCCAAAAACATTTCGTAAAAATCACCCATTCGAAAAAAAACAATTCCATCTGGATGGAGTTCTTTCACTTCCAGATATTGGCGCATCACTGGTGTATTCAAAGCTTCATAGGTTTCGGACATTTTGTACCAATTGAATGATTTTATTAGGATCTTTTTTTCCGTCTGTTTCCACACCACTCGCCACATCGATTCCAAAAGGGTGTAGGGTATCCAGTGCAAGTTTCACATTGTCGGGAGTGATCCCTCCAGCAAGTAAGTATGGTCGTTTTACATTTGTTACATATTCCCAAGGGAAGGTGTGGCCACTCCCACCGCCAAGTCCCTTTTGGAAACTATCTAGGATCACAAGTTCTGAGTTTGGTTCTAAAGTTTCGTCAGAATCGATGGGGGATTGGATGCGGATGGCAGGGAGTAATTGTTTTTTTTTTGTGAGGGAGTCCCATAAATCCTTTGTGACCCATTGGTCTCCGCGGATGAGTTGTACCAAATCGGGTTGGAATTGTTCTGTGATCTTTTGGATTTCTTCCGTTGAGTTTTCAAAAAATAAAAATACCAATTTTGGGAATCCAGGCAAATGGCGAATGGAAAGGAGTTCTTCCGCCATGATTGGATCGATCTTACGTGGGGAACGGGGTGAAAAATTAAGTCCTACAAAGTCCACACCGAGTTTCTGACACAACTCCAGTGTGGTAAGGTCTTTGATTCCACAAATTTTGATTTGGTACTTGGTTCCCATCGAGAACCAGAATGGTTCAGCTCAGATCAGAGGCAATCGATCCTTTGTACCCAAAGTGCAAAAATTTAAGGAAACTGTCTTGGTAAACCAACATGTCTTGTTTCGAAATTCCTTGTCTCACCATCTGAACAAAGATATTCAAGAAAAAGGATAGAATATTGCGGACTACGAATTCATCCACTTCCCCTTTGTAACCAGGATTTTTTTGTTTGAAGTTGTTGTACTGTTCAAAGTTGATTTTGGTGAGCCTTGTGAGTACCGTGTCTGGAAATTCTTCCAAATGCGAACCTTGTGCCTTTGTGAGAAGTAGGATAAAATCATCTCGGTTGGCATCCACATAATTGAGTGCAATGTGGAATCTTTCTTTCCATGCCTCATAACTGTCGTTAAATCGTTTTTCAAAATAATCCGGATGGGATACATAAGCGAACGCTTTTTCAAGCCCTGACAACACAGGTTGTAAGATTTCAGTGAGTAAGTGTTCTTTGTTCTCGAAGTAATTGTAGATATTACTCGTGGAGACCTTTGCTTTTTTGGCAATGGTGCGCATACTGGCTTTTTCAAAGCCGAGTTGGATGAACTCTTCACGAGCCGCTTGTAGAATTTCTTTTCTGGTATGTTCTTTTGGAGTTTGCATAGTCCTGAACGACGTTTCCTAAAAGAACAATCTCGTTCAGGATTCATTTGTAAAGTCCAATTTTACATCTTTATTGTATTTTGTATTAAATTTGCCACAATTCCATAAAGTCGGAAACTTCCTAACACCAAAATCGGTATTCTGCCTTGGAAAAAGGGTAGGATTTCCGCAGTTGTTCGGACCCTATCTGTCTTCGCAGACAAGGCACCCGTTGGTTCTGGAAACGATCCAAACCCCTCTCCCTCCCAAAGGAGGAGGCTTTCGATCTTCGTTTCCGATGGAGAAAGGGCTTCGAGGATGCCTTTTAGGTCTTTGTCGGGAAGGCTTCCGAGGAAGATGTGGAATTTGGATTGGGATTTTGCAAATTCCTGAGTCGTGGTCAAAATGGCATCAGGGTTATGGGAAGGGTCAAAGACTACGAGTGGCTCCCTTTGCATAACCTCCATCCTTCCTCTGGGTTTGGGAAGGTCCTGGAAGGAAAGGGAGGCGAGGTTTTTTTGTATATTGGGAATGATTTGGGAGATGGTATCTTTTGCAAAAAGGAAATTAGTTTCCAGATAACTTTCATTTGGTGGACAAGAAAATATATGTAAGGGAACGGAATTGGCTCTTGGTCGATTAACAAATGATGTCTTTAAGGATTCCACTTCTTCTTCCATCGCAAATAATGACAAACAACGATCTCCAATGATGGCTAACTTTTCTTGGCAGATGGCTTCTTTTGTATTCCCTAAAATGGCCGAATGGTCGAGGCCAATTTTTGTCAGCACCACATGATTTGCATCTACCAATTTGGTAGCATCAAGCCTTCCCCCGAGGCCTGCTTCCCAAATTTGAACTTCTGTGTTTTGTTCAGAAAAGAACAGGAAAGCAAAAACAGTTAAAAATTCAAAATAGGATAAAGATTCATAAAGTTCTATTTCGGGTAGGAAATGGTTTTGGAAAAGGAGGTTCAACTCATCCAAAAGGGGAAGAGTGGGATTTCCATCCCAAACCAATTGGAACCTTTCGAGTGGGGAAATTAAATGTGGTGATGTGTAAAGCCCTACCTTGTATCCCAATTTTGAGAAAAGACAAGCTAAGTAGTGTGAGGTGGAACCTTTCCCATTGGTTCCCACAACACTGATGCGTAATGGATTGTGAACGTTCTTTTGGGTTATTTTTTTTACATGTTCAAAGATAGGTTTCAAACCATCGAGAGTATAGGTTTGGAATACATTGAAGTTTCTTGTTTTTTCAATGTTTTGCCTCTCGTTTAAAAAATCTAAAAAGTTCATGATTTAGTAAAAGTTTACCTTCATACAGATTTTATTTTCTTTTTTTCAATTCATGTAAAAGAATGGACTCTACTTTTTTGATCCATTTTGGTTTGACTTTTGTGTTCGTAAATAGTTCGAACTGTCGAATCCCCTGGAAAAGCAACATATGATACCCTGGGATGATGTTTGCTTTTTTTTGTTTCGCTATTTTGACAAGATCAGTTTCCAAAGGGTTGTAGACTATGTCGAATAACGTGTGTTTTTTGGTAAAAAATTGAGAATCTAAAATGGGTTCCCCACCTACACCTTTCATTCCGATAGGTGTGGTGTGGATGATGAGATCATACTCTTCTTTTTCTTGGATCACTTGTTCTTTTGTGACTCGTCCCAACCAAGATGGATTTCCTAACGATTGTTCGATTTCACTCATCGCAGTCTCGTTTCTTGCAAGGAGGTGGACCTTACGATGGATGGATTGGTTTTTGTTTCTGCCTTCCAATTCTTTGGCAATCGAAAACAAAATCCCTTTGGCACTCCCGCCACTCCCCAGTACAAGAATGTTTTTGGATCTCTTTGGGTTTAAGAGTTCTGGGTTTGATTGTAAGATGGATTGTATGGCACCAGATCCATCTGTATTCACAGCTTCAATGCCCTCGCGTAAGAGAAGGGTATTCGATGCCAACATCGCTTTAGAAGCCTCACAAACCTTCTCTGCTTGCGTGTATGCCCATTCTTTGAAGGGAATGGTGACGGATACTCCCTTCACACCTAAATCAAGTAAGGGCTTCAGGCCGAGTTCTTTCCAACCTTCGTTTTCAAATACTAAATATACGGCATCGTAATCTGAGAGCTGGAAGAGGGTATTATGGATCCAAGGGGATAGGGTATGGCCTAAGGGAAATCCCAATATGCCAAAGATCTCAGTGTGTTTTGAATGCAATGAAAACCTCTTTTTTTTATCTTATGGACTAAACAATGGCTTACCGAAAATAGGTAATAGATAGGTACAAGACCAATGATTTCATTACCGCTTGCCGCACCATCGGAACCATGGACAATTCTCGTTGATATTTTATTCTTTTTTCTCGCATCCGCAGCCTGTGCCTATTATTTTTATTATTATAAACGTAAAGACTTACTCGGGAAATTTTGGGGCTCCACATTTGTTGCAGGCATTGGTGCACTCATTGTGTTTGCTACCTTACAAACTTACATCCGAGACATCATCATGTGGCTCATGTCACCAAAAATTGGTTCTACCCAATTATCAAACGTGAATTTGGTCGCTATTTTTCTTGGTGGATTTTTTGCCCTTTACATCATGAATCGAATCAACCATAACAAAGAAAGAAGGGACTGAGTTCGATTTTTCATATAGTTTGAGATACTTTAAAAAATTATAATAAAAACCTAGGAGAGCGAGGACAAAACCTTGTTTTCCATCTAGGATTCCTAAACGAATCCAATACATATAAAATCCTTTAAAACATCCTTTCACAAAAGCCCAAAGCACAGAACTACGTTTTCCTTTTCTATACTCTTCTTCTGCAAACAAACTCGAATAACGATCGATGAATTTCAAATGATCGGAGATATTTTTATACGAATAATGAAAGAGTGGATTTTTTAACTTGCGAGGTTTAGAAGATAATTTGACTCTTTCGTGCACCAAACCTCCGCTAAACTGTCCTTCGGATTTATGAAACAATCGAATTTGGTAATTGGGGTAATAACCACTAAAACGTATCCACTTTCCTAAATAAAAGGTAAGCCTCGGGATTAAGTATCCTTTGGTTTCCAATTGATTTTTGGAAAATAAATCTAAAATTTCTGTTTTTAAATTCGGGGACACCACTTCATCTGCATCGATGGCAAGCACCCAATCATGTTTGGTTTTGGAAATGGCAAAGTTTTTTTGGTCTGCGTAATTTTCAAATGGCCTATTGTAGACTTTCACACCGAATGATTTTGCGATTGTTACCGTCTCATCTGTGGAACCAGAATCGACGACGACTATATCGTCAATAAAGGAAATGGCTTTTAAAGTCCGACTGAGATTGTCTGCTTCGTTTAAGGTGATGATGGCGCAAGAAAGGGGAATTGATGTCATTGAAGGATTAATTAGAATCGCGTTGTGAGATGAACTTTTCGCTTAATGGTATTTCCAATCTCGCAATCGTGGAATCCTCGCCAATGATGATTCTAAAAAAATTCGGATCAATTCCTTCCCCTTTGAGCATGATGAGGATGAGTGCGAGGCCAAGTCCGGCACCTTCTGAAGTGTCCGCATTATCGATGTAAAACTGAGCGATGTCGTCATACATCATACCCTTTTCCAATCGTTCTCTGATGGACTTTTCCTCTTCTTTGGCAATTGGGGTATTGTTGATCACTTCGATGATGATGCCATCATCATTGTACTTAAAATTAATTAAACAGTAGTATCCTTTTTTTTTGGCTTTGATCCCAAACTCGTTCGACATTTCTTCCGAAAACATCTCCCTGTACTCGCGAACCCCTTTGGCATATTCGGAAGGGTTCAGCATGCTATACCCACGTTCCTCGAAAAATACCCGTTTTTGGTTGGCCTTACAGGCATTGATGGCCAATTCTTTGATGATGGTATAGAGTGTGGGGACAAGAGTGGGGTAGGTAAGTCGGTCCAGAATGAGGCCTACGGCCTCCTTGATGTGTTCCTCGACGGATTTGGAGACCCGATGGGTCTTTAGCGAGAGAATTTTCCCGTTTTCGATATGTAATTTGATGTGATCAGAAATCTCGCTTGTTTCCTTTCCCATACCCGAAATCTTTTCCATTCTAGTCCTTACTGTCAAGGTACTAAGACCGCTAGTATGAAAAACCGCAGGCTTCTATCCCTCACCTTATTCCTATCGGCCATTGCCCCCTCCATTCTTTTGTCGCAAAATTTGAAATTTAGATCCGTACGGATTTGGGACAGTGAAAAAGCAAATTTTTCCGGATTTGTCGATGTCGATGTGAACCAAGGGAAAATTGTTTCGATCAAAAACGCGAAAGAAACCAAAAATCCAGAATACCTACTACCTGGATTCTGTGATGCTTCTGTGACTCTTGGGACCAACTCTCTCGGTGGCAAGACCACAAGGACGGAATTCCCAAAAGTACTTTCTGGTTTTTTATCAGCAGGATTTAGCCATATTGAGTCCGTTGCTGATCCCAATCTTTCCGCTCTTTCCACTGAGATCTCCAAATCCAAATGGAATGCACCCATTCTCAGCCAATCACAAAAACCTCATTTGTATCCAGAGCTTCCATTGGGTGAGGGAGCCATTTACCAATCGGGTCTCAAAGGGAATGTTGACCCCAAACGGAATCGTCATGTTCCTATTTTTCTAAAGGAAAATGAAAACAAAGGATTTTCACAAACCGAACTTTTTTCCAAACGAAAAGAATTAGAAACAAATGGGCAATTGGCAGTGGCCTATACCTTTGCCGATCAAACCAGTTGGGAAGATGCCCTAGACACGGGTTTTTCTGTCCTCTTCCACCCCATGCCAGAAGGGACCAATCTCTTCCGTGCCCAAAAACGAGATTTTTTATGGGCACCTCTTTTTGGCATCGTGTACCTCCAAGAATTACGCGGGAAACCAGACGAGTGGAAGGAAGAACAAAAAATCTGGTCAGAACTGAACCCTCATTTTGGAAAAACATGGAAGGAGAGTTTGGTTCTAGACGGAGAAAATCTGGCAACCGAATCCAATTTGCCATTTTCCGTTTATGCATCTCAGTTCCGTTTGGAAAAAGAAACCCACTCCCATCTCCTCTTTGCGAGTGGAGCAGGGCATTTTGGACTCTTCTCTGGGCAAGCGGCTGTGGTCGAAGTCAGGTTATGGGAATCCTTATTACAGGAAACGGAGAAAAAGTCAGAACATCCCAAGGACAGAGCCGTCCCGTTTTGGGAATCACTCTTCGGACAAAAATCCCTCACCCTCCTTCCCATTCAAAATGACGAAGAAAGCCTTCCCCGAGTGCGGCGCCGGATCATCCAAACCCTGACGGAAACCACCTGCCAATATGTGGGTGCCGATCATGGAGGGAAACTCAGAGTGGGTGGTCCTGCTCATTTTTCCGTCCTTGCAGAAAATCCTCTGAAACGCACCTCCGGAATATTTCCAATTGAATCCATGGTATTAGGAGGAAAATTGGTATATACCTCCAAACCCACCAAGGAAGGAACCGCAAAATGAAAGGCCCATCCTCAGAATTTGATCGATTATTAGAAGAAAGTTTTAAAAAAAGACAATCCATTGAACCCGGCTCGCGTCACGAAGCCAAAGTAACAGCTGTTAAAAACGATTATGTGTTTATCAGAACGGTTGAAAATAAAGTCATCGGAAATATTTCCACAGAAGAATGGAGAGAGGATGTTTTGCCAAAAATTGGTGATCACATTGTCGTTTATTTTTTAAAAGAAAATTCTGGTGACTTTTATTTTACCACTTGTTTGTCAGCTGACAACCTAACAGAAGAAAATTTAGAATTAGCAAACCAATTTGAAATCCCAGTGCTTGGGCAAATGTTACAAGAAGGAAGTGGTGGATGGGATGTGAAACTTGGAAGTTACACAGCATTTGTCCCTTTTAGCCAATTGGATGTTTCCTTAAAGGGAAAAAACATCGGAGGGAAACGGATTAAGTTTATCATCTCCGAACTTGGAAAAAAACAAAACAAAATTCTACTCTCTCAGAAAAAAATAGCTGATAAAGAACGTGAGACCAAAAAGCAGTTGTTACGTGATGAATTAAAAGTTGGAATGTTTGTTTCCTGTAACGTCAAAAGCATTCATAAATTTGGACTCATTGTGGACATGGATGGTTTGGACGCACTTGTTCCTCAGTCAGAAGCAACCTATAAAAAAAATCCAGACCTAACGACCGAATTTCGTGTGGGTGAAACCCTCCGTGCCAAAATTTTAACTTTGGATTGGTCCACAAATAAAATCTCTCTCAGTGTGAAAGATTTTTTATCAGATCCATGGTCAGGGAAACTCCCCTTCAAAGAATCTGATATCGTATCTGGAACTGTCGAATCCATCAAACCCTTCGGACTTTTTGTACGGTTGGGAGAAGATTTTTCAGGCCTTGTTCCAAATAAAGAATCAGGTGTCCCCCAACGAACACCACTCAATACGGTTTTCCAACCAGGCCAAAAACTGGAAGTCTTCGTACTCGAAATCAACCCTGAAAAAAGACAAATTGCTTTATCGATTACAAAAGCAGCCGAAGCGAAAGACCGAATGGAATACCAAGATTACCTTTCCAAAGATGATGCCACTACTTCTGTTTCTAGTTTTGGTCTTGCATTGAAACAGTCTTTGGAAAACCAAAAGAAAAAGAAGTAAGTTCCCTTTGGAAATTGCACTGTTTCGTCCCGAAATTCCACCTAACACTGGTAACATAGCGCGCCTTTGTGTGAATGCTGGTGTGCCACTTTCCATTGTGGGGGAACCTGCCTTTGATCTCTCTGAAAAAGCAGTCCGGCGGGCAGGGCTTGACTATTGGAAGGATTTAGAGCTCCATCGATATCCCGATTGGGATTGGTTCCAGAAGGAGAAAGAAACCCAAGGGAAACGAATCTTTCTTGTTTCCAAGTTTGGGAAAAAAGTTTACTGGGATGTTTCTTTTTCTTCTAAAGATGTGTTCTTGTTTGGCAGGGAGACCTCAGGTTTACCAGAAGAAATTCACAAAGGACACCCTTCTGACCAAATCATTTCGATTCCCATGGCAGAATCGAGTCGCTCCATCAATTTGTCCAATGCAGTTGCCATCATCCTTTATGAAGCACTGCGCCAAGAAAAAACACGGACTATCCCCTAAAGGATAAAACAATTTACAACTCCTCCGTTCCCATTGAAATGGGAATATATGCCGTTCCCTCTCTCCAGAACTGAGTTAGAGAAAGAAATCAAAACTTTGTTCTCCAATGGACTTTCGGGGAATGTGAACGATTTTTACTCTTGGGTGTTTATGGAAACCCAGAGAAAATTCAAAGATGTTCCAGACACAACTTTGGAAGCTGTCATTTCCGTTTTGGATGAGTTTGTCAAAGACAGTCTCATTACCACAAATCCCATTGATCCACGCGAATACTATATTGCGGAAGAGTCACCCATCATCCGAAAGATGGGAGCAACAGAAACTTTTGTCATCTTAGGTGCACTTCATTATAATCCCATGCAATATGTTCGAGCCAGGCTTGCTTATTTTCTGAAACGAAATGGAATCGGGGAAGAGTTACGAATGGACCTTTGCATTGCGACAGTAGAAGCTGTGGAAAATGCAGCGAAGTATGGAGATGGTGGTGGAGTGGAAGTCACCTTCCAAATTGACAAACATAAAGTTTTTACAATTGAAATGATCAACACCGTAAAAGATTTTAATTTAGAAGATGATATCCAAAGA
Organism: Leptospira biflexa serovar Patoc strain 'Patoc 1 (Paris)'; assembly: GCF_000017685.1. Classification (NCBI taxonomy): domain Bacteria; kingdom Pseudomonadati; phylum Spirochaetota; class Leptospiria; order Leptospirales; family Leptospiraceae; genus Leptospira; species Leptospira biflexa. The sequence continues at coordinate 857,107 of NC_010602.1, forward strand.
GGTAAATTTTCATCCACAGCAACCCTCATGCGTGGTATGATGGTCATGCAAAAACTTTTTGATTCAGTGGACTTAGAGATCACTGATAACAGAAAACAAGCTATCCTTAAAGCAACTCGTAAACTAACATAGGTTCCTATGGCAAATTTCAAAATGGTTTCTCCCTTTAAAGCTGCCGGAGACCAAGTGAAAGCAATTGAAAATATTGCGAAGTCATTCGGTGAAGGTAAAAATAAAATCACTCTAGTCGGTGTGACTGGGTCAGGTAAGACGTTTACTATGGCCGAGGTGATCACTCGGGTCAAAAAACCCACCTTGATTTTATCGCATAATAAAACATTAGCGGCGCAGTTATTCCGTGAGTTTAAAGAATTTTTTCCTGAAAATGCCGTAGAGTATTTTGTTTCTTATTACGATTATTACCAACCAGAAGCCTATGTCCCTTCTTCTGATACCTTTATCGAAAAAGATATGTCGATGAATGAAGAAATCGACAAACTGAGGTTACGTGCCACTTCCAGTCTTTTGGAACGAGATGATGTGATTATCGTAAGTTCAGTTTCTTGCATTTATGGTTTGGGTTCACCTGAAGATTATATGAACTCTGTGGTGATGTTACAAGTTGGTGATAAAATTGACCGCGACCAAATCATTCGTAAATTCTTACACATCCAATATGCGAGAAACGATATTGATTTTAGTCGTGGTAATTTTCGTGTTCGCGGAGATACAATTGAAATCATGCCTTCTTACCAAGAAGAGGGAATCCGAATTGAACTTTTTGGAGATGAAATCGATGGACTTTCCAAAATTGATCCTCTCACGGGAAAGGTAAAAATCAAACTTGATCGTGTCGTCGTTTATCCCGCCAAACACTTCATCACTTCAGGGCCTAAAATCAAAGATGCCATGGAAAAAATCAAAGAAGAGATGGCGGCCCAAAAGGAATATTTTTTAAAACAAGGCAAACACCTCGAAGCAGAACGAATTGAGTCTCGAACGAATTACGATATGGAAATGTTACTCGAACTTGGGTATTGTAGTGGGATCGAAAACTACTCTCGTCATCTGACTGGAAGAGCGGAAGGGGAACGGCCTGCCTGTTTACTCGATTATTTTCCTGGAAAAGATTTTTTACTCATCATTGATGAATCACATGTCACTCTCCCACAAATTGGTGGAATGTATGCAGGTGATAGATCCAGAAAACAAACGTTAGTTGAATTTGGGTTTCGGTTACCGAGTGCACTCGATAACAGACCATTGAATTTTACAGAATTTGAAGCGATGACTCCAAGGACTTTGTATGTGTCAGCAACTCCAGACCAAAATGAATTGAATAAAAGTGAAGCGGTATTTGAACAAATCATTCGGCCTACTGGACTTCTGGATCCAGTCGTGGAAGTAAGGCCAACGACAAATCAAATCGAAGATTTATTAAATGAAATCAGGCTTCGTATCAACCAAAAAGAAAGGGTCCTCATTACCACTCTCACTAAAAAAATGTCAGAAGATTTGACTGACTATTATAAAGAAGTGGGTCTAAAGATCGCTTATTTACATTCGGAAATTGATACTATCGAAAGAACTGAAATCATTCGGGACTTACGAAAGGGAGTTTACGATTGTATTGTCGGGATCAATTTGTTACGTGAAGGTTTGGATATTCCTGAAGTTTCGCTTGTTGCCATCTTAGATGCTGACAAAGAGGGTTTCCTTCGAAATTATAAATCACTCGTCCAAACCATTGGTCGTGCCGCAAGGAACGTAAACGGAAAAGCCATCCTCTATGCAGATCGTATGACTGATTCCATCAAAAAAGCGATGAGTGAAACAGAACGTCGTCGGTTGATCCAAGAAGCACATAATGAGAAAATGGGGATCACACCACAGACAATTCAAAAAGAAATTCATGATATCCTTCCAAGAGAGATGGCAGAAGAGGATAGCAAAGAAGAAGCATTAAAAGATTTAGAAAAAGAATTTACCTTGAAGAAATACAAAACCAAAGACAAGTTACGTGAAGCTTTGAAACGTGAGATGTTACGTTACGCAAATGACATGGATTTTGAGAAGGCGGCCATGTTTCGTGATAAAATGTTAGCACTTGGCCCAGACAAAATTGAAACATAAGGAAGGATACGGATTGGAATCAAATGAATTTTGGGAAAACCCAAACAAATTGGCAAGACTAGAAGATACTTTACCGAAACAGATCTTTTTACTTCCGATCAAAGTACGACCCGTTTTTCCTGGTATCATCACTCCTCTCATCGTACCCCCAGGTCGGTTCATCCAGTCCATCGAAGAGTCTTCCAAGGGGGCAGGGTTTTTAGGACTGATTTTACTCAAAGAAGATGAATCGGAACTACCTTCAGAAGATAATATTTTTCAAATTGGAGTTGTCGCAAGGATTCTAAAAAAAATCAACCTACCTGATGGTGGGATGAATATACTCGTCAATACCATCCAACGGTTCAAAATCAATTCGATTCATACCAAAGAACCAATGTTAATTGCCAACGTGGCCTACCCAGAAGAAGAACTGGGTACAAGCAAAAATAATATCAAGGCACTCATGCGAACCTTACTCATTCTGACTAAGGAACTGGCACAAAACAATCCTTTGTTTACAGAAGATATGAAGTTGACCATGATGAATGTGAACGAACCGGCAAAGATGGCCGATTTTGTTTGTTCTATTCTTAATTTGGAAAAAGAAGAATACCAATCTGTCATCGAAGCTATTCATATCAATGATCGCTTGGAAAAGGTGCTTTTATTCTTAAAAAAAGAAATTGAGCTCGTCGTTTTACAGAAAAAAATCCAAGAACAAATCAATGATAAAATTGATAACCAACAAAGGCAATTTTTCTTAAGAGAACAGCTTAAGGCCATACAACAAGAATTAGGTGTTGGTGAGGATAAAACAGAACAAAAATACGATAAACTACTGACTCGATTGAAAGCCATCCCTGTTGCGGATGAAATCATCGTGGAAGTGGAAAGAGAAATTGATAAATTCAAAAATTCAGATCCCATTTCCAGTGATTATAATGTGATCAGAAACTATTTGGATTTGGTAGATAGTTTGCCATGGGAAAAACCAGCATTAAAGGATATCAATCTCTTACATGCCAAAAAAGTTCTCAACCGAGACCATCATAAATTAGAAGATGTAAAGGAAAGGATTTTAGAGTTTTTAGCGGTCCATAAACTGAATCCTAAAAGTAAGGGCTCCATCCTTTGTCTTGTTGGTCCACCAGGTGTGGGGAAAACTTCCATTGCAAAATCCATTGCAGAGGCATTGGGAAGAAAGTTTTACCGGTTTAGTGTTGGTGGTGTGAGAGATGAAGCAGAGATCAAAGGGCATCGTCGAACTTACATTGGGGCCATGCCAGGAAAACTCATCAATGCACTCAAGATCACAAAAGAAAGAGATACTGTGATCTTACTCGATGAAATTGATAAGATGTCGCAAGGATACCAAGGGGATCCGCAAGCAGCACTATTGGAAGTTCTGGATCCAGAACAAAATTTTAATTTTAGGGATCATTATTTAGATCTGCCATTTGATTTGTCGGATGTTTTGTTCATTGCTACTGCCAATACATTCGAACCCATCCCACGTGTCTTACTCGATCGAATGGAAGTGATCCAACTTTCAGGATATATCACCGAAGAAAAAGTACAGATCTTCCAGAAGTATCTTTGGAGTAAAATTTTTATCAAAAATGGATTAAATCCTGATTCTTTTTCGATGAAAAAAGAGACAGTGACACTCCTCATTAATTCTTATTCTAGAGAATCGGGGTTACGTGGTCTCGAAAAAACATTTGATAAATTGGTTAGAAAACTTGCCCTCAAACAAGTGTTAAAGGAAAAGTATTCCAAAGAAATCAGAGAAAAGGATTTGGTAGAATACTTAGGTCCTCCTCCATTTGTGGACGATCGAATGACGATTCCAAAAGTTCCAGGTACAGCTTTAGGACTTGCTTGGACGAACGCTGGTGGGTCTACCTTACTCATCGAAGCTGTCCTTATCCCTGGCAAAGGTGGTCTCACTCTCACTGGGCAAATGGGGAAAATGATGGAAGAGTCAGCAAACATTGCTTTGTCGTTTGTGAAAAACTATTTAAACAACGATTTGTTATTTGAGAAAAAAGCCATCCACTTACACGTGCCAGACGGTGCTACTCCCAAAGATGGTCCTAGCGCTGGGATCACTATGGCGACGGCTATTTTATCACTTGTGACGAACCGCGTGGTAAATCCAGGTTTTGGGATGACAGGGGAGTTGACATTAACAGGTGAAGTTCTTGCCATTGGTGGTTTACGAGAAAAAATTGTGGCGGCCAAACGTGTGGGAATCAAAAAAATTATCTTCCCAAAGGACAACGAAAAAGCCTTCCAAGAAATCCCTGATTATGTGAAAAAAGGTGTGAGTTTTTATCCGGTCACTCGATTTGAAGAAGTCGAAACACTATTGTTTGGTAAATCGAAGAGTAAAAAAAGATGAACTACAAAAATAATTCCTTTTATTTGATATTAGAAGTATTGTATGGGCATCTAACGGATCTATTGCGGTTTTTATGGCAGAAAAAAAATCAAGTATTGGCCATTGGCTTCATTGTAGGAGTATTTCTTAGTTTTTTCTTTTTAGGTGGCGCCTATGTAGTATGGTCTGGTGAAGAGACAAGGGTTCATAAATCATTAGAAAAATACAGGTCCGAAGTTTCTAATTTTTACGATAGTTTCCAACCCAAATCAGTGAAGATCCTTGATCGCAGTGGAAAAGTGATGGGTGAATTTTATCGCCGAAATTTTCGCCCCATTCGTACTGATAATTTAGCAAAACATAATGTCATTGTTTGGGCGGTGTTATCGTCGGAAGATCGGGAGTTTTTTTCCCACTCTGGTCTAAACTATACGGCCATTATGCGCGCAGTTGTTACCAATTTGGTTCAGTTTCGATTGTCCCAAGGTGGATCGACCATCTCACAACAGTTAGCAAAATTAACTCTTAATCTTGGGAAGCGTAATTTATTCAATAAACTAACTGAATTGTATTGTACGTTTTATATAGAAAGCCATTACTCTAAAGAAGAGATTTTGGCTATGTATTTAAACCAAATTTTTTTGGGAGAAGGGAATACTGGAGTGGAAGAAGCCGCTCGATATTATTTTCGTAAACCCGCATCGGAACTGAGTCCTGAAGAAGCAGCTCTACTTGTGGGGATTATCCCTGCCCCGAGTGTTTACAATCCCGTTCGGAATCTTGGAATCGCACTTTCAAGACAGAAACGCGTGTTATACGATATGGCGAGAAATCCGGAACTCCATCCGTCGCAGAAGGATATACCTGTTAAGTTTTCTGATTCCATCGAAGTGAATTTAAAACGATTTAGAACCATCTACAAAGTGAAAGAATCAAAGGATGAAGATGGGAATCCCAAATACTCAAGTGAAATTGGAAAGTATGGTGCCGATAAAGATTTTCGCGTCAATTTAGCTCCTGATTTTAATTCTGAGATTCGTCGGTTCATTTTAGAAAAATTTTCCAATGAAGATTTGGAAGAACGAGGCCTTCTTGTTTACACGACCCTCGATTTGGAGAAACAAAGGTTCGCAGAAGATGCTTTGCGCATCGGTGTCGATTCGGTTCGAAGTGATCTCTCCAAACAAGAGTCAGAATACCAGAAAAAAGGGAAAGGTGATCTTGCTGAAGTGACAAGGAGCATCTTACCACAGTTAAGTGGATCTATGATTTCACTCGACCCCGAAACGGGAGATGTGGAGGCAATGGTTGGTGGTTATAAAATCTCAAACGTGTTTCGCTTTAATCGTGCAGAAGAAGCCAAACGCCAACCAGGTTCCACGATCAAAGCTTTGGTCTATGCACTTGCATTTGAAAAACGAATTGTAAATCCATCCTCTAAAATCAAAGACGAAAAATTGGATATCTCCGGTTACTCACCGAAAAACTGGTACAAAGGATACAAAGGGGAGATCACTGTCCGCCAAGCTTTGGCCCAATCGGTGAATACGGTATCCGTGAAATTATTACACGAGGTTGGAATTTCTTATTTCATCCAAAAATTAAGTGCGATCCTTTCGATTCCTGAAGAAGAAGCAGAACAAAGATTCCAACGAAATTTATCCCTAGCGCTTGGTTCCGGTGAACTTAGTCCAATGGAGCTTTCTGTGATTTATGCTACCTTAATGAATGGAGGAAGACGAGTCACTCCCCGTAAAATCATTAAAATCACAGACATGGATGGAAATGAATTTTATAATACTGTCCCCAATGAAGCCGCCGAACAAATATTAGATCCTGTTGCCTGTGCCATGGCCATCAATACTTTGCAGTCTGTTTTGACTGAAGAAGGAACAATGACCTTAAAACGTAAGGAAGGGGAACCATTTTTATACGCGGGTAAAACAGGAACAGTCCAATCTCCAAAACTCAAATCATCAAAATGGAAAGGGATCAAAGGTGTGAGAGATGTTTGGTTTGCAGGTCTTACTCCAAGGAATGTAACGGTAGTTTGGGTGGGTCATGATGAAGGAGCTCCTTTCCCCGGGTCTGGTTCAGGAGTGTCTGGAGGAATTTGGTATCGTTATATTCAAAATGTAAAATCGAAATTGGGAATGGGAAACCAATTGGTTCCTAGTTTTGTTGGCGATTTTGTTAAAGTGGATGTATGCGCTGATGATGGTACCTTAATAGAAAATCATCCTGATTATGTATGTAAGGTGCCTCTTTTTGCACAATATTATTACATTGGAGATTTACCTCCGAAACGGAATGGATTTAATAAATCGGATCCACAACCAAATATGATTACCCAGCCCAACCTAACAGAAGAAGATGATTCTGAAATCTCAACCTATGAAACTGATGGATCAAAAGTGCAACCTACTGCAGTAGATTCTGTGGAATTGGAACCACCTCTTATAGATAATCGGCGAGTTCGGTATAACGAAGAAACTCCTTAGATACCAAATAATTTTCCTGGATGGACCACAGGAAAATCCAGGGTTTGTCCAACGTTACAGTTTCAATTACTTTTATAGCGTCTGTTAAGTTCCGATTGGGTTTGTTGAAAATGAGTCCAAGTTTAGGATTTTGATAGAAAGACCTGTTCCCACCATTCCCAGTTTTGTCTGGATGAAAAAGTGGGTCCAAAAAATTCCAAACAGAATCATAATCGGAATACCATGTTAGGAGTGTTAAGTCTCCTTTTCCCTCTCCGTTTTCTTTGTATAGAGGAGCTTTTTCCATCGGTTTTAATTTAATTTTTAATCCAATCTCTTCTAGCGCTTGTTTAATGGCTCTTCCTTTGGTTTGGTTTTCGTCATCCCCACGCATTCGAAATTCAATTTGTTTTGTTAAAATATTCGGATAACATCTGGATTGTTTTAATTCAATTAACGCTTTCTCTCTGTTGTATGAAATATCGATGTTAGTTAATTTTAATTTTAATGTTTCCAAATACGGTAATGGAATTGGACCATACGTTAGATCCGCATGATTTTCTAAGAGTTTTTGAATGATGAGTTCTCTTGGAATACTAAAGTTAAGTGCATTTCGGAAATGAAAATCAAAACATGGATTCGTTTGGTTGATGGTAACATATTGTACGGATCTTCCTTTTTTTGTTAGAGCGTATATCGATGTTGCTTCTGGGATCGAAAGTAAAAAATCCGATAGTTTAAAAGCATCTAATTCTGATTTGCGATATAAAAACAATGAGGTCGTAGATTGAGGTAAAATATAAAATCGTATGCTTTTTGGGAATTGAATTCCATTGTCTTTTTGGTAATGGATGTCGATGAATTCATTTTTTTTCCAATTCACTAGTTTGTATTTCCCATACGTTTTTAACGTATTTTTTGCCCACTCTTCTTTCCCAATGATAGAGGCAAATGGTAAACTGAGTTTTTCCTTCCATTCCGATTCTGATGTGTCTTTTCGGATATGTAACTCGAGTACGGATCCCGAGAGGATCTCAACTGATTTCAAAAACTGATAATCCGCTTTTCTTGGATAGGATTCTAAGATCAGTCGAGATAAACTAAATTGGATGTCCTGAATTGGTGGACTGTCTGAGTTCAGGGTAAACCGTAAAATGCTTTCGGAAGCACTTTGCACTTTTGTTTCCTTTGTGATCCAAGGGGAGATAAAAAATCCTTTTTCTGAAATAAAGAGCCCTTGGTGGAGGAATCGAGCTAGTTTTTGGCTTGTGAGATCAGTGCTAAAAAGTGGATCCAAATTCGTTGGGTCTGATGGCAGAGCAATTTTAATGTCAAACTCTACAGAATCTCTCCTACAAAAAGTGAGGGACAAGAGAAAGAAAACGAGGGATAAGGTTCTCATACGTGAAGATTTACCGAAAACTCTGGCCATATTTGGCGAAATACAAATACAGACTCAGCTTAGGAGTTTTTCTGTCTATATTTGTTTCTATTTTTAACGGCGCTTCGCTCACCTCGCTCATCCCAATCTTTGATTCCTTGGGAACTGGCGAAAATTATAAGTTTCAAATTGCCCTAACCAAAAAAGACCAGACACTTCTCTCCGAATATAAAAATCCCGATCGTTTGCAAGGGCTGACATACTGGGAATGGCAATTTGCCAATCTCAAAGAAAAAACCAATGCAGAACTTGCCGAAAAAAAACCAGATGATTTGGTTTATCTATTTTGCCTCATCATTTTACCCATTTATTTTTTGAAGCTTCTTTGCCTGGCAGGCACTGTTTATTTTGTCAATTCGGCTGGGTTACTCGCTGTAAAAGACCTGCGCCAAGCCCTTTATCAAAAACTCCAAGTATTACCTCTCAATGAATTTTACCGTGAAAAAACGGGAGTTCTCATGAGTCGGGTCATCAATGACGTCGACATCGTTGGCAAAGTGGTATCGAATGATTTAAAAGATGCCATCAATGACTTTTTTTACATCATCACCCATTTAATCATCTTACTAGTGTTAAGTTGGAAATTGTTTTTTTTACTTTTTATTGTCATCCCCCTTATCGTTGGACCGGTGAGTACCTTTGCCGATCGAATTCGAAGGACCACCAAAAACCAACAAGAGCAGTTGTCTGAATTAAATGGTGACCTCCAGGAAGTGATTTCTGGAATCCGAGTGATCCGTGCTTTTTCAATGGAAGAAAAGGAAGCGGAACGATTTTTTAAAGTCAACCAAAACCTATCTGACAAAACATTTAAGACTCACTTTTACCATCAAATAGGTCCCGCCTTAACAGAGTTATCTGGTTCGGTTGTTACCATGGTGTTTTTGGGGATAGGAGCTTATTTATTAGAAGATTCCAGTTTTTCCAAAGGTATGTTCATCGCATTTTTTCTAACGCTCATTTTTCTAATGCGTCCTCTCAAACAAATGAGCATATTGGTGAATTTAATCCAAGCCTCAGTGATAGCAAGTGACCGAGTCTTTGAAATCCTTGGACGGGATGTTGACATCAAAGAACCAATATCTCCAAAACCATTAGGTCATTTGGAAAAAGCGATCGAATACAAAAATGTAACTTATCTTTATCCCAATACAGATTTATATGCATTAAAAAATATCAACCTCACCTTACCGAAAGGAGGAACCATTGCCATTGTTGGTTCCTCTGGTGCAGGAAAATCCACATTAGTTGATTTGTTACCAAGATTGATTGATCCTTCTGAAGGTGGGATTTTTTGGGATGATGTGAACGCCAAAGATTTGAGTTTGGATAATCTCCGAAAACGAATTGGTGTGGTTTCTCAAAATATTTTTTTGTTCAATGGTTCCATTCGAGAAAACATTGCCTTTGGAAAACCAGATGCATCTGAAGAAGAAATCCGAAGAGCTGCTGAAGATGCATTTGCTTCCGAGTTCATTGAATCCTTTGAAGAAGGTTACGATACGATCGTCGGCGAACGGGGAGTGATGTTGTCTGGAGGCCAAAGGCAGAGGATCTCCATTGCAAGGACATTACTTGCCAATCCAGAAGTCCTTATTTTAGATGAAGCAACTTCAGCATTGGATACAGAATCGGAAAGATTGATCCAACAAGCATTTGTTCGATTGTACGAAAACAAAACGGTTATCATCATTGCTCACCGTTTATCGACTGTTAAAATTGCTGATACGATCTACTATTTAGAAAATGGAGAGATTGTTGAATCCGGAAGTCACACAGATCTCTTACAAAATCCAAATTCCAAATACAAACGATTGTATGATATGCAGTTTTCGAATTCGAATTGAAACTAAGGATTCCAAGTCGATAGAATGTAATCAAAAACAAATTTCAATTTCTAGTTCTATCATTCCACACAAATGAAATCTTTTGTTTGAATCATCAGTTTTTGAATTATGCCAATCGACCAGTGCCACAGTTCGGGCAAAATTTTGCATTGGGTACTGGAACAAAAGATCCACAATTGGCACATGTCCAGTTTGAGTTGATCTTCGGTTGGTTCATCGTTACTGTCCCTTTTCGTTTTTCCACTAATTCCGATTCAACTGTTTCCAATTCTTCTATGTAAGGAATGGATTGAGATTGGAATTCCTCTTCTGTGAGTTTTCCAGAATCAAAGTCAGATCGAATGTCTTTTAAAGAATCGAGTAGGTTACTCTTTTTTTCATAAATAGCTTTGAGGTGTGCCTCGGTTTCTTTCCCAAAGGGAGATTCATCCACTTGGAACCGATAGTAAAACAATATAAATGGCGCAATCAGAATGATTCCAAATAATACCGAATAGAAATATAAGAGAAAATCCATACGTTCAGAATTTGGACTTTTTATTTTTAGGCAATCTCTTTATCTTTGGTCAAAGAAGAGATTTTAGATTTATGACCGTATCCAACTCACTGATAGAAGAAAAATTAAAAACTGCCGAAGAAATCGCCCAATTATTACCAAATCATGTGACAATGGGCTGTTCAGGATTCACTCCTGCCGGATATCCAAAACTGATCCCCCAAGCCTTTGCCAATCGTATTGAAACTGAAAAAAAATCTGGCAAAACTTTTTCTATCAATCTTTACGCTGGTGCCTCCACTGGAGAAGAGTTAGATGGTGTTCTCGCGAAAACGGGAGCACTTAAATTAAGAATTCCTTACCAATCCAATTCATATTTACGAAACTTAATCAACCAAGGGGAAACGGATTTTATTGATATGCACCTTTCCCATGTCGTCAAATACATCGAACATGGAATTTTACCAAAAATTGATGTTGCCATTGTGGAAGCAATTGATGTGACCAACGATGGAAAAATTTATTTGTCTACATCCTCTGGAATGAGTGCCACATATATCAAAAATGCAGAATCCGTTTATATCGAGTTAACCGACACGCATCCTCTGGAACTTAAGAACTACCATGATATTTATTTACCAAGCCATCATTCCAAAGGTGGGCCGATTCCCATCATCAATCCACAGGATCGAATTGGGGAATCTTATGTACAAGTCCCACCTGAAAAAATAAAAGGAATTGTTCGATCAAGTAAACCAGATGCCGCAACCGTATTTAAAACTCCTGATTCTGATTGCCAAAACATTGCAGCCCATGTCTTAGAATTCATCCAACATGAAATCAAAATGGGAAGGATTCCAAAAGAATACCTACCTTTTCAAAATGGGGTGGGTAACATCGCAAATGCTGTGCTTGCGAGTATGGCAAAAGATCCAAAATTCCACGCCATTCAAATGTATACTGAAGTGGTGCAAGATTCCGTATTTGATTTGATTGATGCTGGCAAATTAGAGATTGCATCTACATCAGCTCTCACCTTTTCCGAGTTAGGTTTGAAACGATTTCATGAGAATATATCTGCTTGGAAGTCAAAATTTGTGATCCGACCTCAAGAGATTTCGAATCATCCAGAAGTGATCCGTCGAATGGGTCTGATTGCCATGAATACAGCGATTGAAATCGATATTTATGGAAATGTAAACTCCACTCATGTGATGGGTACATCGATGATGAATGGAATTGGAGGATCAGGAGATTTTACACGGAATTCCCATCTTAGTATTTTTATGACACCTTCTCTTGCCAAGGATGGAAACATATCTGCCATTGTTCCGATGGTTTCCCATACAGATCATAATGAACATTCAACGATGATTTTTGTTACCGAAAATGGATTGGCAGATTTAAGAGGATGCCCACCCAAAAAACGTGCAGAACTGATCATAGAAAAATGTGCTCACCCAATCTACAGAGACAAACTTCGCTCTTATTATGAAACTGCACTCAAAGTTTCCAAAGGCAAACACACTCCGCATGATTTAGAAAATGCATTGTCTTGGCATGTGAAGTTTTTAAAGACAGGAAGTATGAAGTGATTGCTATTGTCGGATCAGGAATCACGGGACTCACTGCGGCTTGGGCCCTCAATAAATTTTGTGAAGTTTCTTTATATGAGAAACATTCAGATGTTGGAATGGCTGCATTTGGAGCCAAACAAATGATAGGCGGAAATGAAGTGGAATTTGATATCCCTTTTCGTACGATCAAAAGAGATTATTATCCTACATTGTTTCAGGTTTATGACAGAGCTGACATTCAGACAAAAGTTGTGGATTATTCGTTTCGAGTGGATTCAAGCGATCAATCTGTGTTTGGTTTTTTTTCCAAAAATATTTTTGGTCACCACTTTGGATTTCCAACAGCAGATGTATTTTTGTCAAAAAAAGGGAGAAACATATTCTCAGATTTACTTAAGTTTTATACAAATGCAAAAACGGATTGGAAAAACGAAAACCCAAACATCACCATTTTAGATTTTTTAAAAAAATACAATTATTCTCACGAATTTATTTTTGAGTTTTTGTTACCTACCTTTGCTTTGGTAAACACTTGCAAAACAGATACTGTCGCACTGTATCCTGCCGAAACGATTATTGGTTATCACTCCAGAGGGTATTCCTATACTCCACAAGAAACAGCCAAATTTGGTACAAGGGACATTGTGAATCGTTTGACGGGTGAGTTGAAACATCTCCATCTGAATGCCAATATCCAAAAAATTTATAAAAAAGGTTCAAAAACCATCATTCAATTTGAATCGGAAGAAAAAGAATTTGAACACGTAATCCTCTCCACACAGGCTAATCAGGCTCAAAATTTATTAGGAAATGGATTTGAATCCGAAAAAGAAATTTTAAATGAATTTCGTTACGAAGCAAGTGATGTTGTATTACATACCGACCCAAGTTATTTTAAAAATCCAACGGTATCCCTTGTGTTCAACATTCGTGATGGTTACGACAAACCGGAAGTCACATTGGATTTAGGTCGAATCATCCCCGAGTTAAAAGGAAAAAAAGTATTCCAAACTTGGAACCCTCACAAACTCCCAGAAAAGAATCAAATTTTGAAATTAGCCAAGTTTGAAAGGCCAGTGATGGATGAAAGGACGGCAAAAGCAATTCAAAGAATCTCTTCCTTACACGCTGATCCAAATTGTAAACTTTGGTTATGTGGTTCTTATTCTTTGTATGGAATTCCTTTATTAGAAGCTGGTGCCAAGTCAGCCTTACAAGTGACATCTCAAATTTTAAAACAATCCATTGATGAAATCATCAAAACCTAGAGAGAAACTGAATTTGGTTTGATCACAACATAATAGTGATATTGCAAACCTAACGAACGAGTGATGATCCTTAAGAGGGATCCAAATGTTTGGAGGGAAAACTGCATCTTCTTTGAATTTTGAATGAATCCATCGATCACTGGGTTGGTCCAATTTTGGTTTTTTTCTATCACAAAACCAATGTCTTCTAAGTCATTCATTGTATCCTCTACCATCTTGACTTGGTCCTTTGGAATGAAGAATAATTTTAAGATCGAACGGAAAGGGGACTTTATTTTTTGTTTCGATTGGAATAAATTAAAAACAAGTTTGCCTCCTGGTTGTAACACTCGAAAAGATTCACGGTAAAACTCTTTCGTATTTTCAAAATGGTAGGCCGCATCGACTGAAAAAACAAAATCATATTGATTTGGCGGAAGGATTTTCATGGTTTCCCAACTTCCTTCTAAAAATGGGTCTACCAATACTTGATTTTCGATAAAGAGTTGTTTGGCGAAGTTAGATTGTTCTCCAACTAAATTGATGGCAGATATTTGTTTGGGTGAAAAATGATGGCTCCAATACAAAATGCTTCCCCCAAGGCCTGAACCAACTTCTAAAATCGAAGCATTTTTTCTGAGCCGACAGTGTTTGGCAAATTCAATCAAAAAATGAATCCCCGCCTCCTGATACTCAGTGACTCCAGACCAATGACCAAAATTGGAAACATAATAGGGTGGGACTTGTGAAAGTTCTGTAACGGGGGATTTAGAAAATGGGAAGGGTGTCATTTTTTTTCTTGCATCTTTTGTATACCCTGCTGGGTATATAGGAATGAGCCTTTCCGAAAACCAAACCAAACTCATCCACCGCATCAATCGTATCCAGGGCCAGTTGGAAGCGATCAAAAATTCCATTGTTGCGGAAGAACAAGACTGTGAAAAAGCAATCCTACTCCTAAAAGCGGCCCACCAAGCCATGAAAAAGTTCGGAGAAGCTTACATCCATGAATATATGGATACTTGCTTCAAAGAAAAGAAGTCCACTCAAAACATCGAAACCGATGTTAAAAAAGCCATTTCCGCAGCATTTTCCCTCTAAAACCAATCCTCCCTCTCAAACATCTCGATAAAAAATACTTGCCATATATACCCCCATGGGTATATATGGAGATAGACTATATACTATAGGGGGTATGGTAATGTTCTTAGCATCAACAAAAACATGGTATTTGGAGCGATTGGTTTTTCTCATCGCTGGAATCTTTAGTTTGGTAGGGGTCACACTTGGAGCCTATGTTTCTTCCTGGTGGTTTCTATTGAACTTACTTGTCGGTATCAACCTAGTTGTGTTTTCCACATTTGGGTTTTGTCCGATGGCGATCCTTTTAAACAAACTTGGTGCAACACCAAAGGTTAGGGACTAGTTCAATGAAATATTTCATCAGCTTTTTACTTCTTGTCACACCAGTTTATCTTTCTGCGGAAGGAGTAGGTTTTAATGAACTTTGGAAAAGAATCGAAGAAAATTCATCAGCAAGAAAATCCAAATATTTGGAGTGGAAAGCTGGTGAAATTGCAAAGGACAGATCCGACAAACACTGGTTACCTAGGGTTTATGCCGATCTTAGAACCTTTCAAACAAACGATCCCACACTCAACTTTATGGGGAAACTCAGTCAAAGGAGTGCAACCGATGCCGATTTTTCGACTGCTTCCACTCGTTATCGTCCCGGAAACTTTTTAGATTCGAATAATCAACCTTATACGACACTCAATTCTGACACGATGAATCTTTTTGCGAAAGATACATTAAATTATCCAGGAAGTCATCAGTATTCCAGAGGAACTCTTGGAATGGATCTACCACTCTACGAAGGTGGGTCTAGTAAAACATTCGCAGCAATGAATGAAAAAAGAAGTACTGGATTAAAATTTGAATGGTTAGCCATTCGCGATCGGGAATTTGCACAAGCAGGTTTCTACTACCGCGCCATCCAAAGTTTAACAGATTATCAGAAGAGACTCGAACAAATTAAAAAGATCGAACGTCGATTCCAATCGAATTATTCATTGGGTAACAAAGGTAACCCTGTTGGGTATGCAGGATACCTTGCCCTAAAATCGATTCAAAACCAAATCGCAGTTTTAGAGAAACAATCACAATTACAAATCAACGATTATAAAGAAACGTTATACGTATTGTCCGATGTTCCATCGACTGATTTGGAAATTGTAGAATCGGATCTAAATTCTTTTTTAGATACATATTTCAAAAGACCCGTTGGATATGAAAGATCCAACCAAATGAATGCACAGATTAAGTATGCAGAAGGTGAAAAACTGAAAGCAGAAATGGAGATGGCAAAATTTCTACCAAAAGTTGGTGCTTACTCGGAAGCATATGGTTACCAAGGAAGTCGCAACATTTCGAATGCCTACCAAGCAGGTGTGTATTTACAAATGAATCTTTACAATCCTAAAGATATGGGAGTCGTAGAAGAATCTAAATTAAATGCAGAAGCCGCTCTTAAAAAAATAGAAGAGAAAACTAAAGAAGAAGAAGCACATGTGAAGTCACTGATTCAAAAAGAAATCTCTTTGAAAGAAAGTTTGGAGCTTATAAAAGAAACTGTGAAATTTCAAGAAGAACAAGTAACAAATATGCAACGGTTATTCCAAAGTGGAGCCATCAACGCCATTCAATTTGCAGAAACACTCAACAAATCTTTAGAATTATCACGCGTATTAATGGAAACTGAAATTACACTTTTACAAGTGAGAACAGAAGCATCGATATTTTCAAAAAAGGAAGACACAAATGAAGCCACTGGAAGAAATTAGAGCAGGATTTGCAGGGCGACTTGCAGAAACATTTTTACATTCAAGGTTAACGCCTGTAATTGCAATCGCCAGTTTGGTGCTTGGTTTATTTGCAGTGTATTTAACTCCCAAAGAAGAGGAACCTCAGATCTCTGTTCCCATGATTGACATCCAAATCCCAAGCCCTGGATTTTCGCCTGAAGAAACAGAAAGAAAAGTAACAGAGCCTGTCGAAAGAGCAGTTTGGGGTCTTGAAGGTGTGGAATACATTTATAGCACAAGCAAATGGCATGGGAGTTATATCACGGTTCGGTTTAAGGTTGGAGAACCCATTGAACCGTCTCTTGTCAAAATCCATCACAAACTGATGGAGGCTAAAACTGTCCTACCTAAGAATACATTGCCGCCCATTGTAAAATCATTCTCAATTGATGATGTTCCTTTCCTTGCTCTAAGTTTTAGTTCTGAAACACTCAATGATTATGAACTAAGACAAAAAGTGGCACCACTTGCAAGAGAATTGTCTTCCACTCCGGATTTGGCAAGTGTACAAATGTTAGGTGGATTAAAGAAAACAGTTCGTGTCAAAGTAGATCCTGATCTACTGAGTCGATATGGTGTAACATCCATTGAAGTGGCGGAAAGTTTAAAACATAACGATGCTCTGATCCCTGCCGGTAAAAATTGGTCTTCGGAATCTGTCCTCGATATGGAAGTTGGTGGTGTATTAAAAAATATTGCAGATGTGAAATCGCTCCCTGTGGCACAACGTGGGGGTAGGGTGGTTCGCATCCAAGATTTAGCGAAGGTAGAAGAAGGACCAGAAGAACGAACAAGGTCATCTCTTCTTTTTGACAAATCCCTCGGAGAATCCAAACGAAATGCTGTGACCATCGTTTTTGCCAAACGAAAAGGGACAAATGTGGTCAATCTTTCCAAGGATTTGATTGAAAGAGCGGAACTCTTTCAAAAAGACCTACCAAAAGAAATTAGTTTCAGCATCATTCGTGACTATGGAAGCACAGCAGAAGACAAATCGCATGAACTCATTGAACATTTGCTCATTGCCACCATCTCTGTGACTGTTCTCATCGCCCTTTGGATGGGTTGGCGATCGGCCCTTGTTGTTGCCATTGCTATCCCTGTCACCTTAGCTCTCACACTTGCGATCTATTATTTCCTTGGTTACACACTCAACCGTGTGACTCTCTTTGCTTTGATTTTTTCCATAGGAATTCTTGTGGATGATGCCATTGTAGTGGTAGAAAACATCGAAAGGCATTTGGAAGAAAATCCGAAACTAGGGATCATACGTGCCACTTTAATTGCCGTATCCGAAGTGGGAAATCCAACCATCCTTGCTACCTTTACTGTGATTGCAGCCATTCTACCCATGGCATTTGTGCGAGGCCTTATGGGACCTTATATGAAACCAATCCCAGTGGGAGCAAGCCTTGCGATGATTTTATCTCTCATCGTTGCCTTTGTGATCACTCCTTGGGCATCTGTAAGATTGTTAAAAGAACCAAACCAACATTCAGGAACAGAAGTAGGTCACAAAGTATCCAAACTAGACCAACTTTATATTAAGTTCACCAACTGGTTGTTAGGTACAAAGAAGAATGCAAGTGTATTTGGTGCCATCACCATCGGACTCCTTGTTGCTTCTATGGCCTTTGTTGCCTTCAAGTGGGTAAAAGTAAAAATGTTACCGTTTGATAATAAAGAAGAGTTCCAAGTGCTCATCGACTATGAACCAAGAACCACCTTGGCACAAAGTATGTCACAAACAGAGCTATTAGCAAAACTCCTATTACAAAATCCGAATGTGGAAAAAATCCAAATCTTCGGTGGAGAAGCGGCTCCCTTTTCTTTTTCGGGAATGGTGAAACATTCCTTTCTTCGAAATTTGGATTCCATGAATGACTTACAAATCATTTTAAAGAATAAAAATGATCGGAAAGTTTCAAGCCATGAAATCATCGAATCTCTTCGTGGTGAAATCAAAACCTTCGGGGAAACTCATCATGCCGTCACAAAGGTATTAGAAATTCCACCGGGTCCTCCTGTGATGGCAACCATGGTGGCAGAAGTGTATGGTCCAACTGCTTCCGAACGAAAGAAAGTCGCAGAAGAGATCTACCAAATCTTCAAGGAAGAACCAAGTGTGGTTGATTTGGATACTTCGCTTCGTAACGGAAGGCCGAAGATGGTCTACCCAATTGATTTTGATAAGTCAGGCCTTTTTGGAATCAAAACTTCAGCCCTTGCTTACACTGGATCCATACTTTTTTCGGAATCTCCTCTTGTGAGTTTGGCAACAGCAAAAGAACCAGAAGAAGTTTCCATTTCCCTTTCCATCAAACAAAATGTTCGTAGCTCCAAATCTCCTTTTCAAAACCAAAACATCATGTCAATGGAGTCGGGAGTGGTGTCCTCCGAACGTGTGTTAGGAACTCCCTACCTCGAAGAAGATAGGGCACTCTTTCGAAAGAATCTAAAACCAGTCAATTATGTGATGAGCGAACTTTCTGGAGAAGAAGAAGCGCCAGTGTATGGAATGTTAAAACTGGCACCAAAAATTCAGTATGAAACCCAAACCGCGGATGTTCCTTGGAATACAACAAAACCCGTGATCAAATGGGATGGGGAATGGTTCATCACCTATGAGGTGTTCCGCGACTTAGGAGGAGCCTTTGCCGTGGTGATCCTACTCATTTATGTATTGGTGCTCGGTTGGTTCAAAAGTTACACTGTGCCCCTCATCATCATGGCACCAATTCCTATTTCCCTCATCGGGATTTTACCTGGACATTGGGTGATGGGAGCCTATTTCACGGCAACATCCATGATTGGGTTCATTGCAGGTGCTGGGATCATCGTTCGTAACTCCATCATCCTTGTGGATTTCATTGAAGGGGAAATCAAAAAAGGAGTCGAATTGAAGGAAGCTGTAGTCCATGCAGGTGTGGTAAGGTTTCGCCCCATGTTACTCACAGCGTCCGCAGTTGTGGTTGGTTCCTTTGTAATGTTATTTGACCCAATATTCCAAGGTCTTGCCATCTCACTGATGTTTGGTGAAATTGCAGCGACAGTGCTCAGTCGATTTGCAGTGCCAGTGTTGTATTACTGGTTTATTGGAAGGTCTAGACAAGGTGTGATCAAACACGGATAAACAAAACAATATCAAGAGATTTCCGCAGGAAACAAAAAAAGCTGAAGGTTTCCCTTCAGCTTCTCAAATGAAAACCCATCTACCAAAAGTAGTTGGGTTTTTTTAAACCTACTCTTATCTAGTTCCTTCGTTTTTGATCTCACTATGGTTCTTATACAATCCAGCAGATGTAAGAGAGGGAGCTCTTACGTGCCCTGAGTATTGTGTATAAGTAGTGCTACCACTTACGATGGATGATTGGCATTTGCTAAGTCCACCTGCACGGTTGTATCCGCAAGCAGAGTGATAAGCCACTGCATAATCATCTTCACCTGGAAGGATGGCAGACGGTCCAAAAGCACCTTTGTAACCTGGTACATGGTGAATTTGAACTCCTCCCGTGTTGTTATGGTTAAACGCACCACGAGCTGTGGATACGATGAGTGACTTGTCCATTGCGTTCCCACCAAATCCGAATGTTGCGCCATTCAGAGCGGATGCAAGTTCCGATCCACCAGAAGCAGCTGCGAGAGCAGTCACTTTTGTTAGATTGAAACCCTTTGCAGAAGCAGTGGATCCTAAATTCGCCAACCAAAACTCAATCGCATAACATCCCGCAGAGTGGCATACGATTTTGCAAGATTTTCCACCTTTGCAATAGTTTGTCAGTCCTGTTGAAATGTTCGTTTGGGCACGAGCGCTTCCGTAGGTTCTGGGATCAGTTCTTCCATCGTAACCGATGAATACTTTCGATCCAGAGACAGTATTCGCAGAGGTTCCCCAATACGAATTCACGTCGCTTGTTCCCACGCCATTGTGGTTTTTGTCTGATTTTCCGTGGATGAACACGGTGTAGGTTTGTGCACTGAGCGATCCTGCGAGGAGGAACGCGAGTACAGTTGTGATGGTGCTTCGCATATTTTTTCCCTTTCCTGATTTTCTTTATTTAAGCACAAATTCCACAATTAAGGCAAATGTGTCAATTTATATTATATTGGGGCAAAAAAAAAGACCAGCCAATTTGGCTGGTCTTTTTCACTTCCGACTAAAGGATCTGTAGTTGGGAGCTTAGATCCGATTCTATCGGTATCCTTCTTTTTTGATCTCGCTATGGTCAAGGTATAGACCAGTGGATGTAACAGACGGAGCTCTGTAGTGTCCGCTGTACTGTGTGTAAGTTACATTTTTGTTGAATGGCCAGATCCCTTCGCTTTGTGTGAGAGAAGATTGGCATTTGTTAAGGCCACCTGCTTTGTTGTAACCACAAGAAGAGTGGTAAGCAACTGCGTAATCATCTTCACCAGGAAGGATTGCAGATGCACCAAACATACCTTTGTAACCAGGTACATGGTTCACAGCTACACCAGCAGTGTTGTTATGATTGAAAGCACCGCGAGCAGTGGATACGATGAGGGACTTGTCCATCGCGTTTCCACCAAATCCGAAACTGATTCCGTTCAGAGCAGAAGCAAGTTCTGACCCGCCAGAAGCCGCAGCAAGTGCCGTCACTTTTGTTAGGTTAAAACCTTTGGAAGATGCAGTAGAACCTAAGTTGGACAACCAATATTCGATCGCATAACAACCAGCAGAGTGGCAAACGATTTTGCAAGAGTTCGCACCTTTGCAATAGTTTGTGAGTCCTGTGGAAATGTTTGATTGTGCACGGGAAGATCCGTATGTTCTCGGATCTGTTGTTCCATCGTAACCGATGAAGATTTTGGATCCAGAAACTGTACTAGTGGATGATCCCCAGTATCCGTTTACATCTGTTGTTCCCACACCATTGTGGTTTTTGTCCGACTTACCGTGAATGAACACGGTATAGGTTTGTGCACTCAGCGATCCTGCTACGAGGAACGCAAGTATTGTTGTGATTGAGCTACGCATCTCTTTTTTCCTTTTCCTTTCTTTCAATAAATCCTAAAAATTATCTCCAACCTTCTTTTTTGATCTGACCATGGTCTAGATACAATCCAGCGGATGAAACAGACGGAGCACGGTAGTGTCCACTGTATTGTTTGTAGGTTCTGTTCGAACCAAATGGCCAGAGGCCTTCGTATTGTGTGAGAGAAGATTGGCATTTGTTAAGGCCACCTGCACGGTTGTAAGCACAAGAAGAGTGGTATGCCACTGCATAATCATCTTCCCCAGGTAGGATGGCAGAAGCTCCAAACATCCCCTTATACCCTGGCACATGGTTTATAGCAACTCCGCCTGTATTGTTATGATTGAAAGCTCCGCGTGCAGTGGTTACGATGAGGGACTTATCCATCGCGTTTCCACCAAATCCGAATGTGATTCCATTGAGAGCATTGGCAAGTTCTGATCCACCAGAAGCGGCTGCGAGAGCAGTGACTTTCGTAATGTTGAAACCTTTTGCCGAGGCAGTGGAACCAAGGTTCGACAACCAATATTCAATCGCATAACAACCTGCGGAGTGGCATACGATTTTACAAGATTTCCCTGATTTGCAGTAGTTTGTGAGTCCTGTGGAAATGTTTGATTGGGCACGGGAAGATCCGTATGTTCTTGGATCTGTCGTTCCATCGTATCCAATGAAGATGCGATTACCGCTCACGGAATTCGCAGAAGAACCCCAGTAGCTGTTTACATCTGTGGTTCCAATTCCATTATGATTTTTGCCTGATTTCCCATGGATGAAGACCGTGTATGTTTGTGCGCTGAGTGAACCAGCGAGGAGTAATGTTGTGAGTGCTGTGAGTAAAATTCGCATGTAAATTGCCCATTCCCTAGTGATGTTTCTATTGTTGTATAAGTTTGGCAAAAGATTGACAAGAATTTTTTTGACCAATTTAGACAAATTTTTAACATAATTTTGCCATTGTCGGTGATTTCACGACAAATATGGGTTGGAAATCCTAGGCTTTTGCTAGGGGAAGGTGGATGGTGAAGAGGGTTTTCCCTGGGCGACTTTGTACGTGGATCTTCCCTTGGTGGTTTTCGATGATCTTTTGGACGATGGAGAGTCCAAGACCTGTGCCCATCCCCAGTTCTTTTGTCGTGAAGAATGGCTCAAAGATGCGGGGTAAAATTTCTTCCGGGATCCCCTTTCCATTGTCTTCGATTGAGATGACGGCTTCCGATTCGGATTCTTTCAGAAGGATGGAAATCCGACCATTTTCGCTCGGACATGCTTGGAAGGAATTGTAAATTAAATTGGTCCAGACTTGGATGAGTTCGTCGGCATGGCCAAACACTTGAGGATCTCCCTCGTTTCGCCAATCCAGTTCCACATGTGGTTTCCAACTTTTGGAATACATACTGAGGACCGACTCGATCCCTTCTTTTAAGGAGAGGATCTTTTGGTTTTCTTTGGGGCCTGAGTAGGAATGGTGTTTTAAGGCAAAAACGATTTTTGAGGCTCGCTCTACGGCAGTCTCAATGATGCCTAGGTGGAAACGAATCACATGTTCGTTCAGTCTCGATTGGAAGGCTTCAATCCCTTCTTTGGTCTCAAATAAAATTTGGTAATCCTCTGGGATTGCTTCGATGTGAAAATCAAAACAGGTATCAGCAAGAGAGATTGGGTCTTGGACATGTTTGGAACGGAAAAATGTTGTGAGTTCCCGCTTTCGTTTGAAGCGAGATGTCACTTCGGAACGTTTTTTGTTTTTGAAATTTTCGATCAAAGAAACGGCAATTGTTTCGAGTTCGGAAAGATTCACTAAATCATCTGAGAATTGACCATCCTTGATGAATTGGATACTTCCTTTGATGGCGGCGAGAGGGTTGTTGATTTCGTGAGCCACACTAGCAGCAATTTTACCTAAGGTTGACATTCTTTCTGCATGTAACAATTGTTCTTGGGTATCTCTAAGTTCCAAAATAGTATTGTTAAGCGAGACAGTGCGTTCTTCTATTTTTTGTTCCAATTGGAATCGAGCGTCTCTGACAATTGTGATCATCTCATTGAAACTTTTTGATAATTCTCCAATCTCATCTTTACTGGAAACTTCTACAGAAACAAATAAATCACCAGACTGCATCCTTCTGATACCTGACAACAATCGTGTCAATGGATACACAATGCTTGTTTTGTGTAAGACTGGGTATAACATGAAAATTGTAAAAATCGAAAAGAGAAGTGTGATGATGAGCCATACAACTGTCTGATGCACTTTTTCGCGGTATTCAATATATGGGATGGCAATTAAAAAATGATGATTTTTGGCATAAAAATCAGAAGTCCAAAAAATTCCTGAGGGTTCATTTGTAAATGTATCTACTTTAAACGTTTCATGTGAAGGAGTTCTTCCTGCCAAACCGCTGATTTGATCGTTTGTAAATCCTGCTTTATTGATACGGAAATTTTGATCCTGCATATCGATGACTACATCAGACAAATAGACAAAGGGATAAAAGTTCCCAAGTTCCAATTGTGTTTTAACATTATGTTTTTCTCGGCTCATCTCACTTTGGATATCGATTCGAAATCGGTTGAATAAAAAGTTGGCAACAATCGATAGTATGAGATACAAAATGGTTAAGTTGAATGTCATGATTTTGAATCCAACTGATGAAGGTACTGTCTCTTGGTTTAAAGAAACGAGTACTAAAATTGTCATGATAATGATGGTTAGGTTGGTTAATATAAAAAGATAGGTTGGTTTGCTAACATAGTTTAAATCTACCAAAATGTCGGCGAGTGCCAAAGTTAAAATTCCAAAGATGGCGATGATAAAGCCAGCAGTTGCTTTTTTTTCGACTCCTTGCAGACGATTGTACTTTCGAAATAAAACAAGTAAGGTATTGATGAGGATGCAACATAAGATGATGGCGATGGATAAAATCGAAAGTCGGATGAGAATATGACTGGCTGATTGGGCAGGAACATAAAATTCCATCTTGGGATCAAAACGAATCTCTCGATAAAAAAATCCAATCCAATTGATGAGGCCTGCAAGGAAAGCACCGATGATTTGGATTCGTAAACTGACCGTTCGCCAACGTGGGAAAAGATCTTTTTGGAATCGAAAGGCAAGGTCAGAAATGGAAACACCTAAAATGAGGATGGCTGGATTTTTTAAAAATACAAAAATATAAGCCGTGAAGTGGTGTAGGAAGGAATTACAAATCGACCAAGCCACCGACCAAAAAAACAAACTCAAAAGTGGAATGAGAAGTCCCCGAAAACTAGGGGTGAGATCCTCTTTTCTAGACCGAAAGTAGATGTAGGCAATCCCACTCACCAAACTGAGTCCGAAGTAGAAGAAACTGTATAAATTCAGAGTCGGAGCCAAGCTTCTCCAGAAATGGACAAAATGAAACTTTCGGCAAGCATTTCCCGATTGTCCTATTTTTTCTTTGTGCGTCGCACAAATAACTCCTTGTCCTCCGAGGGTCGTGTCGGAAACTGGCCTTATTGTGCAATGCACAATAAGGAGACGGTCAGTCACCATGCGAAAACAAAAGAAATTCACTCAAAAATTAGCATCCATAGGGCTCATTTTGCTCTTCCTCCTCGAGTCTTATGGGAAAATCAATCCCGCAGGGAATGCCCCCGCCAATGATGCGGCAAAACTCAAGTTACATTCCCTAATCTCCAAAACCCGACCTGGTCTTTCAAAAAAAGAACAGAAAGATTTGGTTCTTGTCGTGGAAAGAGCATCCTACCACATCCGATTCCCCAAAAAAACGAAAACTACCAATACAGCTCCCGTTGATAAATTGGGTTTTCTCGTTGGTCTCATCCAAACGGAATCACAGTTCCACACTCGTGCTAAATCGCATAAAGGAGCACTTGGGCTCATGCAAGTCATGCCTGAAACGGCAAGGTGGCTCGCCAAAAAAGAAGGGATTCCCTTTTCTTCCGCTAAAGAACTGTATGAACCTGAAACGAATCTACTCATTGGTGTTCTTTATTTGAATTATTTGATGGAGCGCACAGAGACACTCGAAGCAACATTGTTAGCTTATAATGCCGGTCTCGGTGGTTATAAACGATTTGGTGGTGTCCCTTCTTATTCAAGAACAGTATACAAATACTACGAAGAATGGAAACAAATGCCAGTTCCATCCGAAATCCCAATTTCTGAATCCTTAGCGAGTCTCTTTTCCATTTAAATTTTACTTTACATCGTTTCAAAACCGACAAGGCTCTTATTCGTTTTACTAAAGAAAAGGAAGGGAGCGTATGGATTTATTTCGTAGATACGGATTGTATCTAACTATTGTTATACTGGTATTGGTAGGTTTAATCTTTTATTTCGTAAAGGACGGTGTTGGAACCGACCAAGAAGCAAAAGAGAAAGCAAGACAAGAGAGAATGGCAAGTAGTTCTGATCCAACGCAAGGTAATGAATCTGGTGGAGACGGTGGTGAAGGTGGCGATGCAATCCCAGATGATGGAGCAACCCCTGAATACATCTTGGAAAAATATATGGAATGGGCAGAGTATCCTCCGTTTTCACGGCCGATGTCCATTCTCAATCATGATTTAGCTTTTCCTTTTATCATTGAAACATCTCCCGATTATATGATCGATGCAAAAACGAACGAACCAACTGGTTACGTTTGTATGTTCCAACCAAAAACATGGGCGGTGATTGGAAACAAGGACATGATGTATGTTACCCTGGAATGTCGTGACAAGGCAAGGAATCGTGTGAAAGTTTCCATTGATTCTCACCAAGTATTTAAAGAATGGGAAGGACAACGTTTTGGAGTTGTGAGTGCTTCGGTGAATGATAATGGAACCGACGGTGACCAAACGAGAGGGGATAACATTTATACATTCTCTTGGAAACCACAAAAAGCTGATTGGGGACAAATGTCACTTGTAGCTGAAATTACCTATGGTCCTGAAAATTTAAAAACCACATTAACATCTAGTTTTTTTTCCAGTCCCTCCATTCCTGCTGAGTTTAATGGTGTTTTTTCTGATTCCTTACAAGATGGATCACTGATCGTTCGTTCTGTTGTGAATGTGTATCGAAAAGGAAAATATCATTTGGAAGCGAATCTAAAAGATGAAAAGAACGGAGAATACATCGCCTATGCCGTGTATGATGGTGATTTAGTTTCCGGATCCAATGAAGTTGAGTTTACTTTTTACGGGAAAATCCTTCGTGACAAAGACTTAGATGGTCCCTACATCGCCACTTCCTTTCGAGGGCATCGTGTGAATTTACCGATTGATCCAGAATGGTTTAACCAAGGGGCAGAGGGGCTTCGTAAAATCCAAGCAGCTAAAACAACAGAACCAGATCGTGAACTTGTGGTTCCTTATAAAGATGAGTATAAAACAAAATACTACAAAGTTGAATCATTCTCAAATGCCGCTTGGGACTCTGCAGATAAACAAAATCGTATCCGTCAAATCAAATCACTACAATAACTATGTTACAGAAAACAAAAAACTTTATCAAGAAGAGACCGATGATCAGTCTCTTCCTTCTTTTAATCCTTTCTTTGCCAGTTACCTTACACATTTTATTTTGGGGTCTTGTTTCCTTAAAAGCTCCGAGATACCAAGGTGAAATACGCTCAGAAAAACTCTCCGCAAAAGCGACTGTGATCCGGGACGCAAATGGAATTCCTCACATTGTAGGCGAGGATGCAAAGTCCGCCTATTTTGCATTAGGTTTTACGATGGCGCAAGATCGAATTTTCCAAATGGAATTACAAAGGCGGATTGGGAAAGGGGAACTCACTGAAATTTTTGGCGAAAAACTCATCCCTTCGGATCAGTTTTTAAAATCACTTTTATTGAAACAAACGGCAGAAGCCTATGCAAACCAAACCAAACATATTTATCCGGAAGCTTGGGAACAATTGGATTGGTTTTTGGATGGTGTGAACCATTTTTTAGAAACGGAAGCCCTACCAATCGAATACACAATCCTAGGTATCAAACCTAGACCCTTCGATCGAGTTGATGCCATTTCGTTTTTGTTTTATATGGGATTTTCCTTTGCAGAAGGAATCAAGTCGGACAGTTTGTACACGATCATGGAATCTGAGTTAGCTGGTCGTTCGGCAAGTGAACTCTTCCCGAGATATGATTTTGAACCAAATGCCTCCATTTTAGAATCCCAACCAGGGATTCTAAAACTCGCTTCCAATGTTCCAAAAATACAAATCAATTCTCAAAATACGCGCCAAAACGTTCACTCAGAGAAAGAACATCCTGAACAAATCAATTCTCAATCCATCCAAGATGTAACCAATTTGAAAGAGCTCGTACGTTTTGTGGGCTCACTCCAGATCCCAATGGAACCATTGGAAGGTAGTAATTCTTGGCTTGTAGCACCGAGTCGGTCCGCAAGTGGAGGAGCCGTACTTGCCAATGACCCACACATTGCTTTGTCGAACCCGGGTGCTTGGTATGAAGCCCATATTGAATACCCTGGGTATGAAAACTATGGTTATTTTTTATCCATCATACCTTTCCCACTCATCGCACACAATCAAGACAAAGCTTGGGGACTGACAATGCTTGAGCAAGATGATGTGAATTTGTATATGGAAACCATTGATAATGGGAAATACAAATCAGGGTCTACATGGAAAGAATTAAGCCATTATAAAGATGGAATCAAACAAAAGGATGGATCGATCATTCCTTTCGAAGTTGCCATAACAGGCCACGGTCCTATCATCACCGAACATATCAAAGGTTATAAAGGTAGACCCGTCAGCTTGTATTGGTCCCACCACCATTTAGAAAATCCTCTTCTAGATGTTTTATATAAAATGGGTAAATCCAAATCTTTCCAGGAACTAGATTCTGCGTCTTCCATGATCGGAGCACCTGGACTAAATTTTAGTTATGCGGATAAGGATGGAAATATCGCTTATTATGCCGTGGGTAGATTTCCTATATTGAAGGGAGGGAATCCAAGGAAAATTTTAGAAGGTTCCACAGGAGAAAATGATGTGATTGGTTATGTTCCTGTAAAAGACAATCCAAAGATCATCAATCCTAAAAATGGAATTATCGTAACAGCCAATAACCTAGTGACAAACCAAAGGTTACCTGGTCTTGGAAAACCGGAAGGGAATTGGCAACCCCCTGATCGTTTTCAGAGGTTAGTTGGTATTTTGGAAACCCAAGAGAAATGGAGTTTAGAAGAACTTGCCGCGATCCAAACAGATACGGTTTCCTCTTTTGCCCCCGAATACCTTGAAATTGTATTTTCTTCTGCAAAAAAACCAAACTCATTGGGTGGGAAAAAAGTATTAGAAATTTTAAAACATTGGAACTTTGAACATTTCCCTGATTCGCAAGGTGCTGCTGTGTATGATGTTTTCTTTTATTTAACCTTGAAAGAACTTCTCATCGATGAAATGGGCCCTGAACATTTTGAACTGTATGGAGAATTAGCAGAATATTGGAATGCGTATCGTCGTTTTATCCGAAATCCCAATTCCAATTATTGGGATGATTTGAGGACTGTTGGTGTGATCGAAACAAGGGAAGATATTATCAATCGATCCCTTGAAGAAACAGCGAAGTATCTAGAAAAGAATGTCTCTGCCTCTCCAAGCCTTTGGAAATGGAAATACTTATACAAAATCAAACACCCACATCCACTTGGAGTATTGCCTTTGATAGGTGGTGTATTTGATATTGGTCCCATGCCAAGTGCTGGTGGTGCGGAAGTGGTGAATAACTTAAAATACAAATTGATGAAAGAAGATTGGACGGCCACTTCTGGTCCTTCGAAACGTAGGGTAATTGATTATGGTAGGTTTGAAGAGTCTTTGACCCAACTTCCCATTGGGAACAGTGGGAATTTAGGGAGTCCTTTTTATGGAAACACAGTCGAGGATTATAATCATGGAATCCACAGAAAAATATTGTATTCCAAAAGCCAAGTGGGAGAGGGTAAATTTCGTTTAGAATTCCAACCTAAATAAGAGAATTTTCCCTACCAGAGGCGGTAGGGAATTTTTTTTCTACTCACTGACTTTTGGAATCGGCCGATCCTTAGTATAGATGGTTCGGCTCTTCCTTCTTCCCATTTTCCTTTTTTCTACACTCATGGCTCAGTCACCATCTGACCGAATGGCATTTGCCTTTCGAAGCCAATCATCCCTTGATCCTTTACGTATGATCGTAGTTGGAGAAGTCGTAGGGATTGAAAAAGCGAGTTTTTACGAAGTGGATAAACTCTCTCAAGAATTGGAAGTGGACACAAGGCCAGACACTGTGACAATCAAGGTGGCTGATCCAAAGGGAATTCGTGTTGGGCAAACCTTATACCTTTTAGAAAAAAACCAAGACCACAAAACCTTTCGTGAAGGGAATATTGTGGGAATGATCACTGTTAAATCCGTTTACCTCACCACTTTTTTTGGATGGCAAGTTAGGGGTGAAGGATATTTACGTCTGATTGAAGATCGCCCAGTCACTGCCGCTCGGTTACTAGACACAACCAAGTATGAAGAAGCCTTCCTTGCGAAAAAACAAGGAGACCATTATTTCGCCAAAGGGCAAATGGAAGAAGCCCTTCGAAAATACAAACATGCAGTCTCTCTTGATCAAAGTTCACCTGACTTACATTATGCGCTAGGGAAAGCCCACTGGAAAGATGGGGAAGGTTATGTATCCACTGCATTTGAATATTCCATGGCATGGAAAAATAGAGAACGATTTTCGAATGCCCAAGAACGTCTGTTATTTCTTGTCGATTATTTACGATTTTTGACTTATTATTTTAAAATCGAAGGCAAAGAAAATAAAAAACAATTGGAGCTTATGCCTCAGGTTGCCAAGGAAGCTCGTACTTTGTATCCCAAAATATATGAAGTATGGCTTTATAGTTTTGAAGTCACTTTCCTCAGTCTTTTGCATACCAATCTTTCAGGGAATACAGTTGACCTTCGAAAATCACGAGATGAACTCTCCAGTCGCTCGGAAGAATTTTTGAATAAAGCTTATTCACTTCGGAAATCGGATTATTACCTTCACAAACTTGCTTGCGAATTCTACAATCTACGATGGAAGGAAACAAGGGGCACAGTCGAAGAAACCACGTACCGATCAAAACTAGTGGAACATGGGAAACTATTACGTTTGTATTATACGGGTGAAACCACTCTCTCAGAAGATTTGCTCAATGCCATCAGGCTTGCCGAAAAACAATCCGGATTACTCTGAAAGGATTTTCATACTCTTTTCGAATAAATATGATTCTAAAAATAACATATCGTCTGGTGCTGAACTAAAATAATTCACACCCAAATGGTAGTGATCCCCTTTATCCAAAAATCGAATGATTTCCCCGCGAAGGATCATGGTTCTTTCTTTGCTGAGTGGGATGAACATTTTGATGATATTGTGGCGTTTTAAATATTGAAACAATCGTTTGTCGTAAATTTCGAATAGGAGTCCATCAAGGGAGATGTCCACGACCTTTGTAGTGGATTGCATGGTTTCATAACTTCCATACTGTATGGCAATTTTCGTAAAGACATAACTGATGATCTCTGCCAATTCAAATATGTAAACAGCTTGGTTCTGAGAAATCGTGAATCGTTCCATCGCTGTCGAAAAAACTTTGATATAACCCACTACATCCTCATACAAACGTATGGGAGTGATGATATAGGAAACATAAAAGTTCCTGGATTCATGTTTTCTCATCGATTCAAAAAATTCTAAGGCAAATTCATCGCCTAGTTCCTTAGCCATCTCTTTGTGTTCAGAAAAATAATTAAATAGAACCTCATCATTAGGTTCATTTATATATGATGTGATACGATTGCAGTCGGAGATGTAGATGGTTTTTGATGTTTGTAAGATTGTTTTTTTGATAAAATCGTCGAACTCATTTAGTTTTTCATCTTCTTTGAAAAAATGGATTTCATAATCCTTTGAAATTCGTTCAATTGCCTCAGTCAACATGATGTTGATGAGTTTGCTGTCAGGCCTATCCTTTCGTACTTCTTTCATTAGGTGAGGGAACCTACTTTCCGCATATAGGTTTTTCCCAACTTCCCTCGATCCACCAGACAAACTACGAAAGAGAATGATGAAGTTCATAAACAAATCATCAACAGGAATCCGTTTATTGGTCCGGAGTTGGTAGGATTGTAACTCGGTGGGAGTTTTGATGACAATTTGTTCTTTTTGAATATCAAGGATGACAACTTCAAATTGGTAATTGATATTCATCACTTCAAAACGAACCCGAGCCCTTCTGGAACCTTTTTCCACAAGGTCAGGGATCATAAGTGTCACGGAGTGAGCTTCTATTTCTTCGACAGCGGCAACTAGGTTATCTTCTTCATAGATGAATTCAAATTCTCGATTGTCAGCTTTTAGATAATAAAAGAGGTGTTTTACGATATTGACATCAGAACCGATGATTGTCTCATCAAATAACGATTCTAAAATCGTAATGAGTTCCTGCATCGAATCCGTTCTGCCGATCGCCATACTAAAATTATCGATTTTTAGAGGGGCAAAACTGATTTTCTCTGAGAGAAAATATGCTAGGAAACGACAGAATCCGCCGAAATGGGAAGTATATGGAACTAACTCTCCCAAAACATGTAAATCCTGAGCTGATCCCAATGATCCGACAAGGACTCTTAAGTCCCGAAAAGTTGGCCATCTTGTCGGAACTCCATACGATCGTGGAACGATTTGCAGGTTCTCTCTACACCGATGAAGAGACCCAAAAGAAAATTTTAGAAAAAACAGGATCGATTCCTGACCTCATCACTTGGGGGGATTATTTCCAAACGGAAGTGGCATCCCGTTATTATTTAGAATCAGAGGAATCCCTTCGTAGGATTGTTGATACCATTCGATTTGATTTGATTTCAGCGCATTTGATATTTTCCGGAAAACCAGATCACTATAAGGACAAAATCCGTGCGGATGTTTTGTTCAGCAAGGGCATTGACTCGGCCCTTCCCAATCAAAATTTTGAAAGCCAACATTTAGAAATTTTACTCAATTACTTTGAAAATATGGAGATTGGGAACAAACCTTTATCTTTACAAGATAAAGCCTGGTACGAATCCTTTCAGATAGATGAAATCGCGATTTGAATCCAAAGAGTATGAATTCCTAGAAATAGAATCCCGTGAAACAGAAGATGGGACCATTCTTTCCATCTTCTTAAACAATCCCTCGTCTCGAAATTCCATGACATGGAAAATGGGAGAAGAGTTCGCTGACCTCATCCATTCCATTCGCAAACAAAAAAAACTTCCAAGAGTTGTCATTGTTTCAGGAAGGAATGATGTGTTTTGTGCCGGTGGTGATCTGAATTTATTACGTTCTTTCTCTGAAAAAAGTTTCTCACAAAACAGGCGTGATATGAGAAAGTTTTATGGTTTTTTCTTGTCTGTTAGAAAACTTCCAGTGCCTGTGATTGCGGCGGTGAATGGTCATGCGATTGGAGCAGGTCTTTCATTAACCTTTGGTTGTGACTTACGAATTTATGCAAGTGAAGGAAAGTATTCATTTAATTTTGTGCGTCTTGGAATCCATCCTGGAATGGGCTCTAGTTTTTTAGCTCCTGAACTTCTCGGAAAAAGTTTGGGTGGAAGGTTACTCATCACGGGAGAAACCTTCGATGGAAACAAGGCAAAAGACTGGGGTCTTGCACTGGATTCTGTTGCAAAACATTCCGTATATGAACGAGCCATGGAACTGGCCATCTCTTTGTCTAAGGCATCTCCACTTGCTTTACAAGAACTCAAAACAAATCTGTATTCATGGAAACAACTCGATTCTGCATTGAAAAAAGAAGCAGAATCCCAAGCGCGAAATTTTATCTCGGATGACTTTAAAGAGACCATTCAGAGTATTATAGAAAAGCGAGATCCTAAATTTAAGGGAAAATAAAATTTTAGAAAGTTTCTAAAATTTTGTCTCGACAAGCGACTGGTAAGGGGTTACATAAAAGTTTGATGTCTGACCTTCCACTCATTCCCGATTGTTTTTTATGCGATTACAAAAACCATAATGTGTTGCATTGTGCGGCTCACGAAACAATTGAACGAATCAACGCAGGGAAAGATTTTACGATGTTCCCTCGTGGCAAACACCTTGTGACAGCTGGGGTCAAAGCTGACGGATTTTTTTTCATCAAAACAGGACTTGTCAGAAGTTATGTCCAACTCGCTAGCGGAAAAGAACAAACCCTCCGATTGAGTGGCCCTGGGGATTGGGTTGGGTTTCGCGATTGTATTTCTGATTCTATCTCTCATCACAACGTTGTGGCTGTGGAAGACACTCATGCTTGTTACATCACAGGAGCTCTCATTGATGCTCTTGTCAAAGATGATAGTAACTTCCAAAAAGAAGTGTTCCGCCAAATGGCCAAAGAATGGCGAGAAATGGAAGAACATGTTGTTTCTCTCGGAACCAAACAAGTCCATGAAAAATTAGCAGAGATCCTCATCGTTTTGGACAATGCCCAAGGTCGTAAGAACCATGTGGAATTAAAGGTCACACGGGATGTCCTTGCCACTTTCATTGGTACAAAAACGGAAACATTGGTCCGTGCCTTGTCGGATCTAAAGGCAAGGGAATTTATCTCAGTCGACAAAAATCGAATCGATATTCTGAACAGAGAGGCATTGTATTCTCTCTCAAAAATCGCGTAATTTTTTCTCCCAAGTGTTAAGCAAGAGCACTGGAATTCCGATGGTAGAAGTGATTGATAATCAAGGTAGGGTCTGTTGCCTGATTTTACCTTAAATCACTCCCGGGGGGCATTCCGAAAGGATTCCCCCTTTTTTTATTTCCCTTGTTTCTTTCCCTAGACTCTAAATTTTGGAAGTACCATGAGTAGAAATCGAAGCCAGGGCGCTAGTTTGTTCGGGAATCCGATCCTTCATCCTTTGAACGTCATTTTAATCCTCAATTGTTTTATCTTTTTTTTACAATACTTTGCCAACCAACAACTAGTGTTTCGGTTTGGACTCACACCAGATTTTGTACTGAGTGGAGCCGTTTGGCAAATCTTCACTTATGGTTTTTTACATGAGGTAGGTTTACTCCCACTTCATTTATTTTTCAACATGTATGGGATGTACATGTTAGGGAATCATATCATTCCTATCATCGGGAAAACCAAATTTACGATTTTGTATTTTGTATCTCAAGTAGGGGCAGGGATTTTTGTTGTTCTCTCTGCCTATTTGAACGTTGTGTTAGGTGGTCAAGTTCCGTTACTAGAATCGATGACTTCACAAACCATTGGTGCTTCCGGAGCAATTTTCGGCTTACTTGCGTTATTTGGTATTTTTTATCCAAATGCAGAATTGTTATTATTTATCATTCCAGTGAAAGCGAAAAATGCAGTGTGGGCTGCGTTACTCATCGGATTTTTGATTTCTCAATTTGGGAATGGATCCATTTCCAGTACTTGCCATTTAGGTGGTGCACTGACGGCCCTCCTTGTCATCAAACTTTTCCCAAAACATTTTTTACCAAGCACAATCCCATACCTTCCTGGTTTAGAATGGGAATCTCCCAAACAAAAAGAAACAAACTTCCAATCAAAAGCCAAACAGGTCCCTGTGGAAGATTTGTTCCAAGACCAAAAAAAATCCAACGAATCCATTTTAAAACAAATCGAACTCAAAAAAGACACGAGTTCGGTAATAAATTATTTACAGCCACTCCAGGTGGAAAACGCCAATATTTGCCCTCCTTCTACGTATAATACCGAGGATCCAATTTGTTTGCGTTGTGAGTGGTTACCAAATTGTGCCTTACGTAAGGCGAAGGCATAATTTTTCGTCTTATTCCTTGACACTCATGTGAGATAGGGATAATGAAACCATGCCTGATGAAAAAAAGTCCTCAGTAGATGAGGTACTAAAACGCGAAAAACTGTCAAAAGAGTTCGAAAAGGAAAAAAGAATCTCAGAACAAAAGGCGATCGAACAAGCGGCCGCCAAATTGTCTTCTCAAAGCCAAGTCAGCACAGAGACTTCCAAATCATCCAAGTACATCACCAATATTGATATCGCCTTTTCTCAGGCAAAAACAGATCTACGATTTTATTTTTTGAATGATGGTAATTATGCAGATGAATTCAAACGAATGTTTGTCGAAAACGAATCCATTTTCAAACGTTATGGGATCACAAGCCAGAAATACTTAGAATACATTCGGGAATCCTTCGATCGTTACAAAAAAATCCATGATATGATGCCTCTCGACCCAATGAAGCCAAAACACTATAAATATGTTGAGGATTCCATTTCGGAACTGATCCGTATGTTCAACCAACGCTTTGGAAAATAAAAAAGCGAAAAAAAGATCCGATTTCCCTAAAAAACTGAGAAGGATTTTTTTCTGATTTGTTAGTCCTAGTAGAGGGACATTTTTGGACAGACGTTGGAAACGAATTTTGGCTTTTTTTGTGATCACATTGGTGTATTGTTTTTGGGTTTTTATTGGATATAATTTGGTAGGTGTTTTGAGCTTCGCTTCCTAATTCTCACTCACATTCTCTCTTGACAGCTGGGTTTTCTACCAAACATGCTTAGGAATATGGTGGAATCCAGAAAAACATCCGAAACGGACATCCGCTTGGACCTAAACCTCCGAGGCAGTGGTGTTTATGCATTTGATACAGAAATCCCTTTTTTTGAGCATATGCTCTCTCATATCGCCAAACATGGCCTAATT
This sequence comes from Leptospira biflexa serovar Patoc strain 'Patoc 1 (Paris)', assembly GCF_000017685.1. Classification (NCBI taxonomy): domain Bacteria; kingdom Pseudomonadati; phylum Spirochaetota; class Leptospiria; order Leptospirales; family Leptospiraceae; genus Leptospira; species Leptospira biflexa. Next base: position 893,299 of record NC_010602.1, read on the forward strand.
GACATGGATCTAAAACTACGGGGAGACATTGGCATTGATTGCCACCACTCCGTAGAAGATACGGCCATTCTACTTGGTCAAATGATCCACACCCAACTGGGGGACAAAAAAGGAATCTTTCGGTATGGAAATTTCACCCTTCCCATGGATGAAGTTTTGACCACAGTTGCCGTTGATCTTGGTGGAAGATTTTATTTTAAGTACACTGGACCTGCACTCGACGGCAAGTTTGGTATTTATGACGCAGAACTCACATTAGAGTTTTTACAAAAGCTTGCCCTCAATGCTAAAATGAACCTTCACGTTGTGGTTCATTACGGAGAAAACAGACACCATATCCACGAGTCGATTTTTAAGGCTTTGGGAAAGGCACTCCGGCAAGCCATTGCAATCGACACGAGCGCCAAAGACCAAATTCCATCCACAAAGGGAATGCTCGAGTGATCGCTGTTTTGGATTTTGGAATGGGAAATATCCATTCCTTGTTAAAGGCAGTCTCGCTATATACAAACGATTTTGTTTTTACGAGTGATCCCGAAAAGGTAAAACTAGCGGATAAAATCATTTTACCAGGTGATGGACATTTTGATAAAGCAATGCAGAACCTAAACGAACTCGGGTTTACTTCGCTGATCAAAGACCACATTGAAAGAAAAAAGTATCTATTTGGGATTTGTATCGGCTATCAAGTATTATTCGAGGATTCCGATGAGACAAATAAACCAGGGTCTACAATCTCTGGGCTCGGACTCATTCGAGGGAAAATCAGAAAGTTTGAAGGCAAAGCAAATCTCAAAGTGCCACATATGGGTTGGAATAAACTCTTTGATATCAAACAAAAAAATTCCAAATTACTCAAAGGGATTCCAAATGAATCTTTTATGTACTTCATCCATTCTTACCGTCCGGTAGGCGTAGACCGATTGGACATCACAGCAAACTGTCATTATTACGGAGAATCTTTCCCTGCTGTTGTGGAAAAAGAAACCATATTTGGAACCCAGTTCCACCCTGAAAAGTCAGATAAACTAGGACTTGGAATCCTAAAGAATTTCATCGAAATCTAATGTTAGTATTACCAGCAATTGATTTACTCGACAACGAAGCTGTCCGCCTTCTACAAGGTGATTATTCCAAAAAAACCGTTTATTCGTCTTCTCCCGAAAAAATGATCCAAGTCTTTGAAGAACAGGGTGCCACTCTCATCCATATTGTGGATCTCAATGCGGCAAAAACGGGAAAATCGGAAAATGAAAAAACAATCAAAAAAATCAAAGAGAAGTGCACCGTAGATCTAGAGTTAGGTGGAGGTATCCGGACCATCGACAATATGAAGTTTTATGATGGATTGGGTGTTTCACGACTGATTTTAGGAACTGTTGCTGTGGAAGAACCCAATGTCGTAGAAAAGGCAGTTTCTTTATTTGGCCAAGACCGCATTGTCATCGGTGTGGATGCAAAAAATGGATATGTCAGAACCAAAGGTTGGGAGTCTAATTCTGGAATATTGTACAAAGATTTTTTAACGACCATGTATGGAATGGGAATTCGCCACGTGATCTTCACCGATATTGCAAGAGATGGAATGATGGAAGGCCCAAATACTTTAGCGTATGCCGAATTACTTGAAACATTCCCAGACTTACAACTTGTCGCTTCTGGTGGTGTTTCTTCCAAAGAGGATTTGGTGGAACTCTATGACAAAACGAATGGAAAATTGTTTGGTGCCATCACAGGGAAAGCCATTTATGAAGGAAAATTAGATCTAAAAGAAAGTATCAGGATTCTAAATCAAAAGAGGGAAAAATAGAAATGAATCGTAAAAATTTGGCAATTGGTGGACTCGTCGTAGGAGTTTTAGGACTTCTATTTTCGTTCCTATTAGCAGTCGAGTATTTTGGAATTGGAACAGACAATGTTGCCGGTGCCGCTTGTTCCGCATTAGGTGGTGGTGATTCATGTTTAAAAGTAGCAGAAAGTTCTTATTCGGCGATTCCTGGTGTCCCATTCCTTGGGAATATTCCTATTGCCTTACTTGGTTTTGGATTCTATGGACTCCTCGTTTATACTTTTTATCTCATCTATAAAAGCACAAATTCTGAAGAAATTTCCAAACTGATCTCTCTTGTTCTACCTGTTTTGATACTTGGTTTTATTTTTGATCTTATCTTATTTGGTATTTCGGTTGGGATCATCGGTACCATTTGCCAGTTGTGTTTTATCACATATATTGTGACCATTTCATTACTTGCGATTGTATTTCTATTATGGAAAACAGAAGGGAAACCAAAACTCAATATCCCCGCTTCCATTAAAGATGGTTATGCGACGTTCGGGCTTGTTTTCTTTTTTAGTTTTTCTGTGGGTTTTGCCTCAAGTAAAATGTGGGTAAAGGGTGAGTCCTCAAATACACTTGCCACTTCCAGAGGAATGGATTCCAAAGAAATCCAAACCAAAATTGTTTCATACTTCCAAGAACCAACACTCGGGATCAATGTATCCGGTTCTCCTTTCATTGGAAAGAAGGATGCACCCATCACCATAGTCAAGTATGCAGATTACAATTGTGGTCACTGCCTCCACACAAGTCACATCTTACACACTGTCCTATCTGAATATGATGGAATGGTAAAGGTTGTGTATAAAAATTTTCCTTTGGACGGTTCTTGTAACCGACTCATGCAACAACCACGGCCAGGTGCCTCTTCCTGTGTAGCAGCCATGGCAGCCATTTGTGCCGACAAACAAGGAAAATTTGAACCAATGTACCGCGGTTTGTATGATAATCTAGAAAAAGGTGTGGCTCATTCGGGAGCAAGTGTTGTGAATTTGGGGAATCTCATTGGACTCAATGTCAATTCCCTCAAAGCATGTATGGCATCCAAGGAAGCACAAAACCAATTGAACGCAGAAATTGATGAAGCAGAAAAACTGAATATCCAATCCACTCCTTCTCTTTACATCAATGATCGTCGAATTGAAAGTGGAACACCAAATCCTGTGTTCTTAAAAACTTTACTCGAACAAATCATCCAAAAGATGTAAAACTTTCGGACTTTCAAGCACCTATTTTCTGATAGGTGCCACTCGGATGGGTCCTTCTGGTAATAATGAAGGATCCCCCACCAAGTCCAATTCCCAAGAATCTAAAACCGTATTGTCTTTTGTATGTAGGGCAGGTCGTAGGCTCATGACCGATTGGTTTTGTTTGTACAAAGACCTTCGTCCGTAAAACCAACCACTGGTTTCTTCTTTGTGAGTGTTTTTTCCATACTTCCCACCCATCACATAACTATGTTTAGTATCTTCAGCTAATTTTTTAAAAGATACTGGGTCCATAGAAATGCTATGGTCTGGGCCTTCCAAATTTCGATCCAAAGTAAAATGTTTTTCAATGACAACAGCCCCAAGTCCAATAGCAAGGGAAGAGGCGAGTGTTCCATCCGAATGGTCACTGAAACCAATGACATAATCTGTTGTGTCCAAATAATAGGGGATGGATTGAAGGTTTACTTTATCCAATGGAGTTGGGTACATTGATACACAATGTAACAAACATACTTCTGCATTCTCTTTTTGGAATTTAGAAATGGCACGGATCACTTCTTCTGGCAGAGCTGCCCCCGTGGACACAATGATGGGTTTTTTTGTTTGGATCACTTTGTTGAGCAGTGGTAAGTTGACGATGTCTCCAGAAGCAATTTTAAAAATTGGGACATTTAAGTTAGATAACAAATCAACTGCAGAATCACAAAGCGGAGTGGAAAAAAAATCGAGCCCCAAATTTAGGGCTGTTTTTTGAAATTCTCTATGGAATTTTTCATCCAATTCGTATTGTTTGAAGATATCAAATAAAAACTTTACTTCAGGGTTTTTCGTATCAATGAATTCTTCTGTGCGGTAGGTTTGGAACTTTACCGCATGGGCACCGGATTCCTTTGCTTTCTCAATCGTACGTTTGCCAATTTCTAAGTCGGCGTTATGGTTCAGTCCAATCTCTGCTACTAAATATGGTTCTGAGTTTCTGGTAAGAGTTTTATTGCCAATATGAAAATCCAAAGTGAGCCTCTAGACTTCATTGTCGGCAGATTAAACAAATCCTAAAATTTTTCCCAATTGGAATACCAGAAAGGAGGTAAAGATCGCAAGTGTTGTCATGTACAAAAATTGGACTGTCGGCCAAAGCAAACTCCCTGTTTCCTTTTTTGTCACAGCAAGGGTGGACATACATTGGCTAGCAAAGGCAAAAAAGAGGAGGAGGGAAAGTCCTGTGAGTGGAGTCCAAACAGGGGATCCATCTGGTTTTTTGTCAGCCCGAAGTGTTTCCCGTAAGGATTCGGATTCCTCACCTTCCTCTTCCGATCCGTATAATACTGCTAAGGTGGAAACCATCACTTCCCTGGCTGCAAACGAAGTTAGAATGGAGATTCCAATTTTCCAATCAAAACCAAGAGGTTCGATGGCAGGTTCCATTACCTTTCCCACACGTCCAATATAGGAAGTTTCGATGGGGCTTGTTTTCCAAACATTGTCTTTGTATTCGGCGGGGAAGTGGCTTAAAAACCATAAAATCACAGAGATATAAAGGATGATCTGACCTGCCGTCGCCAAAAATGATTTCACTTTTCCGTAGACAGTAAAAAATAAACTTTTGAAGGAAGGTAGGTTGTATCTAGGCAATTCCATCACAAAATAAGAAGCATTTTCTTTGAAGACAGTCTTACGAAAGATGAGTGCAAAAGTGAAACTCACTATCATTCCGAGAAAGAACATGGAAAACAAAACAAAACCTTGGACATTGAAAATTCCAAATATTGGTGGGTAACTAAAAACAGTTCCCACAATCAAAATGTAAACAGGGTATCTTGCCGAACACATGATGAGTGGTGACACCATAATCGTTGTAAAACGATCCGATTTGTTTTCAATGGTCCTTGTTCCAAGGATGGCAGGAACCGCACAGGCGGCTGACGAAAGAAGTGGGATAAAGGATTTTCCAGAAAGTCCAAATTTCCCCATCAAACGATCCATGAGAAAACTTGCTCTTGCTAAATAACCAGATTCTTCTAAAATCCCAATGAACAAAAAAAGTAATGCTATTTGTGGAACAAAAACAACAACGCTTCCCACTCCACCTAATATCCCTTCTATGAGGAGTGATTTCAATGGCCCATCGGATAAAACGTTCCCAATGGTTTCTTGAAGACCTGTGATTCCTTCCTCAATCAAATCCATTGGAATTTCAGCAAAACTAAAAAGACTTTGGAAGAGTAATCCCATCAGTAGAAAAAAACATACAAAACCTAAAATGGGATGTAAAAAGATACGGTCCAATCGTTCTTCCCAACTCCCTTGTATTGCAATTGGATAATGAATCGTCTCAGAGATGATTTTTTTGATCAAGATGGATCTGTGGATCATCTCTTCTTGGTATGCAAACTGTAAGGGTTTTGATTCCAATTCTTTGGTTAAAAATTGTTTGGTTTCGTTAGGGAATTGGTTTAGGTAGCGACTGTCCTGTAAGTGTGGGTCATGATTTAAAAATTTAAGTGCCTGCGAAAGAAAAAACTCCGCTTCATTGGTTGTAATTTTGAGTTTTTGTTTTAGGGAAGTTAAAAAGGATTCTTCTTTGGATCCCCATGTCCATAACCGTTTTTGTTTTCGATACGATTCTTCTTTGGATAATAATGTTTTAAGTTCAGAGATCCCTTCACCTGACTTTGCATTTACAAGAACAATTTCTAGTCCAAGGGAATGTTTTAATTTTTTCAAATCCAATTGGATTCTTTTTTTTTCGAGGACATCCTTCATCGTGAGGACAACAAGAGTGGGCACACCCATGTCGATGATTTGTAATAAAAATTGGAGACCTCTCTCTAGGTTGAGAGCATCCAATACATAAATCACTACTTCATTTTCCTTTCGTTTGAGTAAAACTTCGTAGGCGATCTTTTTATCTTCGGCAATTCCACCTAGACCGTATGTTCCGGGTAAGTCGGTGATCTTTAATTCCAAATTGGGTAAATAAACAACCCCTTCTTTTTTTTCTACAGTGACTCCACTGAAGTTCCCCGTTTTTTGATTTAGGCCTGTGAGTTGGTTGAATAAAGTGGTTTTCCCACAATTTGGATTTCCGACTAGGTAGATATTTTTTTCTTTCATTGTTTGGTGGTTTTCAGTAAAATCGCTTCTCCATCTTTCATTCGAAGACCAATGGTGGTGCCCCCTAATAAACAAATCAATTTACCAAGGTATTTGGATTTGGTTTTTAAAACGATTTGTGCACCAGGGAAAAATCCCAGCTCTAACAGTTCTGTGATCATTGGTTTTGGTAATTGGTCCAAATTGATGGATACAATTTCAGCAGTTTCCCCTTCGTTTAAATCTAAAAGTGTCATGTTTTCCCAATTACAAAATTTTGAGAGTCTCGAAACAAATTGATTTCAGGAGCCATGGATTTTACATATCTGTCAAAGTATAACATTTGTTTCATGAGAAGGGCAAACTCCCTTGGAATTTTTAATCCATTTTTTTCAGCAATTTCCTTCATATCGAACATGATTCGATTCACCTTGGATTCATCAAACATTTCATTTGTCGTCAAATGGACATAAACGGATTCTAATTCATTAAAAACAGAATCCAATTCTTTGGCAAGTAAGGTTGGATTCACTCCGCTATCGGTAGAATCCATCTCGACAAGGCCTTTTGCAACTAACATTGGTTCACCAATCCCAATCCCTTGGGTAAAAAGCATTAACCCGCTCCAAATTTTTGGAGAGATCCTACCAACAATTCCAAAATCAATAAAACCAATACATCCATCTTTTAGGATCATCAAATTCCCCGCATGGACATCGGCATGAAAAAAACCTTGGTTGGACAAAGAAGAAAACCAAATCTCAAGTGCATCACTCAAAACTTTTCTTGGGTTGTCCGTAAATTGTTTTAATCCTTTTTCATCGGTGATGGGGACTCCATAAAACCGTTCCATTGTTAATACTTTTTTGGTGGAAAGAGTGTGATAGACTCGAGGGACTTTGGCTCTCGTTTCATTTGCTTTCAGAAGATAGGCTTCAAACTCTTCTATGTTTTTGGCTTCTTGGATAAAATCGATTTCTTGTAAGATGGAGATCTGGAATTCTTGGAACATCGCGGTGAGACCAGATTTTTTAAATTCAGGTGCGATGAACTCCAATACTTTTGTTAGGATCCCTAGAATCTGCATGTCGGTTTTTAAAGTGAGATGGACATCGGGCCTTTGTACTTTGACAACCACATCCAAACCTTCTTTTGTGATTGCCGCATGGACTTGGGCAATGGATGCGGACGCTAGAGGAGTTTCTTCAAAACGATGGAATAAGGATTCTAGTTTCCCACCAAGCTCTCGTTCCACTGTGGATTTGATTTCTCGATACTGAACAGGCCTTACTGAGTCCAAACAGGCCTGCATCTCTTCTACGTATTCGATGGGAAAGAGGGAAGGGGCACTGGCAATGAATTGGCCCAGTTTGATATACGTCGCACCTAATTGGGAAAAGGCCTCGCGTAACATGATGGCGATTTCTCTATGGTTTGGTTCTCCCTTGGCCAGTTTTGCCAGGATTCCTAACAGTTTTGTTGAGAACACAAAACTAGAATGAGCCACTCGAAGGCTTGAGTGGAGACCAAAAGAGACAATCTCGGAAAATGAGTCCATAAACCCTAATTTGGGACTCAAATGGGGATTGGAAACGACAAAATGGACTCCGAACCTACAATTGAAATAGAGTTGCAGGATTAGGTCCCAACCAAAAACTTATCAAATCGCACCCATGAGCCAAGAAACTGTCCTGTACCAAGAGTTAGAGAAACTCGATCTCAACGAGATCAAAAAAATCGCCAATCTTTGGAACATCCAAAAGATCCCGGGAAAGGACAAAAAATCGACCATTTTGGGTCTCATGGAAACCTTCCAAAACGAATTTTACCTAAAAGGTGTTTTGGAAAAGTTCACACCCCTCCAAGTGAATATCCTCACCTCCATTTTGAAAAACAAAGGGGTCATGACTCTCGGCGAAATTTCGAGAAAGGTCAATATCCCTCCAATCAACGTCGAGATGGAGTTAAACGTACTTCGCAAATACTACCTTTTGTACCAAAGGAAAAACCGCGAACGTCTTACAAACAATTTAGACAAATACCATACTTATGATGAATACCAAAAACTCATCAAAGTAGAAACCAATCCTAAGGGTGAAAAGTTTAAGTATTCCATTGAGAAGTCCCTACATAAGGCAACACTCGGCGAAATTCCAGACGAATGGAAGGAAGCTGTGGGTGTCAAAAAAGGGGAACACATTGATACCTTTTTAAAACATGCCCTCAGTGCTGAGTTTTTACAAAAACTCATCGATGAACTTTCAGACTTTGACAAAGATGTTCTGCACCAAATTTACATCCATGGTGGTGTGATTGAAGCCGATACGATTCGTAATTATATCACGGTGAACCGTGGGAAGTTTGAACAAACAATCCCTCACCTAACGGCTCTTCACTTGGTTCGAGACTTGTATTATGTGGAAGACAAATTCATTCGTGTCATTGTCATTCCAAAAGAAATTTTAGACCATTTACAGTTCTCACCAATTTTACCTCCTGTCAAAAAAGGAACTCGTGTTCGCCAGGAAAAAATTTCGGCAAACGGTCTCGATTTTTTCTTAAACGTTAAAAAACTCATCTCTTACATTTCAAGAAAAGGTTTAAATTTAGCCAAATCTGGAAAAATCAAACAAGCAGACCATAAAAGAACGGAAACAGAACTTTTATCTCCTGATATTGAAATTTTCCCAGAAAAAAGCCAAGTGTATCAAATTGAGCTCATTCTTCCCATCTTAAAACTGTTAGGTTATGTAGATATCAAGGGTGAGAATGTCATTTTAGTCCAAGAAACCGATGAGTTTCTGAAAAAAGATATTTTTGAAATCATGAAACTTGTCATTCACGAAGTGAATGAAGCAAGAACACGTAGGTTAAACCCGGCAGAAGTTTTCACTGCTACAGAAGTTCCTTTTTATGAAAAAGGGATTTTGGACAAAACTGTAAAACTCATCATGGCACATGGAAAAATCAATACTTCTGTGATTTTTTCCCATATCATCCGTGACCATTTGGTTTTTGCACCAACGTTCCAAATCAAAACCTATGAAGAAGACTTAGCAGATCTTAGAAAAGAAATCATCTCTGCCATTTTTTACTTACAACTCTTTGGTCTCATTGAAGTGGAATACCCACAACGGAATTTGAGTTTATCAGAACTCGGACTCCATTATTTCAATCATGAACCACTCGTGACAGTTACGGAAAAGGGTGGGATTACCATCAACCCAGACTTTTCCATCATTGCTTTCCCGGATCGTGTTTCCTTACATGGCATCCATTTGCTGAAAGCTTTTTGTGAACTGAAAGATTATGACCGAGTGTATACGTTTTTACTCACAAAGGATAGTTTCCAATTGGGAATTTTACTTGGGTATGACAAAGAGACATTCATCCATTTCTTAAGAGAATCATCCAAAGCGGAACTGGCACAAAACTTACTCTTCTTACTCGATGATTGGGGAAACAATTTACCAATTGTCACCATCACAGAAGATTCCGTTTTACTAAGAACCAAAGATTCTCAAGTGATGGAACTACTCCTTGGTCAAATCAAAGGCAAAAAATTTGTTTTGGAAGAAGTGAGCCCAACAGGGATCATCATCGAAAAATCAAAGGTGATGGAAGTGATCGCCATTGCTGAAAAACTGAATATGATCATCCGACTGAACCGCTAACCAAACAGAAGTTTGTTTCTTTAGAATCATTCGAAACAGCTGGAGCCTCAGAAATAAAAAAAGACCAACGATTGTTGGTCTTTTTTTTTGATTCAAATGTTCACTGTTATGAACAAGTTGAAACGACTTGGATTACTTTTTTTCGCCAGCAGTGAGTTCAGGATCAGTGACTTTGATTTTACTCTTAAAATCCCATTTGCGAAAGGGAGAGACAGCATCCAATCTTTCTTGGGTGACAAAGAAGAGTCGCTCGCCGTATTTCACAAGTCCACCTTTGTAGTAGGCATACTTGGTTTTGTGGTCAACCATTCCCACTTCCACAACCTTATTCCAATCTTCGCAAGTCTTTAGTGATGGTACCTTTCTCAGATACAACTCCTTAATCGAGTTTTCTTTGACTGCATCGCGAAGTATTTTTTCCCATTCCATATTCGAATAGCCTTTCTATCCTATGCTAAATTTCAATTTCATTTTTCTTTTTATGAGAGTCGAAAGCCTTTGGACTCATGAAAAATACAAAAAATAAGCTCAAAACAGCCAATAATCTCCAAGGATATGGTCCAAACTTTAAATAAGGGGTTTCTCGCTCTTTGGCAACAGTGAGGACATCCAAATATCCGATGGCTTTTTGAAAGATAGGAAGTTCCCCCATCATCTCCCGCCCCCATGGATCATAAGCCGTGGTCATCCCTGAAACGGCAGCTCGGATGTAAGGTCTCCCTGTTTCAATGGCTCGTAACCTTCCAGCTCCTGCATGTTGTTTGGTTTCCGTATGGCTTTCAAACCATGAGTCGTTTGTAAGATTGATGAGAAGCTCTGATGGGGAATGGAGTACCATCTCTCGGACAAAGTCTGGGTACAAAACTTCATAACAGATAAGAGGAGTGAACTCTATGGATTCTCCGGATTTGGTTTGGATCGATTGGGAATCAAATTTTAGATTTGGGTTATGATGGCTTACCTCTTGGAAAAGAGTCCTTAAAAAAGGAAATACAGTTTCAAAGGGAAGATACTCACCAAAAGGCAAAAGAATATGTTTGTATCGCCTTTCTGTTTTTAATGTAACAGGCGATAACTGGCTAAACGAATTTCTGGAACCATCATCCCAAACAAGTTCGTTAAAAAGTAAGGGTGCATTCGAAAGAGAAACCAATTTTTCTGTGATATCCACAAAACTTTTACTATAAGTGGAACTCGGATGAGACGAAGGCAAAGTTCCTAAAAATGGAATCGATGATTCAGGTAAGAGGATGGCATCGATTGGTTTAGGGGCATTTCGTATGGCTTCTTCCCCTAGATTGTAAACTTCTTGGATGGTTTTTGTCATAAACACAAAATCTTCTCGGATTTCATTTTTCGCATATGGTGTGTTTGGCTGTAGCAAAACAAGGTGGATGTTCTTTTCTTGTGGGATCGATTCTGCTAAAAAGTATAAGTTCGTACAAAAAATAAAAAAGATGGGAACCAGGTATGGAAAGGACCTTTTCCATTCGTATTCTTTTTTGATTACCATTAAATACATTAAGGCCACAGAAATGACAGAGACAAAGCCCAACACTTCGGTCCCAAGTCGTGCGATTTGGCGCCAAAGGAGTTGGTTCCGAAAGAGATCACCCCAATAGACAGGAAATACCATCGGACAAATCGCATCCGATAATAGGAAAAGAGATGGGAAACAAAATAGAAAAAATTTTGTATCAGAGACAAATCGGTATTTGGTGACGAGATGAGATCCAATGAATACGATTCCAATTTTATAAAATGATAAAAATCCATAGATCAAAAAGAGTAATGCCGAAAAAAAGTATCCATGACCCGTGATGTTTGCGATGGCTTTTCCCATCCAATAAAAGGATGTGCAAGTCACTAAAAAGGAAAATAGAACTGTATAAAGGAGAGCACTCCTTAGTTGTCCTTCGTTTCTGATTTCTTTTGTAATGAGTAAAAGGAAAAATAAACAGAAAAACCCAGCGGTGGCAAAACCGAAGGGTTCGAGGGACAATGCAAAACAAATTGCAGAAAGAATTAGATATACATACGGTGAATCAATTCCCGGAATTTTTAAGTGTTTTTTCATATTCCAATCGTCGAGTGTATTCTTCCGCCAGTTCCTTACTTCCTAAAGTTTTAATTCGTAATTCCATTAATTTTTTTTCTTTTTCCGATTCGGAAAGATTTGGGTTATTTTTCAGTAAGTTCTTTTCTTCCACCTCAAGCTTTGAGATTGTTTCTTCTTCTTCTTTGATTTCTCTCAAAACTTTTTCCATACGTTCATTGCCATCTTTACCAAAATAACGAATCCGAACTTCTCTTTCTTTGGAATCACGTTCTGTACCCGATAGTTTGGATAGTTCCGCTTGGCGAAGGTCCATCTCTGTCTCAAATTTATCATACTGTGGTTCCCGGCTGGCAACAGCATTGTAATAGGGACCAAAGGATTTTTTGCGATAATCTTCATACAATCGAATCCGTTCTTCTGCCTTTAGATGTTTGGTTTCATCCAAAAAATTCTTTCGGTTGAAACTGAAATCCGCAGTGGCTTCTTCTAATCCAAAGATGAGTTCTGCATCTTCCTTTGAAAAATATTTCCTTCGGAGTTGTTTGATTTGTTCATACCTTTCTGCGTTGGTATAAGACTTAGAACTTGGGTCCAGTTGCACCATGGCTTCTTCATATTTTAAATAATTGGTAAGTAGGTTCAAAAGTTTTTTAGCATCCTCACCGGAATACTGATTTTGAATAAAGGCTTTGATGTATTCATGGCATTGTTCCCTTGTACTTCCTTCGGGACATTGCCTACGTAAATTCCAAAGTTCAGAAATTAAATTGAGTTCACCTGACTTTGCTTTGGCGAGGATATCATCAAAACGTAAAAATTGTCCGTCAGGTGAAAAAATGGATTTTGCAGATTCTAAATAAAAAGGATCGACCGAAAACCCATCACTTTGTGTTCGAAAAAACGATTCTGCTTTGTCATTGGGATTTTCTTCTTCGGCGGAACCGAATTCATTGGATTTTGTGAATTGATAGATCACAAATAAAAAAATTAAGGCGATGAGACCGATACTGAATGGGCGAAAATATTTTGCATTCATGGAGATTGTAGTGTAGTGAACGATGAAAAATTATTTCTGGATACAAAAAAACCCAAGCAATTGCTTGGGTTTTCTAAAAAAACTTCAGAATTGGATTATTGGTTCGCTTTCATGTTGGAAGCCATCTTCATATAAAATCCTTCCACATCATACCAGAAACTTCCAGAACGAAGTGTGTTCGATACTTGTAAGTGGTCCACACCCGTAGTTAAAATTCCATACGATGGGCCACCTTTCCAAGTTCCCCATTTTTGGGAAGAAAGCGGAACGAGACCATCATTGGTAGCACCTTGCCCTTGGAACAGTCCACCAGCCGCACAAGCAGGGTGTAAAATTCCCATAAGAGGGTGTTGGATCAAATCAGGAAGAGTGATGTAAGATCCATACGAGTAATACTTCACTCCGGAACGGTTAGGAGTGTATGCATTGAAGGAAGATAAACCTTCTTTCGTGAGCGAAGAAAGGGCAGCAAGTGCATTTTGTTGGTTGGTTCCACCATACACGATCTTTACAAGTGTTTCCACAATGCTTGCCACAAATGGTTGGATCCATCCGGGAAGGACCGTTTTGATGATGTCAGCAATCGGAGATCCGTAGTGAGGAGTGTTGAGTGTTGTGAGGGTTGCCACTCGGGTGGAGAGACCAAGGTTAGAGACCATATATCGGCTATCGAGTCCGCCTTGCGAGTGACCAAGGATATGGAATTTTCCAGAGTAGTTTGTTGCAGCCGCATACGTTAAGACGGCTGCTTTTAATTCCTGAGCGCGGACTTCATTGGAGTTGGCGGCAGTTTTTGCAGGTGCATAGACAGTTGCTCCTTGGCTTCTTAGGTAGTCGTCAGTGCCACCCCAATAATTGACAATGCTAATGATTCCGCCAGAATTTTCACCCCATCCAAATAAGCCGTGGGATAAAATGATCGGGTAGGTTCCCGCAAGTGGTTTAGAAGAAGAGCCAGAACTCGCAAGTATGGGGGACGCCATCATGGCAGTCACAAATAAGGCCAAAAAACTTTTTCGAATCATATATATTTCACCTCTGAATTTTCTAAGATAAAATTGTGTCAATTTGACTTATATGAGGCAAGGAAATTTTTTTATGACAAATAAAAAAATGGCAAAAATATGTCATAATTGAACATGTTCAAATTAATCATTAGAATGAAAACCCTTCCAATTTCTATGATGGAAAGAGATAAGTGAATGCCTCAAACACTCAGAAGCCAAACCAATCCAAAGGGATTGAAACGAATTCCCAAACGGGAAGAAACCAAACAAAAGATTTACCGAACCGCATTGGTACTTTTCCAAAGGGATGGGTATGAAGTCACAACCATGCGCAGGATTGCAAAAGAAGCCAAGGTTTCTCTTGGGCTTACTTATTATCATTTTCAATCGAAAGAAGATTTAGTGTTAGAGTTTTATAAAGGTTCGCAAAAAGAATTGAAGAGACTTTGTGAATCGTATTTCAAAACCACAAAAGATTTTAAGACACGCTATAAATTTATCATCACAACCCAATTGGATCTTTTTTTTAGTCATAAAAAGTTTTTGCAAGTGCTTGCAAGACATGCTGGGGATCCAAATGATCCGTTATCTCCATTTAGTATAGAGAGCGAAGGTTTACGAGAAGAGGCAGTGGGCATCATCCGACAAGCAATGGCCACTTCGAATTCCAAACTACGCGAAGACTTAAGTAAAGTTTTACCGGATCTCTTATGGATGCAACAGATGGGAATTTTGTTTTATTGGTTAACGGATGCTTCAAAATCATTCCAAAATACAAAACTAATGATCCATGATTCATTGGACCTAACCTTTAAACTCATCAAACTTTCCAATTTTCCCTTATTCAAAAACGTAATGGGTCCCATCTTTCGAATGGTGAGGTTAGTAAAAACATAATAAGACCTCAAATCCAAGAGAAAACTCTACTTGCCAAAAATGAAAACTTGGTTATTGTTTTGCCCTATGCGTTTGGATCTGAAAACTTATTTTCAATGTCTTGCTACCTTCCTTTTGATTTTGACTCTTTTTGTGACAGAAGTCCAATCAAAGGAAATAAAAGTTCTAACAACACCCATCACCGATGAGGTTGGAATCTTCAGTGCCGATCAAATCACAAACTTACAATCCATAATAACAAACATAGAACAGAAAACAGGTGCACAAGTATTTCTGTACATCATTCCAAGTTTGGAAGGGGAAAACTTAGAATCCTACTCCTTACAAGTCGCTGAAACCTCAAAGATTGGCCAGAAAGGAAAAGACAATGGAGTCCTCGTATTATTGTCGGTAGGAGACAGAAAGGTTCGGATTGAAGTGGGGTATGGGTTAGAAGAAACTCTAACGGACGTTTTGTGTAATCGGATCATCCGCAATATCATGATCCCTGAATTCAAAAAAGGAGACCTCCCGGGTGGGATTTTGCTCGGGTATACGGCCATTGAATCCATCCTACTTGGCGCGGCCGATACCAATCCCAATTTGCAAACAGATTATCCAGACGGGATTGGATTTTCCTTCTCCCATGAGAATACTGTGAAAAACATTGGGATCGCCATTGGTGTCATCGTTGTGGCTGTGATTGGTTTTTTCCTTATGACCGACAGGAAACAATACAAACGAAACATTTGGTTAGAAGGTTTGTATGGCGGTGCCGTTTTTTTGGCTCTTTTGTATTTTTTACCCGATGCCGTATTTTATTTTTTCTGTTTTGGGATCGTTGCTTTAAATTTGTATTTGTTATACGGACTTTGGGATTGGTATTCGTATCCACTTGCCATCCTTTCCCTTCTTTTTTGGATTCCTTTTTTGCAATTTAGTTTTCATACAGAATGGATTGTCCTCTTTTGGGTGATAGGGATCATCGGTTTGATTATGCTAGTCATTAAACTATCGTTAGATGAAAATTTACAGGAAGCTTTTAGATCCTTCGCCAAAAAATTTGGGTTAACTGCGAGTGAACTTTTTTTTCATGGAGTAGCCTTTCTCAGTCTATCATTTGCCGTGGTTTCCATAATCAATGGGGAAAAACTATTTTTCATCTTTTACTACCAGGGTTTACTTCTTTTTACCATTTATGGTTTTTCGATTTCCGTGTTTATGAAACATGCCCGCTGGTATGGGATTGGGTTTTTGGTTTGGTTTACTCTTGTCGCTTGTATCTTTTTCTTTTGGCCCATCTCAGAAGAAACATCCATTCCCATGGATTACAATACTCTCTTCATTAGTTTTCAGTGGTTTTTCTGTTTGGTGTTAGGGTTTGTTTTGGCAAAAACCATCCAAGTGAAGACTTGGAAAACTAGGTCCCTGAAGTATGGATTGATCTCTCTTGTTTGGACCTTCGGATTTTCAATTGAGGGAATATTAGGTTATACGGATACTTCTGCCTTTTCCATTTCCACATTTGTTTTTTCGTATTTTGTCTTACTTTTACTGCATTTCTTTTATGTGATGTGGGAAGAAGGTGATAGCGGATCCTATTCGTCATACTCTTCGGGTTCTAGTTCCTCTTCTAGTTACAGAAGTTCTTCGAGTTCCTACAGTTCGAGCTCAAGTTCTAGTTCTGGTGGCGGCGGAGGAAGTTTTGGAGGAGGAGGTAGTTCTGGTAGTTGGTAAGGATTCGACTTAATGTTTCCGCATGTTTTTGTCCGTTGACGCGTATTTTTTTCGTGTTAAGTCCCTTTCGGCATTGCCAACGGAAGGATATTTTGTTTCGTTCGTGATCCATTGGCTTCGGGAAGAGGCAATGGGCAATGGATATAAATTCTGTTTGTTTTAAGTTCCATTCACTCGTTTGCGATAACGGATGTAAAACGGTTCAAAACTAGACTTGTTCCAAAACTGTATGGCTTCTTCGTTTTTTAAGATAGCACGTAGTTCAATGGCGGGAATTTTTTTCTCGAAACACCAAAGGTCCACGTCCTTTAAAAGTTCTGACATATAACCTTTTTTCTTTTTACCAAGTTTGGTTACAGCAAGGTCAATGAAGAGACTCCTTTCTTCTTCCAAGTGAGGTTTTTCTTCGACCCTACCAATCAGAAGGGATACAAGTTCCTCTTCCACAAAATAGCCACGCATGTATACTTTTCCCGTGCCAATCAGCTTGAAGTAAATATCTGTAAACTTGGTTGCGGCCCGTGGGCGAATCCGAAACAAACCATCTAACTCAAGTTCGTTTACCTTTCGGAAAAACTGATTCACGAGTTCGATGGTTTGGTTTCTGTCAGATTCTAGTAGATCGCGGACCAACTAAACCATTCTTTGGATGAGATACGATTTGAGATCGGCCACAGCAATCCTTTCTTGTTTCATCGAATCCCTTTCTCGGATAGTGACTGTTCCGTCACTCATCGTGTCGTAATCGACTGTGATACAGAAAGGCGTTCCAATTTCGTCATGACGACGGTACCGTTTTCCAATGGCACCACTATCATCATAATCTACATACCAATGGTTACGAAGGTCGGTATAAATTTCTTTGGCTTTGGCATCGAGCCCGTCTTTTTTCATGAGAGGAAAAATGGCGACTTTCATGGGACTCACACGTTTGCCAAACCGAAGGACAGTACGAATGTCGTCTTTTTCTAATTTTTCTTCTTCGTAAGCGTCACATAACACTGCAAGGAAAAGTCTATTAAGACCAAGAGCAGGTTCAACAACATAGGGCAGGTACTTTTTCTTTTGGTCTAGGTCATGGTACTTCAAATCTTCCGAAGAAAATGTTTCGTGTTGGGTGAGGTCATAATCAGTCCTTGAAGCAACACCCCAAAGTTCACCCCAACCAAACGGGTATTTGTATTCGATGTCACTTGTGGAATCACTATAAAACGAAAGTTCTTCTTTTTCGTGTTCACGCACTCGTAGGTTTTCTTTTTTTAAACCCACCACATTCACAAGCCAATCCATGCAGTAGTCCACCCAATACTTAAACCATTCTTTTTGAGTGCCTGGTTCACAGAAAAATTCCATCTCCATTTGTTCGAACTCACGGGTTCGAAAGATAAACTGGCGTGCCATGATTTCGTTCCGAAATGACTTTCCAATCTGTGCAATTCCGAATGGTACTTTTTTCCGCGCAATTTGGGTTACGTTTTTAAAATTGATGAAGATCCCTTGGGCAGTTTCCGGACGAAGGTAAATGTCAGTGGCTCCTTCTTCGGAGGCACCATGTGATGTTTTGAACATCAAATTGAACTGGCGTGCATCCGTAAAACTTCCCACTGTTCCGCAAGTGGGGCAAGCATAGGCTTTGTCACGGATGGTATTTGTGAGTTCTTCCAAAGTTTTCCCTGTTGCTGCTCCTTCCCCTTCCTTATCTTCTAAAAACTTATCCACGCGCACTCGTGTTTTGCATTTTTTACAATCCATAAGTGGATCGTTGAAGTTGGAAATGTGGCCAGATGCTTCCCAAACACGTGGGTGGAGGAGAATGGAAGAATCAAGTCCCAAAACATCATCCCTACGGTGGACAAAGTATTCCCACCAAAGTCGTTTTAAATTGTTCAAAACTTCAATTCCGTTCGGACCATAGTCAAATGTATTGGAGAGGCCTCCGTAAATTTCGGATCCTGGGAAAACAAAGCCTCTTCGTTTGGAGACTGCGACTATGGGTTTGAGCGACTGTTCTTCTTTCTCTTTCGGCTGTGCCATATCCGCCAAATTTTTTGTTTTCCATGAAAATTCAAAGTATTTTCCTTGAGATAAGACTAAAGAATGGATTCGGCAAACTCTCAATACCTCTCTCCCTGGGCAAAAAAATCCTTAACGTTTTTCCTTTGGCTCTCACCCCTTTTCAGTTTGGGGCCTTTTTTCGCATTTGGAATCCTCTTTGCGTTTCCTAAAGAATTTCGATTACGCCTACGGGCCATATCCGTCATTGCGATTTATGTTTTGAATTGGATCCTCTTTTATCCGGTGGAACTTTTGCACAGATCCAGTATGGAATGGGAAGGCACGATTAATTCCTTCCTTGCAAAAGATGGCACTCCGTTCCGTATGAAGTTAGGATTTTTTCTTTTTTGTTTTTTCTGCCTTTTGGCAAATTACATCCACAGCATTCGAAGGAATCGAAAACGGGAATTGGTTCGAGAGGCCCGTATCCAAAATGATTTTCCAGGTTCAGGTCTTCGAACGGAAATGCGAATCAGGGATACAAAGTTCGATACCATTCTGCTTGTCCTTATTCTTGCTCTCATCATTCAATTTTTCTTTTTGTACATCACAGAAAACCTAAACCCTCAAAAAAATCTTTCACCTCTTGCTCCACTTTATGATGTTCACCAGTTTGTTTTCAATTATTCGATTTCAATTTGTATTTTACTATTTAGCTTCAATCGAAATAAAATCCCATCATTGATGGCAAGACCTTATTTGCGTTATATGGAAGGGATTCGGATCCGCGAAGCTTGGAAAAAGGCAGTCAAAACAGAAGGTAAATTTCCACTTCGATTGGAACTCATAGTCAAAGAGAAGGCAAAGTTCCGAGATCAAATTTTACCTGGGTTTGGACATATTTACGTTTATGAATATTGGCGTGGGTTTCCCATTTTATTTTTAACACTTTTGTTGTACTTATTTTCTGCGGTTTGGGTGTTTTCCTATATCAGTCCGATTTTTGGAATCCAGTTTTTGGCAGGGTTTGGATTAAAACCAGGGATTCCTGATAAAGATTTTTTTATTTCATCGCAAAACGTGGCTTATGCGGTTTTTTCTGTGGCAGCACTGATTGGATTGTATTTTTATTCTGCAACCATCTTAGAGAAGTCCTTTAGTTTAGAAAACCTGGGAATCAAAAAAGATAAAGACGGCGAAAGTGAACCTTTCTTCAAACCGGGCCTTCGAAAAGGGTTTCGGAATGTATTGCCACTCTCTCTTCTATTTCATTTGGTTTTACTTTGCCTTGTTTTTTTAATCCCCATTAGTATCCAACGTGGCAAAAAAAAGGAACAATCAGCACAAAAGAATGACCATTTCCGACCAGAAAAAATGGAATTTTATTTCATCGATCCCAATGTCCCCGACGATACCCAAGGTTTGAATGGGGGAGTGATCACAGGGAATGAAACGGAAAACAAAGAGAAGGGTGAAAAAATCTCCAATGAAAAGGTCGCTGACAATGGACCTGTCAAAGGATACATCAAAAAAATCCGAGGGAAAAAAGTTCCACCCACGTATTCGAATTATATCTCCGCAAAAATGCGGATCCCTGAAAGTTATATGGATTATTGGGCCAAAGCCCCTCATCCCTATTCGAGTGTTGTTGCTTATACCATCACCCAAGATGGAGATGTGATTGATGTGGAACTCGTGGAAGCCTCTGATTATCCCGACCAAGATTTAAGAACCTTACAGCTGGTAGAGAGTTTGGGTCCACTCATGCCACCGCCAGGAACTAAGAATGACATACGGGTCACGGAACTATTTTGGAACGGTCCCATCGATCCTGAGTTTGTCCCCACACCTTTACAAAAAGAAATGATCAACTTATTTGACGGCCGTTATATGGAAGAGTTACCTGAATGAAAGAAATTGGATTCTACGATTATCTGATAGGTGCTGCAACAGTGCTTCCATGGGCCATTGTGATTTGGAAAGCTTACAAACCTAAAAAAGGATGGCAGGAAGTATTTGGAATCATATTGGCTCTCGTATTTGGATGGTTGTCGACGGATTTAATTTTACGACTTCATCCCATCTTCTGGCCTGAGGCAGATTTTTCTCCCAAAAAAAAGGTGAGCTTACTCACACAAACCGCCCATATGGCTTTTATCCAAGCAGGGATCACGGAAGAGACGTTTAAAATATTTTTCATCATGATTTTATCGTTTGTATTCGGTTATGATCGTAAAACAAAACTATTTTCACCTAATGTTGTGTTATTTGGAGCCTTCGTGGCGATGGGTTTTTCCTTTATTGAAAATACTCATTATATCTTCCGAGAACCGGAGGAAAAAAAATGGAATCTTTTCATTGCAAGAACGGTCCATTCCTCCAATATCCACTTACTTATCAACTTGTGTTTTTCGCTCTTCCTATTAAAGAGTAATTTCAAAGCAGATGACAGTTCTAAAAAAGTCACCATTCTTTTTGGGTTCGTATTGGCTGTATTGCAACATGGAGTCGTTGACTTTTTACTCATTCCTGGAGCAACCATTGGACTTTGGATTTCCACCGCTATGTTTGTCGGCATTTGGGTTTGGGTTGTGGGTGATTGGCGTGAACTAATCGTTTCCATAAAAGAAAGACCAATCAAGACAAATCAAACTTCCGAGATTACCGAATGAAATCTGATGCAAAAATTTTCATTCAGGTTCATTTGTGAATGAATGTTCGACCAGACATACTTCAAAATCCAAACGGCACAAAGGGATTTAAATTCAGGAATTGTAATCCTATTATCGAAAGGAAAAGAATCATGAAAACGCATTTTGCGAAGTGAAAAAAATAGGGGAGAATGACACGATTACTACTTTGTAGATAAAAAAACCCGAATCCCAGCTTCCGAATATTCTTCCCAATCGGTTTGAAAGGTTCTGATCTTTGGAATTTCTGGATGGTTCCAAATCTCAGCCCAGAATTTGGGTACCACTTCTTCTGGTGGACCAGGTTGGATTGCAAAATAACGTCCGTTTTGTGGTTCAATATGAATGATTTCCATACCAGATAGAGGCTTTGCATTTGGTTCCACTGCATAACCTAACAAAAAGTCATACGCTCCATTCTCATCTGATTCATAAGCAAAATAAACTCCAAACAAAGGATCAAATTTACGCAGGGATTCCATTTGTTTGGGGATATCTTGTCGATAAAACTGAGAATAAATGGCGGGGATTTTCACATCAGCATCACCAGGTGCATTCGAAGTCCTGACGCGAAGACCCATGACCGAAAATCTTTCTGTCTGTACAAGTGGTTCTGCCAATTCCGACATATTGAAATCCTCTCAGTTTCACAAAAAAACGCAATCTTTTCTTCAATATTGGTTTGACTTCCCGCATCCTCCTGTACACATGGTAATTACTCCTGGTGATTATGGAGAGAAGGCCATACCCGTTCCCATTCCGAACACGGAAGTCAAGCTTCTCATCGCCGATGGTACTATTGGGTTCGCTCAATGGGAGAGTAGGACGTTGCCGGGTTAGCACTCATAACGTAATAAAAAAAAGCCGACCGTAAGGTTGGCTTTTTTTATGTACAAAGATAAAATTACCCATTGAACGAACCCAATAGTACCAACACAATTAATTCGTTCGCGAAATGATAGACTTGCGACCCATAGGGAGCAAGGCTCGGACACTCGCCCGCGGAGCGGAGAAGCGAGTGGGGGTGGAAGTAGGACGTTGCCTCTGTTAGCACTCATAACGTATGATAGAGCGTTCACGAAAGTGAGCGCTTTTTTTGTTTTTAGAGCTCAGTGTGAGCCGGCTACCGTCCGCGACTCGCAAGTAGCGGTCGCTGCCGAAAGAAAAAGAGCAAGGTGTCTTGCTCTTTTGTTTTCCGGCATTGTTGCCGGGTAGAATTGGAATGAATAGAAAGCTAGCCGCAAGGTTGGCTTTTTTTATGTACAAAAATCAAATTACCCATTAATCGAACCCAATAGTAGCGACACAATTAATTCGTTCGCGAAATAGGTGAGGCTTTCGTAGAAGCCGAAGCCTGCTAGGATTTTTATGAAAGAAAAATAGGGTGGCGATTGAATTGGATTGAGCAAGGCTCAGGGCTCTTCGCCCGCGGAGCGGAAAAGCGAGTGGGGATTGAAGGCTGTGATTCTTAACTCATTTGTTTCATACTTTATTTTCTAAAATGTCTGTGGCAGTTTCGGTACCGATTTGCTCTGCAAGTCCAATTAGGATTCCTTCCACTCCTCGAATGTAACAGAGTCGATAAACATTTTCAAATTGAACCACTTCTCCAACAAGCTCTGCACCAAACTTTGATAAACGGGATAACAATTCATCCAAATGATCCACTCTGAACATGATACGAAGGTAACCAAGAGAGTTCACTGGAGAAGTTCTGTGGTCTGAGATTGTTTTAGGCGAATGAAATTGTGAGAGTTCGAGTCGGGTATGTCCATCAGGGGTCACCATCATGGCAATCTCTACTTCTTGGTTTTCAAGTCCTGTGACTTTACCTGCCCATTCCCCTGCTACCATCATACGTCCTTCGAGTCGAAGTCCAATTTCTTCAAAAAACAAAATTGTCCGATCCAATGATGCAACGACGATGCCAATATTGTGCATTTCTAATAAATTACTTTTAGCCATTTTTTTGTTCCCAATTGATAGTGGAACTCACAGTTGTTTGAAAAAGTTGAATTACGTCCATTCCTTTAGGGAGAATGAGATGTCCTTCAATCGCAAGGGAAGCAATTCCATGTACGGTCGCCCAGGCCCCGAGAGCTCTAGCATGTGCTAATTCTTTACGAACACGTTCACTCGCAAAGGCAGAAAACAATAGACGGAATGGGCGTTGGGAACTCATCATCATATCTTTGTTAGAAGCTGCTTGATTGGATTTTTTTTCTGAATCGATTTGGTTCATCATAAGCCGATACAGATTTGGATTTGTCATAGCAAACTGGATGTATTCCACTCCGTAATGAAAAGCTAACATTCGCCCGCGGACTTTCGGATGTTTCTGTTGCACGAGTAACATATTGTTTGCCAATTCTTCATATCCTGATCCAGCGACAGCCTGTAACAATTCCTCTTTTCCCTTAAAATGAGCATACGGTGCCATATGACTGACTCCAATTGCAGAAGCAATGGATCGCAAAGAAAGCGCATCCGTGTCTTGGTTTTGTAAAATCGTTCTCGCAGCAGTGATGAGAGCGGGACGTAGGTCTCCATGATGGTAGGAGTTCGATTCTTTGGTTCCATTTTGTTTCTTCCCGGCCATTACAACTGAGTAGACCTTAACGCGAAACTGGTAAAGCCTTTTCATCACCATGGATGCAGTGAATCGGTAAATCCCTTCCTTCTTTCAGATTTCTTTTTTTAAAGAGAGGTGGGAAAAAAATCATTGCAATCTTTACACTGTAAAGATTGGTTGGAGTGGAAAGGGAATACCTTTGGGGAGAACAGAATGTCTCATTATGATACGGTTGTCATAGGTGCTGGTAACGCAGGTTTAATGGCGGCAACTCGTTTGCAACGGGAGGGTTCTAAAACACTCTTGTTAGAACGGCATAATGTTCCTGGAGGTTGTGCTACTTCATTTGTCCGAGGGGAATTTGAATTTGAGGTTGCTCTCCACCAACTCAGCGGTGTCGGGACGGAATCGAATCCATTCATTATGCGTCGTGTTTTTGATGAACTTGGAGTATTGGATAAAATCGAACTTGTACAAGAAAAAGAACTCTATCGGATCATCATGCCAGGTAGGTTGGATGTTACCTTACCTGCCGATTGGATAGAATTACAGAATCATTTAAAAAGTCTTTTTCCTATGGAAACGGATCCAATTGAAAGGTTCTTCAAATTGAGCGAAGCCATCGTCAACGAATATTACTTTGTCCTACCTCGAGTGAAATTGTCCAATGACGAAGAAAAAATCAGAATCAAATGCCCAAATTTTTCAGCATATGGACTTCGTCCAACAACTGATGTTTTGAATGAATTTTTTTCTACAGAGGATTTAATTAATGTTATCACACCTTATTGGAGTTATGTTGGAATCCCTACAACAGATTTAGTATTCGCAGAATTTATCGGTATGATATATTTTTACTGTGTGTATAAACCTTGGCATATCAAAGGTGGGTCTCAAATGCTTTCGAGCGCTCTGCTTTCCTCATTTGAAGAAGCAGGTGGAGAAGTAAGATTTCATTGTTCTGCAGAAAAAATTCTTACAAAAGATGGAGTCGTGTCAGGGGTTCGATTGGAAACAGGAGAAACAGTTACCTGTGACGCAGTTGTATCAAATGCAAGTCCTCTCATCACTTATCATGAATTGTTAGATTTAGAAACTCTACCACCGTCTGTAGTAAAAGATTTTAAATCGAGACGAATGGGAGTATCTGCTGTTTGCCTATATTTGGGTTTAGATTGTTCTCCAGAAGAAATAGGGTTCACGTCTGCGTCTAGCTTTGTGATGACAACTTCAAATGCAGAGGTCACAGAAGATCGGATGTATACTTTGGAGGCTCCGGATTGGGGAATGGTCACTTGTTATAACTTTATAGATGAAGAACTTGCCCCAAAAGGAAAGTCCGTTGTCACTCTTGTCGCTTTACAGTACGGTGAAGCTTGGAAGGATGTTCCACCAGAAGATTACATTGCCACAAAATACGAATTTGGCGACAAATTAATTGATCTCATTGAACAAGCGTATCCAAAGATCAGAGAACATATCGAAAAGGCAGAAGTTGCCACACCAATGACGATGATGCGTTATTTGAATACTCCTGGAGGAGCAATTTATGGTTTCAAACAAACCTTACAAGATAGTTCCCTATTTCGCGAATCATTAGATGCCATCGAAGGTCTTTATTCTTCAAGCAGTTGGACAAGCATGGGTGGATTCCAACCGACTTATTTGAACGGTTATTACACCGCCCGAAAAATTATCAAACAACTGCGTCGTAAAAACAAAACTGCTGTCTAGGTCGTGTGCGACCTCAATCACAGTTGGTAGTAGTGCAAAATATTTTAAATAAGAAAGGAAATACGATATGTTAGATAACAACCAAAAATTAGAAACAAATATTTTAAACTCAGTTGTTGGATTCCATGATGCAGTTTTAAAAAAAGAAGATCTAGAGAAAAACGGTTCCGATTTTAGAGAAGGCAAAGGATTGGTCAAAGAAACGATTCGAAGTCTCCATCCAAAACGAATCCATTTGCGTGTCGAAAGTATACGCATTGATACACCTTCGACCAAAACATTGGTTATGGTTCCAGTAGATGGAAATCGATTACCGCCGTTCCAAGCAGGACAGTACATCAACTTATTTGTTACACTTGCAGGCGTTTTGACAGCAAGACCATATTCAATATCATCCTCTCCTAAAAACTTACAATCCTATGAACTAACCATCAAACGAGCAGAAGGTGGGTTTGTAAGTCCTTATCTATTAGATGACGTTAAAATTGGACAAAAATTTGAATCCACGGGGCCAATGGGTTCCTTTCATCATAATCCACTGTTTCATGGATTTGATATTGTATTTCTTGCAGGTGGTTCCGGAATTGCTCCTGCTATGAGTATGTTAAAAGCATTTTTGGCAGCGGAAAATCCCTTTCGTTTTCATATTATTTATTCCAATAGTTACGAAAATGATGTAATTTTTCTAGATGAACTTCGGAACTTATCACTTTTACATAAAAACTTCATTTTAACTGAATTCATTTCTCGTGAGGTAAGTCCTGAGTTTAAAGGATTTAAAGGTCGATTGGACATTGTCACATTGCAAACGTTATTGTCTGATGTTTCATCTAAAATGTTTTATGTCTGTGGCCCCACTCCGTTTAATGAACATTGTGCGAATCTCCTCGCTGATTTAGGTGTTAAATCTGGACGTATATTAATCGAAGGTAATGGTCCACCTCCCAAACCAGATCAATTAGATGGATGGCCAAGTGAAATTCATCCGTCCTCGGAGGTGAACGTAACAGTAGGAACCCATAAGTCATTTAAAGCAAAAGTAGGGGAGCCTCTACTTAACAGTTTAGAACGGAATGGTTATTTTACAGAAAACGCATGTCGTTCCGGAGAATGTAGCTTATGCCGTGTGAAACTAAAATCGGGAGAAGTATTCAGTCCTAAGGAAGCTAAAATTAGAAAGTCCGATCGGAAATTTGGTTGGATCCATTCTTGTGTGGCATTTCCAATCACGGATGTTGAAATTCAATTATAATTAAAAATAGAGAACCAACTAATTGAGAGTTTGGTATGAATGTTTAAAAATCTTTTCTACCAAATTCCGAAAAGGTTTTAATTGGGTTCGTGCATTGAATGGTTATTTCTATTTGTTTACCTCGAAAATAAGTGTAAAAATAACTTTCAAACGATAACGGTCGTTTTATTTTGTTCCAAACTTGTATTCAATTATGAACCAAATGACCTTCTATCGAATCTGTATCCCTTTTTTTCTTGTTTTCATCCATGATATATGCGCAAGATAATTCGCCGTCGTTTAATGAAGATCAACCCAAGGTTGAAAAACCAAGATATCGTTATTTATCAATTAACCCTGGTGTCACCATCGAAAGTGTATCACTTTCGATCCAAGGAAGAAATCGTGACGCCATGATGTTACAAGATGACCCTGGGCGAGTGTCTTGGTTATTGGATGTCAAATCACCTGAATACCAGTTTTCTAAATACTTTGGAGTGAATTTACTATTACACAATTCGAACTTTTATCTTAATCGACAATCGATCCCACGCATTTTTTCCAAATCTGCTTCTGTTGAGGCTTCTTCTTCAGAATCTGATTCTTCTAGTTCCGAAGGAGATTCGATAACACCTAAAAAAAGTAAGGTGACTGAAGATGTTGGTACAAGTGTAGAAGGATCGTATTCTATGTTAGTTCCTATTTTTTATATTGGAAATCCAGAGACCTTCCGATTGGGTTTTGGGATGGGACCTGCACAAGTTCGATTCCGCGGGAATGTTGATTTTAAAGATGCAGCATCAAATCTACTCATTGCATTCTCTGCACCTGGAAGAGATAATTTCTTAAATAATTTGCGCGCTTATCAATTTGTTTCTGGTAATATCAATCCCGATTCTGATCCGACTCTGAGTTATTTGGTCGCCAATCTATCTAGTGCGAATCATTTAGAATTAGTTGGTTATTATTTGGCTAGCCAAGGTTTGCTTAGGCCAGATGCGACAGCTTTGACTGCTTACCTTAGCGGACGTTATAATGCGATAGAATCTCTTGCCATCAGTAGTTTGATGCGGAACCAAGTGAGTGTCAATGCTGTTGCCAAGTTTGCATTTATGATGTATTTAGAGTCCCCACCATTTTTAGGTCTCAGGGCACGTTTGTCGTTTGGTGGCCCTATTGTCAAAGAAAATGGTTACACTTATGAACTACGGACATTCCATTTAGCGATGTACATGCCAATAGAATTTTAAGTTATTTATTTTTTTTCAACGAGTGAATTCATTAGGGATTTCTAGCAACAAAACGAATCTCTTTTAAAAAATTTCCTTGAGTGGTCATCATTTCATTTGTTATTGGATGAGAGAGGTAATTCAAATCATGAAACGAATATTCGTTTTTCTTTTGGTCATTTTGACTCTATTGGCCACTTCCATCCAAGCCCAAGGGAAGGTAGAAGGTAACACTTTACGCATAAAGGGTGGATTGTTTTTAGGAAGCCTGCGCACAGATTTAGAAAAAAGAAATTTTTACGGTGATATTGTTCGGACAGAATACAACCAAGAGTGGCAAAACAATGGCTCGATCAGTCTCATCAATGATTGGGGGTTTGATTATTTCCAATCGGTAAATGCAGGCATTCTATCCAATGTATTCCTTGGTCTCCACTTGAATCGGTTTGGACGCGGATATGAATGGAATTCATTTTATCCTGTAGGGCTTGGGATCAAAGAAGCTGACTATCGTTTGCTTTACTCCGATATCAATTTAGGTGTGACCCTCACTCCTACTTCCAATTTTCGAATCCTTCCAAAGTATGTATTGCGGAGTATGAGCCAAACCTTAGAAGGCACCTACTTAGGGATAGGAGGTCCAGCATACTACGGACAAGATACAAAAACCACAACAGGAACTTCTGGTTTGCTTGGTGTTGGAATTGAATTTGATCTGAACGATCGTGCCACTCTCTTTGCAGATTTTTTACTCTTTGGTCCATTCCTCTTAAACTCATCAGGATTGTATAGTTCTGAACAATTCCGAATCTCTAATGGAGGATTTTCATATAATTATGCAAACGGTGGTTATACGTTCCATTCCGAAAAGTTAAGTTTTGGTGCAAGCGTTGTGATAGTTCCGAAACTCCGATTGTTTTTAAGTTTTGAACGAGAATACATGAATGCCAAAGCAAAGAGTCCAGTTGCTTTTAGTTTCGATGGAGACAATCTTTCTTCTGTTGGAACTTTGATGGAATTTGTTTCAGCCACAGCAGACCACAGAATCGAAATTTCCGGTCTAAAATTTGGTGCTACATACGATTTAAATTTGTAACTTTTCTTTAAATTGTACTTGCGATTCCAGCCCAGCTAGGAGTAATGGTAATTACTCCTGGTGATTATGGAGAGAAGGCCATACCCGTTCCCATTCCGAACACGGAAGTCAAGCTTCTCATCGCCGATGGTACTATTGGGTTCGCTCAATGGGAGAGTAGGACGTTGCCGGGTTAGCACTCATAACGTATGATAGAGCGTTCACGAAAGTGAGCGCTTTTTTTGTTTTTAGAGCTCAGTGTGAGCCGGCTACCGTCCGCGACTCGCAAATAGCGGTCGCTGCTGAAGGAAGATCCATTTTCAGATTTCGAATGCAAGGAGTGCAGTTTGGATTCCCCAATCGATGAAGATTCATCGGATTCTTACGCAAGGTTGTAGGGAAGTTGTAGGTTTCGTTTTGAATTGAATTATTTTTTTTTGGATTCAGTTGCTATTTTTCAAAAATTCCCCCGATATTGATCTACGATGCACCAAAATATACCGAAGGAAGCATATTCATCACTCATCCTTCAATACTTTTATGATGCGGTCATCGTCATAGATTTAAAGTTTCATATCACCAGTTGGAATCTTGCTGCGGAACGCATTTACGGTTACAAAGCAGAAGAGGCTTTGGGTTCATCCACCATCGATGTTTTAAAGACTATTTTTGCAGAAGGGGAACGGGAGAAAAGTATCGCCCAGCTACAGGCATACGGAATTTGGCAAGGAGAGGTGTTCCAACATAAAAAGGACGGAACAAAATTAAAAATTCGCTCTGCTGCGAGTTTCCTAAAAGATAAAGAAGGTGCCACAATCGGTGTCATCGCCATCAACCGAGACATTACGGAAGAAAATCGGATCCAAGAAAATCTGGCTGAAAGTGAAGAAAGATTTCGAATGAGTTTTGAAAACGCTGGCATTGGTGTCTGCCTTCTTGACTTAGATGGAAAATTTTTAAGAGTGAATAAAAAAATCCAATCGATGTTAGGTTATTCAGAGGTAGAACTCATTGGAAGGCCATCCAAAGAATTTGCTTACAAAGAAGATCAAAGTATCTTCCACCAATACCGCGAATCTGCTTTAAAAGGCAAAGATGTAGATGTTGTCTATGAAAAACGATACGTTTCTAAAACCAATCAAATCCTATGGATCGAAATTTCTAATTCACTTGTAAAAGACCGAAATGGATCACCATTATACTTTGTTGTCCATTTTAATGATATTACAGATCGTAAAAATGCAGAAATTCATTTGATACAAGCAAAAAAAGAAGCTGAACGAGCAAACCAAGCAAAGTCAGACTTTGTTGCCAACATGAGTCATGAAATTCGAACTCCACTCAATGGTGTGATTGGATTTAATGAATTGTTGATGACTACCAATTTGGATTCGGACCAAAAAGAATACGTAAAAAATGCGATCAGCAGTGCACATGGTCTCCTCGGGATCATCAACGATATTTTAGATATTTCCAAAATAGAAGCCGGAAAATTAGTTTTAAACGAAACCATTTCAAATTTAAAACATATCGTAAAAGATTCGTTAGGTGTCCTTCAGTGGAGAGCGAAAGAAAAAAATATCCAATTAGATTTTGAAGTTAATCCCAAATTGCCAGAATGGATCGTTGTTGATGCGACGCGACTTAGACAAATTTTAATCAACTTACTTGGAAATGCAGTTAAGTTCACAGAGAAAGGAAGTGTGATTTTAAAAATAGATTCAGAGATTGCTGAGAATGAAAAAATTAAACTCAATTTTTCGATCAAGGATACTGGTATCGGTATTCCTGAATCTCATAAACCAAATCTATTCCAATCCTTTTGGCAAGGAGAATCAAACTCGACTCGCCGATTTGGGGGAACAGGACTGGGACTTCGGATCACCAAATCATTACTCGATCTCATGGGTGGTCAGATTGATTTTTCTTCTGAAGAAGGCAAAGGTACTGAGTTTCGATTTAGCATCGAGTGTTTGACTTTGGAAAATGCAAATCTAAGTGATGCAGAGAATGAAAATTTTCAGAAGGACATTTGGGAAAACATCAATCAATACAAACTCTTAGATGTTTCACCTAAAATTTTAATCGCAGAAGACAATTTGATGAATCGGGATCTTCTAAATCGGATGATATTGAAATACATACCAAAAGCCATTTTATTTGAAGCCAGAAATGGTGTTGAAGCAGTGCGAATGAGTCATGAACTCAAACCCCAATTGATTTTTATGGATGTCCAAATGCCTGAAATGGATGGATTGGAAGCGACAACAATCATCCGAAAAAACAAATCGAATGAACATATTCCCATCATCGCTTTAACCGCTGGTGCATTGTATGAGGAGAGGAAAAAATGTTTTGATGTGGGAATGGATCATTTTTTGACCAAACCGATCGATATTTTGGCGCTGAACCAAGTCTTATTTCACTATTTGAATGCAACTAAACTCGATTAGAGTAGCAAAATCTTTCTCCTTTCGTCATTTTGTCCAAAATGAGACGATTTCCTTTTTTAACATATCTTGGTCCTGGTCTTCTCTATGCAGGCGCTGCAGTTGGTGTTTCCCATTTGGTCCAATCCACTCGAGCTGGTGCCGTTTATGGTTATGGTTTGCTTGCCGTTGTGATTTTTGCAAACTTCATCAAGTATCCTTTTTTTGTTGTGGGTACAAAGTATACGATTGTCACAGGGAAATCATTGTTAGATGGGTATGAGTCTCTCGGACGATTGCCAATTTGGATTTTCTTTTGTATTTCTGTTGGGACAATGTGTATCATCGTTGCCACAGTGACTTTAGTCACTTCCGGTTTGTTTTCCAACTTACTCGGTTTAACAATGGAACCTTGGTTACTCTGTTCGATCATTCTTGTATTTTGTTTTTTATTATTAGCAATTGGAAAATTCCAAGCATTAGATGGTCTTATGAAATGGATTGTCGTATTACTTACCATTGCAACCATAGCTGCCATGGTTCTTTCCTTTTATGCGGGAATACCAAAACTTCCAACGGAAGGAAAAACATTTTCTATTTCAAATTTACCTGATGTTGCCTTTTTGATTGCGCTTATGGGTTGGATGCCAATCCCAATTGAAGCTGCTGTTTGGCAGTCCGATTGGACACTCGCAAAAAAAACACCTGATGGCAAACTCCCTCCAATGAAGTATGCGATGCTTGATTTTAACATTGGTTATATTGGCACTACACTTTTAGCAATTTGTTTTTTGGCCCTTGGTTCCAATATGATGTACAATACGGGAATGGAGTTTTCCTCTCAAGCAGTCGGATTTGCATCAGAGTTAGTCAAACTTTATACAACGGCAATTGGATCTTGGTCATACCCTATTATTTTGGTCGCTGCTTTTTTTACGATGTTTTCCACTACTTTAACATGTTTTGATGCATATCCAAGGGTTGTTTCCAATGCAAGTCGTCGTTTGTTTACGTCATTACAAAAGTTTTCAACTGAGAAACTCTATTGGTATTGGATTCTTTTAGTTGGGATTGGTTCCATTCTCATTTTGTTATTCTTTCGGACCAATATGAAAAGTTTAGTAGACTTTGCTACTACCGTTTCCTTCCTAAATGCACCTATTTTGGCGCTGATCCATCATTTGATATTGTTTGGTAAAGAAATACCCAAAGAAGAGAGACCAAAACCTTTGATGAACTTATTATCATGGTTTGGCATTCTATTTTTATTTGGATTTTCCATTTATTACATCAACATCACTTTCTTCTAAATCATAAAGAATGGAAAATGAGAAAAGAAACTCACTATTTTTTTCTCTCACTCCCATCATCTATTTGATTCTATCCATTGTGTTCTTTAGAACTGTTTGGATCGTTGAATATCCTCATCCCTATGCACTATGTTTGTCAGGGATGTTTTCTTTTTTGCAGAGATACAATCGGAATCTTCTATTTTTAAAATCGGCTTTGCGTAAAAATTTTTTATCAGTTCTCCCCGCAATGGAAATCCTATTTTTTGTTGGGTTACTCATTGCATCTTGGGCTTATTCTGGAATTTTATTAACGATGATGCAAATTGGAACTTCTTTCATCGAACCAAAATACTTTTTGCCATCCATCGCCATTGTATCCGCAATTGCAGCAATGGTTTCAGGGTCTTCTTGGACCACTGCTGGTACATTAGGTGTTGCCCTCATGGGAGTTTCTAAGTATTTAGGATTCCCTGATGTGATGTCAGCGGGAGCCATTGTTAGCGGTTGTTATTTTGGAGATAAACTTTCTCCGCTTTCTGATACAACCAATTTAGCCTCCAGTTTGACTCATGTCCCGATTTGGACTCACATACGTCATATGTTAAAAACAACATGTTTTAGTTTTGTTTTGGCAGTCTTTTGTTTTTATTTATTGAATTTATATACTTGGGATCCTCGCGTGCAGGAGGATATTCCTACGAGTATTGGTTTGTCAGTGTTACTTGGGAAAGGAATTGTTTATTGGAAATTGATTCCCGTTTTGATTGTCTTCGGTTCCTCTTTTTTCCATCTACCCGTTCGAGTGTCCTTTCTTTTGGGAATTGTTTCTGCATTTTTATTTCCGATCTTAGAATCTGGAATCTCGATGGAGATGGGGAAATCTCTCATTTTGGGATTCCATTCTCAATCTGGAAATCGCACATGGGATCTTTTTCTCAGCGGTGGAGGCATTGTTTCCATTTTACCAACAGAAATTTTGATTTTAACGGCAGTTTGGTTCGGTGGTGTTGTAGAAGGTTTTGGTTATTTGAATGAACTTCTCATTAAAATCAAACAATGGGCAAAAAATCAATTTGATCTACTTTTGTCGACAATGGGAGTCTCTTTTTTACTCAATTTGATGACAGCTGACCAGTATTTGTCATTAGTGATCCCTGCCCGTGCGTTTCGTACGCTTGCAGTGGAAAAAAATATCCCTGAAAAAGATGTTTCAAGGGCATTGGGAGATTCAGGAACCATCACATCGCCCCTGATTCCTTGGAATAGTTGCGGTGCATTTATGGCATCTTCATTGGGAGTTCCTGTCTTGGGTTTTTTGCCTTTTGTCTTCTTTAATTTGATCCACGTTGTTTTATCTGTTTCTGTTTTATTCTATCAAAAAATAAAATTAAAAAGTTCATAATTTAACATCTAGATTTCGTTATATTCTCATTAACGGATGTTATTAGGCAAATTGTGGTTTCCACATTTTTTTAGGTTGTTACAAACTTTTCCTATGTTGCCAAAGATATTAGATGAAAAGATATTGCCGATTATCAGCCAAGCAAGGATCTCAAATGATCTTACGTATGTAAAAGAACTTTTGCCAATTTGGATGGTAGACAGATTGGGCAAAAAAAGGAATATTACTGAGGACGAAAGTTCTGAGATGGTAGTTACCATTTTGGAAGTGTTTTCCAAAATGTGGACCTTGAGTTTGAAATACCAGCTCACACATGTTTTGGGATTTTTTGTTACGTATATATTCAACCAATATCGAAATCGATTTCGGAAAATGGAATTACCCGAATCGGGCGAATTGTACTTACAATTATGGAATTACGAATCTCCAGCCAATGAAGAAGATCCAATTCTAGAACAGGTGGGCATTTTGAAATTAAATTTGGAACAACTTCCGAGTTTTACCGCTTTAGTCCTTTCCCTTCAGTTTGACCTACCCATGAAACAAAACCTCAAACAATTACTTTTATGGAAATTAAAGGAAAACCAAATGGATCCGAATTTGTTTTTTTTAGAGTGTGAGGGGAGGCGGAACATCCAACAACAATTGGTTGAACGACTCACCTCGATGATCACACGCTACACTCGAAAATTATATGAAACGACAGATCCAAATCGCCGTCTTTGGTATGGAAAACAGAAAAAAATATGGATGCTCCGGAGGACACGGGCCCTTGATCGCAGTTTTTTTTCAGAAAGGGAAATCGCCAAATGGCTTGGCATCACAAGGAAGGCGGTTCGCAATCATTTGTCACAAGGAAAACATGAACTGCGAAAAGTCGGCAAAGATTTATTGCACTACGCATAAAAATTTGCTTTACATTCGGTAAATTCGACTGATGCTTATGGCAACACCACCTTCCGAAGGGTTATGAAAATCAAAGTTACTAGTAAAAACGACGTGCACATCATTAAAATTGAAGGTGCCATCAAAGCCGGAAATGAGTTCGAGCTATCTGAAAAGATTGAACAGTACATCAAAAAAGGCCAAGTTCCAAAATTCATTATCGATTTGAAAAAAGTTCCTTTTATCAACTCCGCTGGTCTTGGAACATTTTTGAACATCTACAAACATATAGATGGTCTGAACGGTCGACTTGTATTTGCGAATTTAAATTCCGATATCGAAAACCTAATGGAAATTACAAAACTTTCCAGCGTGTTTGAGATATACAAAACTCTGGAAGAGGCTGAAGACTCCTTCGAATACTAATCCATAGAGGCGATTCTTGTGATGAATCCAATCCTGAAGGGCAGTTTAGGAATCGCCAAAAGTAAAACCTTCCGAGGGCTGTTTGTCCTCTTTCTCCTCTACAAACTTATTTTTAACCAATTTACCGCAACCTGGGTTGTGCCCAATCTGCTTTCAAAATTGACTTTGATCAAAATGGAAGGTAGGTTCACCTGTTTTTCCCTTTTTTATGGAGTGGAAATTCAAAACCTAAAACTCTTTCCCGGTGGTCCATTTTCCGAAACTCCCGTTTTCAGTGCCAAAGAAATTCGGATTCGATACAATCTACCATTTTTATTATTAGGAAAAATATCAGTTTCTGATCTCAGTTTGATTGATGCAAAGGTTCGAATCGAAGAAAAGGGTGGCCTGTGGAACACATCTTACCTTCTGAAAGAGAAAAAAAAAGGTAACGAAGATACAAAAGTGAATCCGGAACCAACTGTTCCTAAAACAGAGATCTCCACCTACCTTCCGTTACAATTGAGTGCGTATTTGGATGTAAAGGGACTTTCCGTCCAATACATTCGAGAAACTGGAAGTGTTCGGTATCTTTCCCTTCAAAATTTTGATTTTCAAACAAAACTCATTACAAACCGATTTACATCCATTCCTTTGAATGCTGACGCCTTATCTCAGTTAAATGAGATATTGGTGCATATAAATGCGGAAAGACCTTTGGCCATTGAATTGGACTCAGATCAATTGAAATGGAAGGAGTCTATACCGTTATCCCTTCGATTCGAATGGGACCGAACAGAATCACCTGAACTATTTCTATTTGCGACAGACATTGGAAAAGATGATATCAACTTGGAAGTCCGTGGCAAACCGGTGCAAACTGGACTTAAAATATTGTCGGATATTCATTTTGATCCAAAACAAGACATTTTAAAAATCCAACAATTTGATTTGAGGGTGATCGGGCAATCATGGATCCAATTAAAAGGTTCGCTTTCCGATCTATCCACAGAAAGTCCCAATATAGATGTCGATATTGTATCATCTGATATCAATTTAAATGCACTGCAATCATCCCTCAAACAATTACAAGGGATCGTTCCTGAAATGAATGTTTCGGGAGGACTTTCTTTGGTCGGAACTGGGATACATGGAAAATGGAATCAAACCAATGCAAAATTGAAGGTCAATGCAAACAAAGTTTTTTTCAAACTAGGGAATACAAAACCGCATAAAGTTGATTCTGCAAATTTAGATCTGTCTGCTTTATTGGACTTTTCTATCCAAAAGGAAAGAACCGCAGAAATACCTTTCCCCAATTTAAAGAAGGTAAATATTTCTCCTTCGCAAATCATTTATAATTTAGCATCAATCAATTTATCTGGAGATTATTCTTTCGACTCTGGGTTACGGTTTTTTCTTTCGCTCGATAAACTTCAATTAGGTGAATATGCGCAAGGGATTGCTGGAAAACTAAAGATGGATCTCCAAGCATCTGGTGAATCATTTGCATCAATCAATCTACAATCGAAATTAAACATCGATGGATTTAGATACCAAATCGATCGGTCTAGATCACCTGCATCTCATTTAAATTTAGGTTTTAATACAAATCTGGTTTTTGATAAACCATTCGGATTAAAAGAGATACAAATTAGTAATTTAGATCTAGAACAAAGAACTTTGACTGGTAACAAGGCAATTGAGCTGGGAATGAAAGGGAAAGTGCAACCCGGACAAACATTAGTGGCTCAAGTATCTCCACTGAACTTAAAATTGACGACTCCTAATTTACTTCTCGTTTTGCCTTTGGTATTAAAAGAAAAAATATCTCCTATTCAGAATTTGCTAGGGCAACAACCAAAAATCAAAATTATTGCAAGTTACGTCCAAGATTCTGGCAAAAAACACATCGTTGCCAATTTGAATTCAGATCTTCCTGGATTAGAAATGAACGATTTAAAATTAACATCTGACATTACTATCTCTGGAGCCAATACAAATGAGATTCTAATTAAAGAATTTAAATTAAGTGCGTTCGGAGGTGTGTTTAAGTCTTCTTTGAGTGGAAAATTAAATAAATTAGAAAAACAAAAACCTCCGTTAGGTCCCTATTTTGGAAATTTAGATTTAAGTTTGTCAATTGTTTCTCCAGAGAAACAATACTTGGCAAAAGGAGTCTCTGTCCATGGTGATCTTGGATTAAATCTTAAAATCAAAGATTATGATATCAATGGTGAGTTCTATTCGAAGTTACCTGCATTATCGTATAACAACCAAAAATGTCCAGGTGAAAACTGTAAGGCATATTTAATCGAGGAAATCAACGCTAAAATCCCAATCCAACATAATCTCGCCTACCAACCGGAAGAAAGTTTGATTGTTGGAGATAAGTCTATTTTTATCAAAAATTATGGCAGATTGAATACTCCGAATGTAACCATTGGTAAGGTGATTGGAACACATCCCAATATTCCAAATTTACCATTTGAATATGTAAAAAAACAAAATCAATTGCCTGGTTTTAGTGCTTTCATTGAATACAAAGAAAACTTCGCAAATATTGAATCATTAAAATCCTATTCTATGGATGGGATTATCTTAGGAAAAAATTTAGTTTTTAACTTAGGTAATTTAGATCCGAAAACAATGGAATTTCGAGGAAACTTACTCATACGAGACATCGATTTAAAACAATTGATGGCTCCAAAAATTCGAGATAAAATTGACGACGGTAAATTAAAAGCAGATCTCAATATCAAAGTAAGAGATTTAAGTGAACCCATTGCAAATTTGGATTTGTTTTTTTCTATTTTCCAAATAGGGGAAGACTTTGGGAAAAGTGCTTTAAATGTAATTTCTGCGCAAAATTTTTTAATCGATCGCATTACCGATAGTTACCCAATTAATAAAATTGATATCTCTTTATCTCGTGGTCTTGTTTATGCAGATGTTTATTTTGATCGATCTCTTTTATCTTTGATTATGAAATTAGAAGATGGTAAAATTTCCCAACAAAGGATGCCGCTTGCCAACTTTTTGAAACGAGCCCAAAACGAAATCCAAACATACCAAGAGTGAGGTAGTTATGAAACATATTATAATCTTTTTTTTATTGATGGGTTGTAGTTTTAAAGTACCACCGATCACCATCACGAACGCTCAAACAGCAGCTGAAAAGCAGATGGTTGGTGAAGATCGAGAGTTAGAAAAGGAAGGTTGGATGATAGGATCTATCCAATCTTCAACCAATGGACAAACAAATCAAGAAAAGTCAGAAAAAGAAGATTCTGATCCAGAAATTCGAGCACATCGAATTCGCCTCAATTACCTCTCGCCCGAAATTAAAAAATATAAATCACATGGGATTTTGGGGGAAACTCCACAAGGATTTGTAAAACTAAATCCACTTGCTTCCTCTTTACCCACCTATATTCATTATGAGCTCCCTGCAAAAAGAAAACGAGTAGAAGATGTGATTTTGTTTTTAAACGAATCAAGAAAGTTCATTATGGAGAAGGAACTAAGCTCACACAAAAAAAAGGGAATGAAAGAAGATGAATTGGTGCGAGTTAAACAATCGTTAATAGATGAATATTACAAAACAATTTCGATTGGTGAATATTATGAAACGGGAACTGGAAGGTGGGAAAAATACCAATGAAGTTGATTCATACGGTAATTTTTTATTTAACAATCTTTATCAGTGTATTTACTTTTAATTGTGCATTGTTCCAAAGTAAGGTTAAATATTCGAATGTAAATTTTGACTATTCGGCCATTTCCAAAAACTATTTTTCACCTACACAATCAAAACCGTTTCCACTCACAGTACAAAGAGGGAATAATTTATACAGTTCTACTACAAAAGATGGCAGATATCTCTTTTATGCGACTGATCAAAAAGGGAATTTTGATATTTGGTTTCGTGATTTACAAAGTTCGTTAGTTGTTCCGATCACGGATAATTCTTTTTCTGAGACCAAACCTGCGATATCACCCGATGGAAAGTATTTGGTATTTGTTTCTGAGGAATTTGATTCGGAAGGTGATTTGATTTTATTATCTATTGATACCGAAGAATGGATTCAGGAATATTTGAAAGGAAATCGATTTATCAATGATGATTTTATTAATTTAACAAACCAACCAAACAAAAAAGGTGAGTATCAAAAGGGGATCACTGATACAGATCCAGTTTGGTCTCCTGATGGTAAAACAATCTATTTTATCTCCGATCGATTTACACCTGGATTGCCCAATTTATGTTACATCACCATGTCAAATCCAGATGTAATCAAACCAATCACCACCTTTGGTGCAACTACTCCATTTATATCTGCAGATGGTCAATTTGTGTATATAGTTTCTTATTTCGAAGATAACAAAGGGGAAGTATACCAATATCAGATTGCCAACAAAGCATTAAAAAGAATTACCAATGACAATTTTTTGGACTTTACGCCAACAATCGATAACCGCTCTAAAAATTTGTATTACTCTTCGATTCGTAAAGATACAAATGGGAATGGAAGGCTGGATGAGAGGGACCATAGTCTTCTTATAAAAAAGAATTTAACCACTGGTGAAGAAAGAATTTTATCGTCCGGTGAAACTTCCAATTTTGATGTTCGTTATTCCAATTTTAATGGAGGATCCATTTTATTTTCC
Organism: Leptospira biflexa serovar Patoc strain 'Patoc 1 (Paris)'; assembly: GCF_000017685.1. Classification (NCBI taxonomy): domain Bacteria; kingdom Pseudomonadati; phylum Spirochaetota; class Leptospiria; order Leptospirales; family Leptospiraceae; genus Leptospira; species Leptospira biflexa. The sequence continues at coordinate 933,439 of NC_010602.1, forward strand.
GCATCCTATTATAATGCCATTAATATCTATTTTATCCCAGAAAATGGTTCTATTCCCAAACAACCAAACATAAAGGAACAATTCCAATATTCGAAAACATTAACTCCTGGCCAAAGCATAGAATCTTATTTTTTGGCGTTAGATTCTGTTGAATTGTTTTATTCTGAAGATCCATTGTTTCCAATTTATGACGCACAAGTCAGTTTATTAAAATATGCAACATTCAAACGTTTTGGTAAAAATGAAGAAGCAAATAGTTTTCTTATTAATTACAAAAGAAAGGTAAAATTTGAAAAAAACAATTTCGCTCTCGTTTTAATCAAATGGACCGAGTCGAAGGGGAATACATTTAATTTACTGAATGAATTACGTCAATTACCAGATGTAAACTTCCCAACCGATGGAGAGGCACTGTTATACCATCTTTATGCAGATCAATTGGAAAACGATAAACAATCGAGTGCCGCAAAAGATATTCTCCTTAAAATTTATTTATCCCACCCTAATTATCATCAAATAGATGAAATTAAACGTAGATTAGGCGGATATGATTTTCATTCCAATTCTACTGAATTGTCATCCTTATACAAGGAAATGATCAATTCTTGGGAAAACGAAAAATTGAAATTTTTGAACGATCCTAATCATGATTTTTCAAATGATCGTAAAAGAGATTTACGGTATCTATTGGAAGATGTGATCGCAAAAATGACTGATTCTAAAAATAGCGAAATGGTTCTTGGTTTTGTTAATTCCGCTTTAGAATCGAATGAAAATCAAAAAAACAGTATTTATAATCAAACCCTTCTATTTATAAAAGCAAAAGCACTTTCAGACTTAAGGCGTTATAATGATTCAAATATAGTTTTGGATTCCATTATCCCAATCCCCTTACAGATTGATTTGGAGCCACCCGGGAAACCATCTGTTTTTGAAACTAGAAGTTTTATGGCTGAATACAAGAATCCTATATTGTTGCGTGCCAACCTTCTGAAATATTATAACCAAAAGGCAGCTGGAAATACTTCTGATGCACTTAGAAATCTCAAAATATATTTAGAATTTTATGATCCAATACTTGGAGTTGATCTTGGTGCCGAAGATATCAAAAGTGCATTCTTCTATTTTGAAAACAAAGCAGTAGAATTTGAAAGAATTGGTGATTTATTACAGTCATCATTTCATTACTTTTTTAATAACCAGAATATGTTCTTGGTGAAAACTAGGAATTTATACTTGGATTCTATATACAAAGAATACGCGATTTACTACCAAAGAAAAATGGTGGATACTATCTTTAGTTATGGGAAAAAAATTAGAGAAGAAGAAGAACGCGCACTATTAAATCAAATTAATATTTTAAATAAAGATAACCTTAATGTAATCGGTAATATCTCAAGTTTCACTTCGCTCTTAACTGATCGCGAGTTGGTAAGAAGCATCGTAAATATTAAAGATTTTGAAAAAATTGAAGTCCTTTCTGGTAAGGCTCTCAACTGGACTGAACTATATTATAAACAAGCGGTGCCTAGGGCAAGGCCGTATCTGGATTTGGCTACTTTATATGGTTATTCATATTATTTGATTAATAAGTATGTTACCTACGAATCTTATTATTATTCTACTGGTACGATGACCGATGTTCGTAAAGCTGAGATCTTAGAGAATTTTAAACGAGCAGAATTGGAATTACGTTGGATCATTTTTGCTGATCCCACCCATTATGATGCTTATCAGTTGCTAGGTTGGTTGTATCAATATGTAGATTTAATGAAACTTCAGAAAGATCCAAGTTCTGGGAATGAAGATTTTGAAATCTATGAAAATTTGTACAAAAAATATTTTCCTGACAAAAATTTAGAAGCAAATATCGAATTATACAATCAAATCCTGGTATTTTTGGGCGATGAGTATTCCAATAAAAAAGTAATATCGGATTTAAATTTAAATTTAGGTAATAATTATTTTTTATTAAATAATTACCCGAAGGCCAATGATAGTTACCGGAAGGTTGAAGAAAGTTCAAATGTTTTGTCAGTCAAAAATCAATTTGAAGGCTATAAACAAGAAGCAGTTTACCGATTTAATTACGGGAAATCATTAATCTACCAAGGACAATATAAAAAAGCTTCGGAACAGTTCTCTAAATCAATTGATATCTATTTTAAAAATGAATACTATCAATTTGTAAATCAATATGCACAAGAACCAAATTCGATAACTCTTTCCCAATTGAATTCTATTCGTTCTAAGTTGGCACTTCTTTTTTCGTTAAGAGGTTTATCCGAACTTGAATCTGGTCTTTATGAGGAATCCATTGTTTCTTTCCAAACTGCGATTGCTTATAATAAAGACGTAAAGTTTATCAGTCCTATTAACCTTGCCAATTACTTGGCGATTGCATTCCAAAAAAGTGGAAGATTTAGAGACTCGTATCAAATGTTGCAGTTGGCCGAAACTGAATACCAAACAACAAGCGAATCTTTTTATAGTCTTTGGAAAAAATGGAGTCTTTGGAATTATTTTTTAAGAGATAATTATCGAGTTATTGGTGACGGGAGATTCCCAGGTGAATTTCCAAACGATTTTAAATACTTACTAACACTTGGTATACGAATCGAAAATCATATCGAACAAGAAGAATATGTATCTGCATTAAATGAAATCAAATTGCGGAATGATTTGATTTCATCCAAAGGTTTAGATGATACTATCATCGGAAAAAATATTCTAGCAAAATCTAGACAGGTAGAGGCTCAAATTTATCAAAGGAGTCATTTGCCAATAGAAGCAAATCAAAGGTATCGGGAATTAGCTGATACATTGATCCCTAATGCATCAAGTAAGGATATAGAAAAACTTTTCCACAATTATAGTCATTCGGTTTTTATGATCCAAGAATCTTCGGATGTTTTGGAGGATCAAAAGAAGTTGGTTCTGAAGGAATTTTTTGATGATTTGAATTCTTGGAAAAAAAGGGGAATGTTACAATGTAAACAAGAGTTTGAAATTTGTGAAAATCAGTTTCGTTCCGCAAATCCAAAGTTTGATTTATATTTTGGAACTGGATTGTATTACCAAGCTATCCAACTAACAAAAGAAAAGAAGGAATACCATCCAACACTTTCGCAATCCATCCAGATTTTAGAAAATCCAGGACTTGTTGATCCAAAAATAATCGGTTTGGCGAATGATCCAATTTCTAGACAAACTAGAGTTAGAGTATTATTAAATTTATACTCCATTTATATGATGCTTGGTGATGAATTGATGGCAGAAAAAAAATGGAAAGAAACGACTGAGCTTGCTTTTGAGTTTCGATTGGACGAAGAAAAATTTTGGTCCAATGTATTACGATTTCGATGGGAAGTTGAAAAATCGCATAATCCAAGTAAGTTGAATCCTTATTTACAGGATGCTTTTCAGACATACCAAACAAATTTAACTGTTAGATTATTCGCTCCAAAATTTAGGTTGAACCAGTTTGTGGATTCTTTTACCGAGGTCCAATTACAAAAATCAGAAATCAACCAAGTAGTCAATGTTTGGGAAAATTACCGAAGTTTGGAGCTTTTTAGAGATTTGATTTCGGCTCAATTTGAGTTTGAAGATTCTAAACTCAATTTACATTACCAAGATCTACTGAAATGGTACAAAAAATATAAAAAAATCACAAACCAAATTGTTGAAAAAACAATCAAACGCGAAACAATCAAACCACTTCTCAATCAAGAGAAAGATGAATCAGACAAATTGGTTACATTGACTGAGAAATTAAAATCGATATCTCCGGAAAGGATGCCATTTTTTGAGCCAATGCGTTCCGTAAGTCAGATGTATTTACCTGAATGGTATGGTTACTTGCAGTTTGGTAATAAAATTCATAGTTTTAATTTCAGCGAAGGGAAACAGGTTCATCGTCAATGTTTGATAAATGATGGACTCTCCACATGTTTACCTAACGCAAGTTATCCATTCCCTTTACTTCAAGTGATTGGTAAAAAAAATGATGGAGATTTAATCCGACAATATCTTTTACTTTCAAAAGAAAAAGGGATAAATCCTTCGATCATCTTTGATCGCAATCACACAAAATTATTCAATGAACGAAATGAACGTCGATTCAAATGGGTAACAGTTTATGGGAAGGATACTGAAAAATTTAAGGATTCTCATATCCGAATTGTTCAGAGCGGAAATCTAGGAATTTTGTTATCTAATACAGATTATTTAATTTCAAAAAAACCTATCGATCTTCAGACAAGTTTATTTGGGGATGAATTGTCTCAAATTCTGCCGTTTCGAGAAATGTTCCAAGGCAGTGGTTCTGAAATATCAATTGTAGGATTGAAACATACCAATTTTAAAACTCAAAAACAGTGGGAAAATCTTGGTCTCATTTATGAGATTATGAGAACCAAAAGAATTCAAAATATTGTTTCAATTGATGAAGATAATAATTTTCAATACTCTCCAAAGAAATTAGAAGATTTTGCAAAAAGTAAAAACGATTTTTTAATTGGAAATTGGAAACCATTTTCGATCTCATCTACTGACTTAAACAAAAGTGCTACTTCTTTTATGGAACTTGGTTTCCAAAATGAAAAAACAAAAGAAATTAATGGAGCTTACGAAAACTATTATACTGCCTCAACTTTGTTAGATGATACAAGTGAGGTTTTGCCTTCATTGGAATTAAGGCTAGCAAGGTTAAGAACTGAGATATTTCCCAATGTTTCGAGACGTTCGATATTTCGTCCACTTTGGAAAAAATATGAATCGTCACCTTTCCAAAATCAAATCAGATATGAATTTTTGGTTTCTTGTTTTTCCGCAAAAGACAAGGAAGATTGTAGTTATAATTCATCAGATTTTATTGGCGAGAATAGAGATACTTATTTAGGTGCATTAGAATTTTATTCACAACTTCGAAGTGGCAAATTTAATAATTTTAAATCAAAAGATGAGCTGAGATCAAAAATTGAAAAGGAAGAAGATCCTTTTTTACAAGCTTATAGATTAGGAAGTTTATACATTCAGAATTACATGTTCCATGAAGCGGAATCTCAGACAAAAATTCTCTCTAAATTTGCTAAATCGTCGAAAGAGAAAAATGTAGTTAAAAATAGGATTTTAGAAACATATTTTCACAAAGCATTTGTCTTTGGTGATAAAGAGATTTATTTAACACCACTTAGTTCCACTTCGGCATATAATTTCGGCTTTAAAAAGGATTGGAACCAATTTGATGAAAAAATATTATCCCGAGATTTTACTAAGTTTGGATATTCGGATGCGATTTATGATTCGTATCGCATTCGATTATACACTTCTTGGAAGGAGCAATTACAAACCGGTTATTCGGAAATACTTTCGCTAACACCTGAATATTTAACTAATGGACAATCTGTTTTAACCAAATTATCGCATTTGAATCGAACTTTGTTTTTTCATATGATTCTTCGTTCGATACCATTTCAAAAAAACAAAGAAGTAAGTTCATTGTTTGAATTATTATTACAAATGGAAGTAAACGAAGGTCGCAATTATAGAGCTTTATTCTTTCAGCTGGAATTTGCCAAAGCATTGTACTTGCGTGGCGATTGGGATCTAGCAGAACAAATGGTTTCTAAAATACAAAAGAATCATTCTGAGTTAGGTGATGGGAATTCGTATTGGGTTGAAAAGTGGAATGATTTTAAATGGAAACGTGATTACTTAAAGAATCAATCAAACAATCAAATTGTTAGTTCCAGTCCTTTTTTGAGGGTATACGAGACTTCCCAGTCTAAAAAACCAGAAGAATATATAACTCTCCTGAATGAACTTAATAGAAAAATTAAGAACGAATATTTGAGCTCTGAAGTAAAATTAGAGTATGAGTTCTTGTTTTATTTCTTGATGCAAAAGTGTTTGGAGAAAAATAGTTCGGAAAGTTTTTTTGACTTAGCGATTGCAAGAGAGATCTTTCGGTATACTTCAGAAAGATTTTCGAGTCAAAATTTATACGTAAAGAATTTACCATTCTTTGAGTTATATGCAGAACGTTTGAAGAAAAGAATGGTAGGCAAACAAGAATTCCATGGTCTTTTCGATTTAGGTAAGAAAACCTATCTGCTCAGTTTTGCACAAGGAAAATCGTTGGGTAGAGAATTGTTTCCTGACAACAAATTGATCTATCGGGAACTTGTCAGGTATTTCCGATCCTCAGAAACAGGAAGTAAAGAGGTGATTTTAAGGGAGTCTCTTGCGGACAAATATAGAACCAATCTTCGTTTGAATCAAAAGAACAGACATTATCTTTTTAGTTCAGGGATTCATTCTGTTGTTCCATTTTCTATCCCTGATACTGAATATTACTCGGTCGCATCCGTTTCAGATTTTTTAACAAATCCAACCTTACGTAGCAGAGATATTTCTCCGAAAAAACCAATTGTAACTAATATTGGATTTCGAAATTCATTGGAAAACGAAGTAAGCGCAGGATTGATCCAATGGGAAACGAATGGGCCAAAAGTGGGAGATGCACCGTATAAGGTTCATTTTTCTGAGTTAGGTTGGTGTTCTTTGAACTATTTATGTTTTGATGGTAACCCTTTGATGGACTCAAAAGGTAAATCCACAAACATCGTAACCATTTATGCAAATCAAAAAATTGGACCATCCCTTCAGTTTACCAATGATTTCAGCGGGGTCGCATATTATTTAGGGAAAGAGACCAAAGGATTATTTGTTCTACATTCGGGCACACAAGTAGGCGTACATAATTTGTATTTCATCCGACAGTTCTTGGCGAATGATGAATTGGAAAAACCATTACACATTCGTCTTGTGGAAGGTAAAAATGCTGCCAAGTCATATGCAATTGATGATCGATATTGGATAGGATATAAACTTTATACTTCCGCGATGATTGAAGACTAAAGATCTTGGCTTAAAAACTCGGTTCTTTTTTCTTTTGGTAATTCAAATAGTTTTTTGACTTCTTTATGAAAGATAGATAAATCTCGGTTTGATTTTTCATAAAGGTTTAAAAAACTAACTTCTCCAGAATGGTATCGTAGAGCTCCTAAAAAATCTTCATTGTTCCAGTCTCTTGCTAAAAATTCTTTTGATTTTTCTTCTGGGACTAACTTGTCCTCGATGACTTTCGTTTTGAATTCTAAGATTATACTTTGTTTTAAAATTTGTTTTAAGTTAATGTCTTTGTCACTATCATAAACCTGTTTTAGTCGATCAGCATATAGTTTTAGAAGTTTGATTGTAGTTTCTCTTTTTATCTTTTCTCGTTTGAACTTTTCCAAGTGTACACTATTTCCACCTTCTTTTTTTATATAAAATCTTTCAGTTCCTATCTCTTCTACAAAACTAGCATAGGATTCATTCAGAGTTGTATCACCTGGAAGGTAAGCCGTCGCATGAGCCATTTCATGAATGACAAGTCCCACCAAACGATGGTCAGCCCAAGTGAGTTGAGGGGATAAAACTGGATCAGAAAACCAACCTAAGGTGGAATAACCACCAATCGCGCGTATACGAGTGTCATAACCTTTGTTTTTCAGTTGATTTTCCAATTCCTTTGCCATTTCTTTATCAAAAAATCCTTTGTAAGGAACTGTACCTGCAATGGGAAACCACCAAGTATAGGATTTTAATGCGAATGCTTCTGATGCACTTACATTCCATCCAATTTCTTCTCTATCTAACTTTGTGAAGTATTCGAATCCCCCATTTTCATTTAGCGCTAGTTCCTCGATGGCAAAATTCCTAACCTCACGAATTAAGTTTAGTTTTTCTTTCGTTTTGGAATCAATATTTGGTTTGTTTAAAACCACTTCAATTTTCTCTCTGCCTAAAATGATCGCAGATTGTTCCTTTCCTAAATGGTATAAATAAGGCAAACAACCTGTTAGAACCAAAGGAAAGTACAACAATGTCATCATCGTTTTCATCTTTTTCGTTCGACACGGAAGGGGAATCGGCAAGAGTGGAAGGGGTTTAGGCATTCTATGGAAAGAAAACATTCGATTCCACCTGTCGTCTACATTAACTTTGCCTTAGTCTTTGTACTTTTGTTCGCAATTTTTTTTCCTGAAATTCGTTCCGCTGTTACTAAACTTTTTTCATCACCCAAACCAATTTCAGCAAGTAAACAAAGCCAAGCCATCCAAATCCAGTCGAGCTTTCGGAACGTATACCGAGAGGCGCAACAATTTGTTGTCTCGATTCGCACCAAAAAGACGGAGATGATTTTCCATCCTTATGCTTTCGGTGAAAGTAGGGAAGATCGGATTTCATCCATTGGAAGTGGCTTCATCATTGATGAACGAGGGTTTGTGGTCACCAATTACCACGTCATTAAAAATGCGGAGATCATCGAAATCATCATGTCCGATGGTCGGATTTTCCCTGCTCGGTATGTGGGAAGCCATGAGAGGGCCGACATTGCCCTCTTAAAAATCCCAAGTGAAGATAAGTTCATTCCTGCTTTCCTTGGCAATTCTGATGAAATCGAAGTCGGAGATTGGGCGATTGCCGTCGGATCCCCTTATGGATTGGAAAAAACGTTCACTGTGGGGGTGGTCTCCGCCAAATCCCGAGAGGACCTGGATGAAACTGGGCAGACCCATATCCAGACCGATACAGCCATCAATCCTGGCTCGAGCGGAGGTCCCCTCCTGAATATTTATGGAGAAGTCGTTGGGATCAACCGGATGATCCGGTCATCGAGTGGAGCCAGTGCAGGGATTGGGTTTGCCATTCCCATCAATTATGCAAAACGTGTGCTCCGTCAGATTGAACAAAATGTTGGTCAAAACATAAAACCAGCCACCTTAGGGGTTATGGCAACCACGCCACTCCCTGACCATAGGCGTTCCCTTGGAATTCCAGGGGATGCCGTCGGCGTCCTTGTCTATGACATCGAGCCCAATTCGGCTGCGGAAAAAGGGGGGTTACGCCGTTACGACTTCATTGAAGGGGCCAATGGACTCGTTATCCGTCATATCAATGACCTTCGGGAACAGGTGGGTCTTGTGGGACTTGGGGGCGTCTTACGGTTGAAGATATTAAGGGATACCCAAGAGATGGAATTATCGATCCCTTTGGTCGAAGCAGCCTACCAAAAGGGCAAATAATTTTATGAGAAGAAATATAGTCCATTCGGGTGCCGATGCACTCATTTACGAAATTCGCCAGATTGTGGCACTTGCCAAACAAATCGAAGCCATGGGTATCACCATCACCTGGGAAAACATTGGGGATCCTATCCAAAAAGGGGAAAGTATTCCCACTTGGATGAAAGACATTGTCAGTGGACTTGTGAACCAAAATAAATCATGGGCCTACACTGCCACCCAAGGGGATGAAAACACACGAAAATTTTTAGCGCAAAAAGTAAACGAAAGGGGTGGAGCACAAATCACTTCTGAGGACATTTTGTTCTTTAATGGTCTTGGTGATGCGGTTGCTAAAATTTTTGGTTTTATGAGAAGGGAAGCAAGGATTCTTGGCCCATCGCCCGCCTATTCTACGTTATCTTCTGCGGAAGCTGCTCATTCTGGTTACGAACACTTAACCTATGAATTGAATCCAAATAATGATTGGATGCCAGACCTTGAAGATATTGAAAACAAAGTAAAATACAATGACTCAATTGCGGGAATATTACTCATCAATCCAGACAATCCAACAGGTGCGGTGTATCCAAAAGAGGTCATGCGTGAGATTGTTAAAATTTGTGAAAAGTATGATATTATCCTCATCTGTGATGAAACATATGCTCATGTCAATTATTCGGAATGGGGGAGTATCCATTTATCAGAAGTCATTGGTGATAAAGTATGTGGATTTGCGCTCCGCTCGATTTCAAAAGAATTTCCTTGGCCTGGCGCTCGTTGTGGTTGGTTAGAAGTATTTAATCGAAAAAATGATCCAACATTCGAGAGATACATTAAATCTTTGTTAGATGCAAAAATGTTGGAGGTATGTTCTACTACTTTACCTCAACTATCAATCCCTTTAGTTTACTCACATCCTGAATTCTTAAATCATCTCAAATTTAGAAATTTAAAGTTTAAAAAAAGAGCCGAAAAAGCAACTCAATTGTTATCAGGAATTCCAGGTGTCAAGGTAATCCAACCAAAGGGTGCATTTTATCTAACTGTACTTTTTGAAGATAATGTATTAAAACCACATATGACCTTACCAATTCAAAATGAAAAGGTAAAAAATTTTGTATCACCACTGATGGAAAAGGCCGCATTGGATCGTAGATTTGTTCTGCATCTATTAGCCTCTGTAGGGATTTGTGTCGTACCACTTAGTTCTTTCTGTTGTAATCGAAATGGTTTTAGAGTCACTCTCCTGGAAGAAGATGAAACCAAATTTGAATGGATCTATCAAACGTTAGCTGATAGTATGAAAAAGTATTTAGCATCGTAAATGAATTCTCGCGGCAGATACAAAATTGGAATTTTTGATTCAGGTTTAGGTGGTCTATCCGTTCTGCGTACTTTATGGAAAGAAACTTCGAACATCGATTATATTTATTTTGGAGATTTGGTCCATTCGCCATATGGACAAAAATCAAAACAAAAAGTAATTGAACTCTCTAAAAATGCATTTGAGTATTTGATCGAAAAAGATTGTGAAGCTGTATTGTTCGCCTGTAATACAGCTACCTCTGCAGCTGCAGATTTTTTAAGAAAAGAACATTCTATTCCAATTTTTGGCATGGAACCCGCCATCAAGCCTGCGTTAGCTGAAAATCCTGGCGTAAAAATTGCAGTTTTCGCAACAGACTTAACACTCAAGGAAGAAAAATTTAAGAATTTAGTAACAGGATTGGCGAAAGGATCAGAGATTTTGCCAGTTCCATGTGAGGGACTTGCCAAACTCATTGATTCTGATCGTTGGGAAGATGCATGGGATTTTTTGGATTCAAAAATAAAACTGGTCAAATCAGAAACAGAGATCATTGTTTTAGGTTGTACACATTATGTTTTCCTGAGAGAAAGGATCCAATACCATTATCCAAACATCAAAGTATATGATGGCAATCTCGGCACAACTTTACATATAAAAAACAAATTACATCTCCCAGATGGATCAAAAGAGAATAAAAACCAACTTGATATCTTATTAAACACTTCGGATTCAGATTATGTTCATCTTGCAAGCCGAATTGCAAAAACAATCACACCCAATCATACATTGTCATTAATTAATACTACAATAGGAAAACTCCATGTCTGACCAAAATAAAATTACATATAAAGATGCAGGAGTTGATACTGAAAAAGGGCAAGAATTTGTCAAAAGAATCAAAGCAAACGTTGCCTCTACACATAATAAAAATGTTTTAGGTGGGTTAGGTGGATTTGCCGCCTGCTACGATGTTAGTTTTTTGAAATCTTACCAGGAACCAATTTTACTTTCTGGGACCGACGGTGTTGGAACAAAACTTCAAATTGCAAGGCAACTTGGCATTCATAATACTGTTGGTATCGATTTGGTTGCAATGTGTGTGAACGATATTCTTGTGAATGGTGGGAAACCAATATTCTTTCAAGATTATATTGCATGTGGAAAACTTCATTTACCAACAATGGAAGCAATCGTATCAGGTATTGTAAAAGGATGTAGTTTGGCAGATTGTTCATTAGTTGGTGGTGAAACTGCGGAACATCCTGGTGTGATGCCTGATGATGAATATGATTTGGCAGGTTTTGTTGTTGGGGTTGTGGAAAAAGGGAAAATGATTGATGGTAAAACCATTTCACCAGGAGATACGATCATTGGACTAAAGTCTTCAGGTCCACATAGCAATGGTTTTTCTCTCATTCGAAAATTACTTTTAAAAGACGGCAAATTACCGACTTCACAAGAACAAATTGATTTTATCAAAGATCATATTTTTGTTCCAACTAACATCTACGTAAAATCGATCTTATCTCTGATCGATAAAATTTCGATTAAAGGAATGGTTCATATCACAGGTGGTGGTTTTTATGAAAACATACCACGAGTATTGCCAGAGGGAGTTGGTGCTGAAATTTTTTCCCTTCCTGAGTCTTACGTATTTTCTAAATTAGAAAAAGATCACTCATTAGACCGAAATGATATGTATGGAACATTTAATATGGGGATTGGTTATATATTGGTTGTTGATTCAAGCTTAGTTGATGCCACTATGAATGAACTGCATGTCCTTGGTGAAGATTCTTTTGTTATTGGAAAAACCAATGACTCCGGAAAAATTTCCATTACATTGTAATTGGGAAACTAACTCTGAATATGGTTCTACCAGGAGCAGATTCAAAACTAATGTTTGCGTTGTGTCGGTTTACGATTTCTTTCACAAGATAAAGTCCAAGTCCTAAACCATCGCCAGAAGTTTTTGTCGAGAAGAATGGCATAAAAATTTTTGAATGGTGTTCGAACGGGATACCGATTCCAGAGTCTTCAATTTCAACGACGATCGAGTCAGAAGACTTAAAACTACGAATCCAAATTGTTCCTTTTGTTGAAACTGCTTGGATTCCATTCCATATCATTTGGCTCCATAGTTGGACAAGGTCACCTTGGATACAGCGAATTTTTCCATCAAAATCTAGGTTTAAAATCAAATTGATATCTCTTAAAAAATATTCCTTATATAAGGAAATTGCTGAATGGATTGTATCGATTAGTGAAAAATCAATTAGTTCTAAATTTGATTGGAGACCAGCAAAGTTTTTTAAAGTGAATGTGATTTTAGATAATCTCCTTATCGAATATAAAATATGTTCAGAAGATTGTTTCATTAATAAAAATTTTCTCAATCGTTTGAAATCACTTTGATTTGACATTGTAGTTTTTATTTTATTTAAGATGGAAGGTGATAAGTTTCGAATTCCTGAATCTACAAATAATTCTGCCAATTCCTCAGGAAATAAGATTTCATTTTGTTTGAATACTTCAGACAACGATTTTCTTGCTTGTCTATTTGAAATTCCCGTAAGGATTCGAAGGCCTGTATCGTTTGAATCTATAATCAAATTCAGAATTTCGTTTAACGTTTGATTTTGGAAATCATAAGATTCTTCTTCCCATTCTGCTATTAATGTTTCAACAGAAGACTTGATCATACCAATTGGATTATTGATTTCATGGGATAGTCCTGAGACCAACTGCCCAAGAGATGCGAGTTTTTCATTTTGAATTAGTTTCTCTTGTGCTTCCCTCAATGCAAATAGAGCGGAGTTGAGTTCTGTGTTGCTATTTTGTAATTCTAATGTCCTTGCTTTTACTTTTTCTTCTAACGATTTATTGAGTTCTTTCAGTTCAAGTTCTGCAGTTCGCTTAGATGTTTGATCAATACCAATCCAAATAATTTTTGAAGGTTCATTTTTTGCATCCCGAATGATCCCGAGTCGCCACTCCAAATATAAAGTTTGATTGTTTTTCGTAATGTAGCGAAGGATTAAACTTTCAGCAATATTTTGGATTTCATTGATATCATCCAAAACTTCCTTCAAAAATTCTCTGTCCTCTTCTACAAGTATAATGTTTTGAATGTATTTGTTGAGTACATCTTCTTTTGTCAAATGAAGGACACGTAAAGCAGCTGGATTTATGTTTTCTATGTATCCTTTTGAATTGGTTAAGAGGATTAAATTAGCGGCATTGTCAAATACAGTGGAGTTGAGGTTTTTTTCTTGGAGTAAAGAGATTTCTGTTTTTTTAGAATTTGTAATATCTAGAGCAACAACATCGATTCTTTTTTTAATTCCTAAAATATCATTGGAAATATTGACGTAATGTTCTGTCCAAATGATCGAACCATTCGCATGAATCATTCTGAGAATGATGGGCGATTTACCTGCAAAAAGTTCTTCTATTTTGTGTTGGTCTTCTTGGATGACGATGTCTCGAAAGAATTCCGAGTTCTCGTAAAAATAATTAATACCATATCCAGTTATTTCTTCCATTTTAGAACTAATGTAGGATGTTCTTGGTTCAGGAATGAATTCAATATTATAGATGATTGCTGGTAACTGATTGTACATGATCAAAAGACGAACGTTGACGTCTTTGATTGCTTTTTGTAATGTCTCCAATTCAAAAAGAGATAAGTTTAATTTTTTAGTTTGTACTTGAAAACTAAAGAGTATACAAGCCACTCCAAACAAAAACATAAATAATGTACTGAGTGTATAACCAAGTGGGAGGTATCTTTCTAAAGAAAATAAATAGGGAAAAAATAATCTTTGCAAAGCAAGTAATGTGCAAACTAACAGAAAGTAAACACGAAGCTTTGTAGGATATTCTTTTAAATTGAATGTAATAAATCCAAAGGATAATAAAACCAGGCCATTGAATATAGAAGTAGGTGTGGAAAGCCAAAAGAATTCAATACCTGAAAGCATTAAAGTTACAAAAATAATGTAAAACACAATCATGATTGAATAGATCCACTTTGCGCGAATGGTTCTTGCGATTATTGGCATAATCGAGCTTATGATCAAATAGGAACTAAATAAAGTCAGAGATTCAGCAAAAAAATAGAATAATTTATTTTTGGAAGTTCCAAAAAGAAATAACATAAAATTACGTAAAACAAAAACAGCGATAAAAAAAGATGTATAATTGAGTCTAATTTCAGATTTTGAATTTTTAGATAAATGGAAAAGAATAAACGCGATTACAGAATTGAATGTGACGGAAAGTATTGTTACTGCAAAGATAACGTCTAGTTCAAAAGGAATCATTGGAATCGACTAACTCTGATACTTTCTTAATTAACTCTTCGTTCTTAAATGGTTTGATGAACCATCCATCAGCACCCTCAAGAAGTGCTTTTGATATGATTTCTGGCTTATTCTCCGATGATAAAACTAGGATTTTAAGTTTCGAGTTTGTTTTTATCTTTTTTGTTTCACGGATAAGGTCAAGCCCACTCAAACCCGGCATATTAAAATCAAAAATGCCGAGTTTAATCTTAGGGTTTGATTTTAATGTCTCAATAGCAGATTCACCTGATTGGCATATGATGATCTCATGGCCTTGGCTACTCAACGCAAGGCGCACAATTTTTAATACTGCAGGTGAGTCATCAACGATTAAAATTGAGCTCATTCTTAAATCAATTGTGAGATAAGTTTCGCTAAAGATTCATTTGCGAATGGTTTTACAAGCCAACCAACTGCTCCCGCAGCTTTGCCTTTATTTTTCATCTCTTCGCTGGATTCAGTAGTTAACATCACAATCTTCATCGTTTTACCATTGTCAGATTTTAAGGCTTTTTCCGTTAATTCGATTCCCGTCATACCAGGCATATTGACATCAAAGATTCCGATATCAAATTTGGTATTCTGGATTTTCTCTAATGCTTCCATACCATTGGATGCAGATTCAACCTCATGCCCATCAGTCGTTAATACTAGGTTTAGGATTTTAAGCACGGCTGGTGCATCATCAACTGTTAATATTTTTGCCATTTTATTTCTCCTCTTGTAATAATGGAAATCGCATTGTTAAACATACATCTTTTGTGTTATCATTTCTTAAATTATCATCAATGTTATAGATTTGAATATTTGCTTGGTGTTGGTCCATGATCTTTTTAACTAAAGTCAAACCAAGTCCAAATCTGAACTGTTCAAATTTTGCGTAACTGTCATCTACAACAGAGGAGATTCTAAAAAATGGTTCGAATATAAACGATTCGTATTTTTCAGGGATACCAATGGTTCCGTCTTCATTTTGATAGGCAGGATTGATGACTTTAATTTCTAAAAAATTTTCCCTATGGAAATAAATGATAAAAATTTCATCTCCTTCCTTGGAATATTTAATTGCATTCAAAAGTATTTCGCGAACAATGTATGTGATTTTTTCAGGATTGAATCGAATTTTATAATTCATAACTGAATTTGGAATTTGGCTTATATTGATTTTTTGTGATTTGATAACCAAGGCTTCTTCTAAATATTTAATTTCAGTTTCAAAGATGGGTACAAGTTGGTTCGGTGATTCCGTATTTTCAACCAATAAGTCATCGTCAATTACCGACTGAGAAATAGACATACTGTCAAACATACTTTTTGCGGCTTCATAGTTTTCCGATAACAAATCTAAAATTGGTTTTTGGACAATATAGTGGTTGTTTTCGGTATCAAGTTTACTTTTTGATATTAGTATGCTCACCACACTCATCAAAGTTCCAATCCCGCTCCCTTGAAATAAACTAATATTCATTTGGTGGATGATGTCTGCAGATATGTTTTGATTTTCTTTATGTATGAGTGATTTTTTCCAATCGAATATTTCGATAACTCGTTTGAAAAGATGGTTTTCCGCTTCGTGAATGAATTGAGATTTTAATTTTGTGTTTAAATATTGAAATGATCTGTCGAGAGTAAACTTAACATGTTCAACCTCGAGAGGTGTTTGCAAATAGTCATAAGCTGAGTGTCGTTTGAGTAGGGAAGCAGTCTGTGCCCAATGGTTTGTATTGGTGATCAAAATAATAAGTGTATTCGGAAAAGATTTGGTGATGTTTTCTAAAATTTCCTGTGAATTTAGATCATTGAGGTCCTCGATGGATAAAATCAAAAAATGGAATTTCTGATTTTTTAATTGAAGCATAACATCACTTAAATTTTCGAAACGTTCGTAGGTAAAATGGATCTCGTTTAAAATATGGATTAATTGATCCGTTGTTTGTGAACTTAATACAAGGCTATGAGGAATCATTTGGAACCGATCTCTCTTGTTTTATCTGCAATGGATTCCAAAGGAAGTTGGTACATCACAGCACCTATTTCAAATGCAACTTTTGGCATACCATAAACAACACAGGTTTCTTTATTTTGGCCCAAGGTGATGCTTCCATTATTCTTTAAATTAAGCAATCCCTTTGCACCATCGCTTCCCATACCAGTGAGGATGATGGAGATGGTTTGGTTGGCAATCCCACAGTTAACAACAGAATCAAATAGGACGTCTACGGAAGGTCTATGGCCATTTACTTTTTCGAACTGAGTGATTTTGGTATAGAGTTCTCCATTGAGTTTTTGGATTTCTAGGTGGAAATTTCCTGGCGCAATGTAAACGGTTCCATTTTCTAATAACTGTTTGTCTTTTGCCTCAATGACTTTTACTTTTAATTCTGCGTTGAGTCTGCCTGCAAATAGGGCAGTGAAATTTTCTGGCATATGTTGTGCAACAAGGATCGGTGGAAAAGATTCATCCACATCATCTAATAGTTTTCGTAAAGCGGTTGTTCCACCTGTACTGGATCCTATGACGATGACTTTGGTTTTAAAAGATGTGTGTCTTTTCGCTGATAAAATTTTCGATGGGGTAGTGCTTTTCGTATTTTGATAAAGTGATACATTGTAGTTCAAGGCCGCATGCAACTTACTTAACAAATCTTCTTTTGCTTCAATCAAACTTTCTGGAGTTCCTGAAGGCTTTGTTACATAGTCAAAGGCACCCGCATCAAGAGCTTCTAAGGTGATTGCAGTCCCTTCCGTTGTGGAAGAACTAAACATGATCACAGGCATTGGGTGTTGGGGGAGGAGCTTTTTTAAAAATTCGATTCCATCCATTTCGGGCATATGAACATCTAATGTCATCACATCAGGTTGTTTTTCGATGATTTGGTCACGAGCTTCGAATGGGTTTGATGCCTCGCCTACAACTTCCCAGTTTGGATCTGATTCGATCCAACGTTTGATCATTCCGCGCACTGTACGTTGGTCATCTACGATAATCACTTTGTTTTTTTTCATGGAGAGTGGATTGCCATATGTTGGTTGATCAGTTTTCTTACATCGAGAATGAGACCGGCATGTCCGTTTCCTAAAATCGTACAACCAGCCAAACCATTGATGTTTTTAAAGAGTGGGGAAATTGGTTTGATCACGATGGATTGGTTTCCAAGGATTTCATCGAATACAATTCCCATTTGATTTTCATGAGATTCCGTTACAATCATGTACTTTTCCTCTATGGAATTGTTTTCATTGAGTTCAGATTCCTTCCCAAATAATAAATCTATGTCTACGATAGAGATTTGGTTTTCACGGTATTGGATGCTATGATTGTTTCTATACAATTCATTGATGGGTTCATTTTTGATATAGATTGTTTCTTTTACATCTATAGAAGGTAAAATAAAGTAAGTTTCCGATTTACGTACGACCAAACCTTCAATAATCGCCAGTGTAAGTGGAACTCGAATTAAAAAAATGGTTCCTTGGGTTGGATTGGAACTGACATCCACAAAACCTTTGAGAGTCGTAACGTTTTTTCGCACCACATCAAGGCCAACACCCCTACCTGATAAGTCAGTGACTTCCTTGGCAGTCGAAAATCCTGGATGAAACAAAAAATCCCAAACTTCTTCATCTTTCAAATTATCAACTTCGCTTTGATGGATGAGTCCTAATGTGATCGCTTTACGAAGGATTTTATCTCGTTGTAATCCTCTTCCGTCGTCTCTCACTTCTATCCAAACTTCTTTTCCAGATTGAACGGCAGTTAAATGGATTTTGCCTTTGGGTGATTTACCAACTTCTTTTCTTTCTTCAGGAGTTTCCAGACCATGGTCAATGGCATTGCGAATGATATGCACGAGGGGATCATACATCTCTTCGATAATGGATTTATCAATTTCTGTATCTTCACCTGAAATCACAAGGTCGACTAGTTTCCCTGTTTTTTTGGCTGTGTCACGAACAAGCCTTTCCATTCTGGAAAAAACACCAGCAATGGGAACCATTCGGAGGCTCAGTGTGATCTCTTGCAAATTTCGAATGAGTTTTTTTAGTTGTAAGGCAGATTTTTGAAAGTTTTCCAACTTTAGTTTTTGGAGATCTGGATGTTCTGTCACCATTGGTTCATTGATCACAATCTCTCCCACAATATCCAAAAGAGAATCGAGTTTATCTGTATCAATCCGAATGTCTTTCTTTTGGACTGATTTTTTTTCTTCTTTCTTCGTAGAAGGAGCATTAGGTTGTGAATCTGATTTTGAAGGAACCAAATTCTCTTTGGTTGGTTCGAATAAACCAAATTCTAAAGAGCTTGTGATTGGCTCTTGGTGGAAGAGTCCAAATTCCTGTGGAACGGATTCTTTAGGAGTTGTCTGGAAGAGACCAAACTCTTCCTGGTTTTTGGAAGTAGAGTTTGAGGTGAAGATTCCAAACTCTTCCGATCCAGACTCTTTTGGAGTTTCTTCCAAGAACAATCCAAATTCCTTAGAACTTACTTGGGTATTGGAATCTAAATTGGAATCTGTACTTATGTTTTTTAATTCACTTAGTTTTTGATTGGTTTTTTCTAAAAACCGTATTTGATCTTCCGAATAGAGATCTCCTCCAGTTGGGGAGTTTTCTTCATGGATGACAAGCTCATTCAGTAAGTCCAAGGCACTGAGTAAAATTTCCAATGTTTCTTCATCTTGCACTTCTGGTTTATTACGTAGATAATCCAAAAGATTTTCTGCGGCATGCGCCACCTTAACGATGCCAGACAAACCAAAAAATCCAGAACTTCCTTTGACAGTATGGAAATGGCGAAACAAGGTATCGAGTAAATCTCTTTCGACTAAACTTCCGTCTAACGTTGTTTTTTCGAAGTTAAGCAAACCAGTTTCAATGTTTTCTAAACATTCCTTTGCTTCTGTTAGGTATTCTAAAACATCTTCTCTTTCCATGTCTCAATTTCCAGGGATGTCTTGGATCATATAACTTTCTTCTTGGGTGAGCAATCGTTGTAAGTTAATTAAAATTTTGACACTATCACCGACTCGTCCTGTGGCATAAATAAACCGAGAAGATTTTGATTCTCCAATTTTGGGAGCGATGTCAATGTTTTCTTGTGGGATTTTTACCACATCATTCACCTTATCTACGATGAGCCCTAATGGGTGACCTTCCAATTCAACGAGTAAGACACATGTCCTTTCGTGGTAGGGTTGGAATGGCATATCAAATCTGAGTCTAACATCCATTACAGGAATGATTTTTCCTCGTATATTGATCACACCTTTTAAAAAATCGGCAGTCCCAGGAATCGTCGTAATGGCAGGTAAGGCTAAAATTTCTGTTAAATACCTCACTTCGAATGCATAGAATCGTCCTTCTAGACTAAAACAAAGATACAAATCCTTCATTGTATCTTCATCTTCAACTGTTTCCCATGACTTGGATGGTATGTTCATGGTGATGCCCTATAATACAATTCGAGGTTTTTCGATTCGAGTCAATGCTGTTGTTTTCGATCCGTCCTCTTTTAATTTGAAACCCATAATCACGGACCGCATGATTTCAACTTGTCGTCTCAAAGTTTCACTAGAAGCCGCCACTTCTTCCGCAGATGCGGCAGTAGTCGATGTAACAGTGGTTACCTGGTCAATCCCTTGTGTGATTTGTAAAACAGCGGATTTTTGTTCATTGATGGAAAGAGCGAGTTCTTTCGTAAGATTACTAACATTGTCCGCACTTTCGGAAATTTGCTCGAGGACTTCTGCTGTTTTTTCGGTCGCATCGTTACCAAGTTTCACTTTCTTTAAAGAAGCTTCGATGAGTAAGGTCGTTTCATCCGCTGCATTGGCACTTTTTTGTGCCAAGTTTCTCACTTCCTCTGCGACGACGGCAAATCCTTTTCCATGTTGGCCCGCTCGTGCTGCTTCCACTGCTGCATTCAAAGCAAGGATATTGGTTTGAAATGCGATATCATTGATGACCTTATTGATTTTGGAGATTTGTTCAAACGAAGTACTAATTTCTCCCATCGCAGAGACTAGGTCTTTCATTCTGGAATTGCCTTCGATTGCTTGTTTGGCAGTTGATTCTGAAAATTCTGTCATTTGTTCTGCATTTTCTGCATTGGAAAGAAAACTATTGCTAATCTCTGTTAACGTTGCTGAAATTTCCTCGACGGCACTTGCTTGTTCACTCGCCGCTTCTGAAAGTGATGTGCTAGCATCTGCTAATTGTTGTGCTCCTAAATCCACTTCTTGGGATGTGAAATAAAGTTTTTCGACTACTTCTGATAGATTGATTAACATCCTTTTTAAGCTAAGTCCCAGTTGGTCTCTTTCAGATTTTAAGGTTACATCCGAACTTAAATCAGAATTTGCAATGCGTTCTAAGTGATCTGCCCTTTCTTTGATGAATTCCACTAACTCCATAAAGGCCTGTGAAAGTTGTTGGATTTCATTTCCTTCTAGATGTTTGGATTGGTTTAATTGTTTATCACTTGAATCCAAATTTACATTTAAGTCCCCAATGGAGATGGACTGGGCAACCGAAACGATTTTTTTCATTGGCCTTGCAATGGCATCGGAAAAGAAAAAAGCGATTAAAAATACTAAAACAAAAGAGGCAACCACAACACCTGTCACGATGACAAGAGATTTTTGGAAGTTATCTTCTGATTTGTGGTATTCTTCTTTTGCGACTTTGAGTTGGACACGGATCAAATCATCCAAATGGTGAGTGAGTGGTTCAAAGATCGGATACATTTCCACAGAAACAAATTTTTCAATCTCTGCTTCGTTTCTCGTCTCGAGTAAAATACGCAATCGTTTGACACCTGCTTTCAGTGGAGGGAATTCCTTTTCCATCTCTTCAATGATTGCTTTTTCTTCTGGAACAAGATAGGTTCCTAAATACACCTTCCAAACTTCATCGGCTTTTGTTTCCGATTCCCGAATGGATTCGAGTGCCTCTTCGACTGACATTTTTTTGGCTCTGACTTTATTTGCCGAATCGACAATGCCTATCAAATAAGCATCTGATACTTCTTTGATTTGGCTGATGGGAACCACTCTGTCTTCAAATACGGTGTGTAAAGATGCTAAAATCTGATTAGCGGAATAAAAGCTGGCAGAGGCTACAACGATCATCAAAAGAATCGTGATCATAAATGCCAAAAGAAGTTTTGCTCGAATTTTTAAATTTTGAATCCATTTCATAATAGGTCCCCAAGAGGTGGGGCAAAGTATGATTTGAATTTCTAGGTAGTCAAGCCTTTCCTAATATTCTAGTATAAAATAATAAATAATAGGTTTAGAACGATTTTGAATACCCAAAGCTAACATAAAATAAATGGATTGGAATCTTTTGCAAAGTATAAGATTCACGCAGATAGGTTTTGATTGTGGCATCAGTTAGTGAATTCCCTGTGCTTACTTGCTCAATCGAATTTAAGATTGCGGTGTTGTACGCACCATAAATCCGAGAAGGATTCACTACCTTCCCATCATCTGAAGTTCTGTTCCAGTTGGCTTTGTCGGGATCACCACCTGCATACCCAAAATAATTATTGGTATCATAGAGATAGGAATTCGGTCGTAGGATGTGTGCTCCTTTTAAGAAAAAATCTCCGAAGAAAAACGAAAGGGATGTAGTTATGTCTTGTATTCCATTCCGATTGTCGATCGCATTATTACTCATGGTATACCCCAAATTCCAATGGGGTTGGATGCGGAAAAAATCCCCTTCAAAGAAGGTATAATTGGCACTGATGGAAAGATAATTTTTCCCTGCCATGTGCCCACCATTCTCTGTCGAGTACTGAGTGTAATAAGCAAAAGTGGGTTTGATCACCCGAAGGAAAGGTAACTTCCATTGCAAAAAGTATTCATGCCAAGATAACCTTGTTTGGGCATCTGGATTGTTGGCGTGAAAGCCATTCGCGGCACCACCGGAAACAACAGGGTTTAGTTTTTGTGTGGAAGGGGATAGGAGAGATCCTGGGGTTTTTTGAAAGGTATTATAAAACCAAATTCCAACGCTGAAATCACCAAAGACGCTGGGATCAAAATGATAACTCATGGAAAAAAACATTCCATCCGCTCTTTTGTTGCCATTTGGCTCTTTTTTGGGCCCATACCCACGGTTCGGAATGAATCCTTGGCAGGAAACATTGGTTGTTTCGCCCGAAACCAATTGGTTGTGAACAGATTGTACGCAAGGGTCTTGGTTGTAAGGATCAAAAAAACGAGGGTCTTCTCCTAAGTAAGAAGGTCCAACACCACCAGGGCTTGTTTGGATCAGTCGTTTGTCCGAATCCTTGTCAGCACGGTTCATCAATTGGAAATTCCCAAAGACCATCCATTCAAATTTTTTGTCAGGAGACCAGATATTGATCGTAGGTTGCAAGGCTGGGGCATAGGTAAAACTTTGGTAGGAAGCTCCATCCCTTCTATTTTGCCCTTCCCCTGTAAAAGAATTCCCACGCCATATAAAATCCGACACAATTTCGGTATTGGTTTCAATTGTGATGGATTTGGAATCTTCCGGCTTTGTTTCTGATTGGATCTGAAACGGTAATAACAGAATTAAAGAGAGAAACAGTAAATACTTATAGAGACTTCGCAAAAATGGATTCGAATAACTCACGAAATTTACGCCCTCCTTCTTTTGCAATTGGATTCGAAAGCAAAACTTCAGATTCATTTCCAAAATTGAGGAGGACTTTGTATTCTTTTTTGAGTGAATACACGTGGACGTATTGGACAAATGCTTCCGCAAAGGTATCATCAGCGTTAGTGGCCGCGTAGAGGGAGACAAACTGAGTGTTTGTCAGTTTTTTATAGATGAACTTCCCATCAGGGAAAACAGGAGTTGTCGGATTTTTTTGATAAAACTTGATTTTGGACCTTTCTGGGAAGAAAGTATCTTCGTAAGGGGAAAACGTTTCTGACCACCAAACCCCTTTGAAGTAAGGATAATTTCGAAAATCACGTTTTGGTTCCGAATAATCAGGCGCATACCCATGGACAATTGCTAAAATGTGACCTAATTCGTGTAAGATGATAAATGATAAAGCTGTATCTAGTGAATTGGTATTGTCCAATTGGACTTGAATGGAATAGGAAGGATCCTGTTGGAAAGATGTGTTTTCGCGCTTTGTTGCCCAGTCATTCCCACCATCTTTCAATAAATCGGAGTCCAAATAAATGATACCGCCCATCGGTTTTCCTGATTTATCTCGTATGACTCCTGTTAGTCCCGTGGAACCTAAGTTTGTTACAAAATAAATCCCATAAATCAATTGGTTTGCCAAATGGTTGACCTCTTTAGGAAAAACAGATTGTATTGGGATTAAATGTTGTCTCCAAAATTGTAAGTCTTTTGTTCCTGTTGGGATATCTCCAATGCCATCGATTTCATTGATTTCTTTGAGAGTGAGAAGTCTTTTGGAATCAAGAGGATAAATACGATCGTTCCAGTTCCCAGTCGGGTTTGGTAATGAATCCATTTGTAATCCAGGGCTCTCTTTGGCCCATACGGCATAGGGGTTTTCGGGTATGTTGAACTCTTTTGGTGAACATCCCCAAAAAACGAGGGCCGTAATCGATATCATGTAAGGAATTGATTTCATTTGCCGATGGTATTTCTATATGAAAGGATTTGTTGGTCTATGCTTTTTTTTACCAGGAATCATTTTCGCTGAAATAAATCCGTGGAACTTGAGACCAGATGTAAGGATCCTAACGAGAAAAGAAGTTTCGCATATTGTTTTAGAAAAACGAAACGATCACTTTCGTGTGACTCTGATTGTATCAGAACGTTTTCCCTACAATTATAAGGCTTTATCCCATCCCTTTTTTTTCCGAATGGAAGATGAGAAAAAAGCGATGGAACTTGCGAATCAAATGGACAAGTTTTTGGACACAGGAAAAAGTTTCACCATCACCTTGAATGGATCTGAAATCCAAACTTTGGTATGGGGAGAACCCGATTGACTCGTTCGTTTTATATTTATTTTAAAGAGATTTTTCACAAACCAACCAGACAAGAATGGGATATTTTAAAACTGGCAGAACCACGTTTTGAAAAAGAATATACATATTCAGTTTTTCTAACACATTTTATCGTATATAGTTTACTCTTTGTTCCACCTTTTGCTGACTTTCGATGGGATATCCTTCCTTATTTGTTAGGTGTCACCATCATTCGTTTTGTCTTATTATTACAGTTTTATACTAAGTCGATTTCCTTAGAAAAAGTGATTTATTTGAGTGGGATCATAGCTGATGGTTTGGTTTACATAGTTTTTATCAAAGGAATCCAATCCTTTCCTTCCATTGGAAATTTTTATTTATTAAATTCTTATCTCATGTCATTTATCATCCCTATCTTACTTTATAGCACACGTTTGAATCCTTTTGGTTGTGTGTTGAGTGCCATCTATTTTTCAATCTTTCATTTTTCATACATCCTAAACCTCCCCATCGAATTACAAAACCAAACATCACTCTTTAGCCAATACTTTTTAATCATCGTCTATTGGGGGAGTGCCCTCCTTGGAGTTGTTTTTGTTTTTAACAAACGGAAAGATACAGCAGATGTGTACAGTTTGTCCGAAGAAAAACGATTTATGTTACAAGAATTGGAACTTGCTAAAAAAGTACAGGATGCACTTTTCCCAGGTAATATCAAAATCCCGAATCTGACATTTACGTTTTATCGGAAAAGTCCAAATGTCATCGGTGGAGACTTCTTTGATTTTGTACAACTCAGGGAAGGGAACGTGGGCGTGTTTCTTACGGATGTAGCAGGACACGGGATTTCATCCGCCATGGTTGCATCCATCATGAAGGTCCTTGTTTCTACCATTCCCTATCGTTTTAAAACGGCTCCTGCAAGGCTCATGGATTATTTAGATGATCGTTTGACCCAAGATTTGAATCGATACCATGCCTCCGCAATTTATTTGTTCTTCGATTTTATCGAAAAAAAATTAACCATTGGAAATGCAGGCCATCCATACTTGATTTTGGCCAAAAAAGGAGAAGAGTTTCAGGAATTGGAAACTCAAGGGGCCATCCTTGGATTCAATATCAAAGTGCCACCCATCTCTGAAAAAACTCTCCCAATTGCACAGGGTGATCGATTTTTTATCTATACCGATGGCCTCATTGAATCCATGGACCATCAGGGAAACTGTTTGGGAACAGAAGGGTTACTTGATTTACTCAATCGCCATAAACATTGTGAGAATGTCAAAGAACTTGAAACGCAACTCCTCGATGAATTAAAAACCAAATATGGCCTTGATACTTTTTCAGATGACACAATGTTCCTCATTTTAGAAGTAGAAGAATAAGGAGAAATCATTTGTCTTTTTTAGAGATCCAAATCAAAACCAATTTTGCCCTCGTTACCATCAAAAGACCAGAAGCTCTCAATGCGCTCAACGATGTTGTGATCACTGAAATTGGCGCCATGGTCGACGAATTAGAATCCAACTCTCAAGTGAGAGGATTTATTTTGACCGGCGAAGGGAAAGCTTTTGTGGCCGGGGCTGACATAGCCAAAATGAAAGAGTTCAATGTCAAAGAAGGCCAGGCATTTTCGGAACTCGGACAAACCGTATTTCGCAAAATGGAATTATCCGGTCTGATCTCCATCGCTGCCATCAATGGATTTTGTTTGGGTGGTGGAATGGAACTCGCAATGGCATGTGACATTCGTTATGCGTCAACTGTAGCCAAGTTAGGTCTTCCTGAAGTGACTTTGGGTTTACTTCCTGGTTTTGGTGGCTCCCAAAGACTCCCAAGACTCATTGGGGTAGGAAGGGCAACCGAACTCATTTTATCGGGAGACATGATTTCTTCTGAAGAAGGATTTCGACTCGGCCTTGTGAATAAGGTTTGTGACCCTGCTGAACTTTTAAACGAATCCGAAAAAACACTTTCCACGATTTTATCCAGAGGGCCTAACGCAATTAAGGCGGCAAAAACGGCTATCCGCCAAGGATTGGAAACCAATATGGATCGTGGTCTTGGATGGGAAAAACAATTGTTTGGTGGAAGATTCGCAGATCAGGAAACAAAAGAAGGTCTCTCTGCTTTCCTCGAAAAAAGGAAACCTAATTTTTAAGGGAATGGTTATGTTCACACGGTTTTGTTTGTCTTTCCTATTGTTTTTGGTGGTTGTTTGCAAACAGGCGGAATCCTTTCCGTCGCAAACGAATACCCCTGAAATTTTATTTGGAAGTGTTGCAGACCGTGTTTTAAAATTGGAAATTGCCAATTCTCCTTCGACACGTGCTACAGGTCTTATGTACCGCACAAAACTGGGAGAAGACGAAGGTATGCTTTTTGTTTTTCCAAGGCCTGATTATTTGAACTTTTGGATGAAAAACACACTCATCCCATTATCAATTGGTTATTTTTCAGAAGATATGCGACTTTTAGAATCATTCGATATGAAACCGAACCAAACGGATGAAGTTTACAACGCCAGCAGACCGGCGATGTATGCGTTGGAGGTCAACCAAGGTTGGTTTGCTAAACACAAAATCGGGAAAGATGCTGTTCTCACCTTAGAGCGAAAAGTCTCTGCAAAAGATTAAATTTTTTCTTTTTACTTGAATCCTAACTTTGAGGTGTTTACCATTTCGAAGCATGGTAGTCAACAATCCTCGTCTCATCAATTTATTATCCGAAGAACAAAAAGCCGACTTGGCTTCGATGGAAAAACAATTTGCTCACCATTTAGAATACACCATTGGAAAAAATCGTTATAATTTAAAAAATGAGGACATATATAAAGCATTAGGGCATACGATTCGTGACTTCCTCATTGATCGATTGAATTTCACTCAGGAACGTTATAGAGAACAGAACCCCAAAAAAGTTTTTTACTTTTCCTTAGAGTTTCTTATGGGACGAACTCTTATGAATGCGCTCATCAATCTTGGGTTATACGAAACAATCCAAGAGATGTTACGAGGGATTGGTTTTGACCTAACTGATGTTTTAGAATTTGAAACGGATGCTGGGCTTGGGAATGGCGGGCTTGGTCGATTGGCCGCTTGTTTTTTGGATTCGATGGCCACTCTCAATGTTCCAGGTTTTGGGTATGGGATCCGTTATGATTATGGAATCTTCAATCAAATCATTGCCAATGGAAGCCAACTCGAAATGCCAGACCACTGGGATGCGGATGGAGTTCCTTATGAAGTTGTAAGATCCGATATTTCTTTTTCTGTTGGATTTTTTGGCCATACAGAAACCAGAGTTTCGGGCAAAGGAAAAATCCAACACGATTGGGTTCCCGATGAAACAGTCCTTGCTTCTGCACATGATTATCCAATCCCTGGGTTTAACACAAGTACGGTGAACTATCTTCGTTTATGGGCGGCAAAGTCATCGGAAGAATTCAATTTAGATTATTTTAACCACGGCGATTATATGAAAGCCGTACAAGACAAATCCATCTCTGAAAATATCTCCAAAGTATTGTATCCAAATGACACTACCGAACAAGGAAAGGTGTTACGTCTCAAACAACAATACTTTATGGTTTGTGCCTCTTTACAAGATATCCTCATCCAATTTAGAGAATTCAAATACAACTTAAAGGATCTCCCGGATTTCATTGCCATCCAATTGAATGATACCCATCCGAGCATTGGCATTGCCGAACTCATGCGAATTTTTTTAGACAATGAAGAGATGGACTGGGAACCAGCATGGGAGATTGTCACAAAAGTTTTTTCCTATACCAACCATACGGTTTTACCGGAAGCCTTAGAATCGTGGCGGGTGGAGTTATTTGAAAAATTATTGCCAAGGCACTTGGAAATCATTTACGAAATCAACTATCGTTTTTTGACAGAAGTCCGAAACAAAGGCATTCTCACTGAATCCGAAATCCAACAAGTGAGTATCATTGAAGAAGGGAATGAAAAAAGGGTTCGGATGGCAAACCTTGCCGTCATCGGTTCTTACCGAGTGAATGGAGTGGCCGCATTACATTCCGATCTCATCCAAAAAACTATTTTCCATGCATTCACAAAGGTATTTCCAGAAAAGTTTAATAACAAAACAAATGGGATCACACCTAGACGTTGGTTATTACAATCCAATCCTAACCTTGCCAATTTAATCTCTAAAAAGATCGGAAATGAATTTACAACCGACTTATATCGGTTAAAGGATCTGGAAAAATTTGTGGATGATGCCGATTTCCAAAACGATTGGAAACAAGTGAAATTCACGGCAAAAAACGAATTGGCTCGTATCATCAAAAGTGAAACCGGGATTACCATTGATCCAAGTTCTCTCATCGATGTGCAAATCAAACGATTCCATGAATACAAACGCCAACTCCTCAATATTTTACGAGTCATTGCTTTGTACCGTAGGATCAAAGAAAATCCAAATGCAGAAGTCACACCTCGAACCGTTGTTTTTGGTGGGAAGGCAGCTCCTGGTTATTATATGGCAAAACTCATCAT
The DNA here is from genome assembly GCF_000017685.1 of Leptospira biflexa serovar Patoc strain 'Patoc 1 (Paris)'. Classification (NCBI taxonomy): domain Bacteria; kingdom Pseudomonadati; phylum Spirochaetota; class Leptospiria; order Leptospirales; family Leptospiraceae; genus Leptospira; species Leptospira biflexa. The sequence continues at coordinate 962,695 of NC_010602.1, forward strand.
CAAACTCATCAATAATGTTGCTTGGGTTGTGAACCGAGATAAGGATGTGGCAGAACGATTGAAGGTGGTCTTTATTCCCAATTACCGAGTGAGCCTTGCAGAAAAAATCATCCCAGGCAGTAATTTATCGGAACAAATTTCGACAGCGGGGACCGAGGCTTCTGGTACAAGTAACATGAAATTTATGTTAAATGGTGCTCTCACCATTGGAACACTGGATGGGGCCAATGTTGAGATTTTAGAAGAGGTTGGTGCCGAAAACATTTACATCTTTGGTCTGCATACAGAAGAGGTGTTCCGGATGAAGGAAGCGGGTTACAATCCCACCAATTTTATCCACCAAAACGAAGACTTACATCGAATCCTTCTTATGATCCGCGAAAACTTTTTTTCAATGGGAGAGCCTGGTGTTTTTTCACCCATTTATGACAGTTTGTTTTATACAGACAATTACCTTCTTATGGCCGATTTTACTTCCTATGATGAAACCCAAAACCGAGTGGCTCAGGACTTCCGCGACGAAACCACTTGGACCAAAAAATCCATTTTGAATGTGGCGCGTTCTGGTAAGTTTTCCTCCGACCGCACCATCCGTGAATATGCCAAGGAGATCTGGAAAGTCCCTCTCCTTGACACAATTCCTCCCCAAACGATCTACAAATTGCCACAAAACTGAATCGACAACAGAGAAGAGAAGGATTATCCTTCCAAGGAAAGGGTTTCAAATGAGTAAAGGTTATATTATATGTGTCGATGATGAAGTATCGGTGTTGGAAACGCTTGCAGAACAGCTACTGGCTCGGTTTGGGGAATCCCATATCATAGAGACCGCAAGTAGCGCAGAAGAGGCACTTTCTCTCATCGATGAAATCATTGGTAGTAACGATATCGTAGAGCTCATCGTTTCCGACCAGGTGATGCCTGGAATGAAAGGGGATCGATTTTTGGAACAGGTGCACCAACGCCTTCCGGATGCGATCAAAATCCTTCTTACGGGACAAGCGGGACTTGATTCGGCAATTTATGCCATCAATAATGGGGGACTCAGTCGGTATGTCGAAAAACCTTGGAACATTGAAGAACTATCCAAAGACATCAAAGACTTACTTGATAAGTTTCGTCAAAATTTGGAGAACCAACATCTCATCCAAGCACTCAATCGTAGGATTCTCGAACTCGAAGCAAACCAACCTTAATCCATTCATTTGTATTTCCCTTATCTGGTTATTTTCTCTTTCTCCTATCCTTGGGAAAGAGAAAGAACTTTCTTCTGAACAAATCTCCAAAAAAAAAGAAGTTCTCTCTAAAATGATTCGTTATGGTACGAGCCAGGAACGAAAACAGGCATTAGGTGAATTGGTTCGTTTCCCAAAAGAACAAGCAAACGAACTTTACGAACTTGTGGGGGAACAATTAAAAACTGAAAAAGACATGGGTATGAAGATTGTCCTACTAAAAACTGTGGGAGATCTGGGTTTAAAGGAAAACCATGAAACAGTCATCTCACTCTTCGAAGATCCCAATGAAGATGTGAACAAACAAGCCGTGACATCTGCCAAAAAAATGAAACTGAGTGAGGCAACAAGTCCACTGCTTGAAAAAGTAAAAAAAGAGGATTTCACCAAAAATTCGAATTCACTCACTTTATACATCAGTGCCTTAGGAGAATTACCAGATGGGAAAATGGCGGCACCATTTTTAGAAACTAAATTTAGAGAAAAGTTTAATAATGCGGATATCCGTGGTCAAATTGCACTCTATTTTGGTTCCATTCTTTACCAGGAAGCCGAGTCTGCTCTCATTGAAGTTGCTTTTGATGACATCCAACCAACAACTCTCCGTTGTTATGCAATGAATACATTAGGAAAACTAAAATCAGAAACAGCAAAACCTAAGTTATACGAACTTTTGGATTCCTTAAAAAAAACATCAGGGAAATTGGATGCCAAAAAAGCCCAATCTCTCAAAATTTATGCCATTGGTGCCCTTGTGACCATGGGAGACAAAGAAGTTTTCCAAGAACTCAATGAATTTGCTCGTGATGATGATAGTATGGTAAGACTCCGTGCCATTGAATTTATGGGGAATTTAAGAGACCCAAAAGCCTTAGAATTATTGGAATACAAGCGGGATCGTGACCCAAGTCCTAAAGTTCAAAAAGCTGCCAAAAAAGCCATTGATATGATCAATGGAAAAGACACTCCTTCCGAAGAAGAAAAACCTGGGGAAGAAAAAACGGAAGAAGAACCCAAATGAAAATCCAAAAGATCGTTTCGATGCCCTTTCAGGAATGGTTTTCTTCTGTTTTCCTTTTATTTTTTCTAATCCATTTCCTTTTTCACTCCTTGTTGTATGCAGAGACTGATTCCAAATATTCAGGTCCCATCTCTCGGACCGAAAAACGAATCTTAGATGGTAAATTGGAATACCAAAAAACGGGTAATTTCCCTTTAGAATGGAAATTGTATTTCAAAGCAAAACAAGGGGATTTTGTTGTTTTTTATGACTTAAATGGTGATGAAATTCATTTTCGTTATCGCAGAAATAAATTTGATTTGGATGCCGAGTTTTTTGTGAAAGATCTGTTTGTTGGGAATCCTTATCTGGTGAAAGGAGAATGGATCGGGTATTATTTTTATTCGATTGATGAAAGAGGAAAAAGATCCTCACTCCCCACTCCGAAAAAACTCCCTGGAGATAAAAATGAAATCGTCGAAAAACAAACCATTCCCATTTTTCAATTAAAAGAATACGCTGAGATCAGGACGGACGATTTATTATACTAAATTTCGAAGAGATGTAAAAATTGAAAATTGATGAATACTATCGGTGCGGGCATATTTTCTTTTTCCGAATAACTTACATTCAGTGAAAGAAAGTGGCTCACATATTTGATTTTGATGATTTCCTCCCTGTCTGTTAAATTGATATTAAAATCAGAAGCATAAGTCCAATTTTCAAACCAAGCCCTGGTTTTCAGATTTCCTTCTCTTAGTATGGCACTGAGTTCCAAAAGTTGACCTAAATAAATGGGGATTGCGATTTTTCCTTCCCATTGGCCACCTAAATCTCTCGATTCAAAACCTACGGAACAAACCGTTCGATCTTTTCTCCATTCATAAAAGATGGCTCTTCCAATTTCATTGAAATTGTAATTCCCTGATTCATTATACTCTCGGTATCGATAAATGATATTTCCAAGATCCGACACGAAGAGGGGAAAAAATCCAGAGACTCCCCTTTCATAACGATGCCCATCCATCGAAGACAATGTTTCTCCACCTAATAAATGTTTGTAACTTCCTCTCATATAACCTAATGTTTGTGGAATTTCTGGACGGTTTTCGCCGATGCTTAGATTCCCATACAATAGAGGAGAGTCTCGATACAAAGTAGAATCGAAAAAAATGGAGGAATCATTCATTTCCGATTTGGAATAAAAAAAACCAACTGATTCTTTTGGATGGAAGATGGATTCAGATTGAACGCGGTGTTTCCCCCCGTTTTGTAAGTCAAAGAAATCGTTTATAAAAAAACTAGATTTGTTTTCGCCAGGAGACCAAACGCCCGAATAAGATTTGTTTGGTGAAACGTAGTAAATCCCTGGATAGGCTGAAAATCCAGGTGCCGAGTAAATTCCAAACTCTAAGTGTTTACCTTCCATTGGAAATTGAGAACCAAAAAAATGGGAACTTTGTAGAGGTTGCGGGAGAGGTGAGTTTGGCCTGTCCATCTGCGAATAAAAATTTGGATCTTTTGCAAAGTAAAAGTGGGGGATTGGTTTGTAACGATTCCCGGAAGTGAGGCGATAGGAATTTTTTACGAGATCCAATCCATACAAAAACTCATCATCTCGTTTTTCAAAGACAAACCTTTGTCCTTTTTGGAACCCTCCGAGAGAAATGGCAGAATGGTTTTTTTCTTCTCTAGGCAAATACTGAACATCCAAATTTTGATGGGATAGACCCACAAACCAATACTCTCCCAAAAATGGATCAGGAGACAGAGAACCGGGATCTGAAGTTCGATTTGCCATCGATTGGTTTCGATTCCCTTCTGCCTTTCCCAATCTTTGTTTGGCTGGTGGGTAACTCAATGCCTCCTCCTTCCACAATTTTGCCACGAGGGATGCTTCCTTGCCCCGGAGGTTTCGTTTCCATAAGAAAAAATCCTCTCTTGTGCCTTGGGTCTTTTGTTTCCAAATGGCCACAAGTTTTGGAGAAAACCCCCGTTTTAGGAGTGTCTCTACAGAAACGTCTTTTGGCAATTTTTCGCCAGCAAACAATGACTGTACGAAGATAAACCACAAAATGAGCGCAATTTTCTGCCAATCCACCAGGATTGGGGTCAGAATTTGTTCTTTTTTTCCCTCATTCCGTTTGCTTTTTTTTCAAAAAGGGACATATTCTAGAGTAGGGCGAAAAAAAAATTCCATCTAGGGTCGGGTTTTGTCCCAGATGAATGCTAAATTGTTAATACAAACCGATAAAAACGTGAAAAAAATATTGACTTAACTTCTCATATGTTAAGTAGTGTAAACAAGCGTTTAGTATATTATTGGTATTATATTTTAGTTTTATGTCGTCTAATAAGATGACGGGGAGGAAAAACCTATGATCGTTCGATCCATCCAACAACCCGCTTACAACCGCCACAAGGATTCTGGCCTCGCAGGCCAAGGTCCAAAAAAGGGATTTGCCCAAAACCAATCCGGAAAAACCTTCGAAGAGTATCTCATGGAAGCGTTCCAAGGTGAAGTGGTCCAAAATGGAAATTGGGTATCGCCCCAACTTTCGGACTTAGGCCAAAAGAACTTAAGGAAGATGTAAGGTTCCCATCAATCTCTGGTTTCTGGTCTAGAATCAGATCCCAGGGGCCGACAATCAAAGTATGGAGAAAGTATCCATACTTTGGGCACTCGTTCGGCGTGACTACGCTTTGCAATACGCAGGTTCCTTTTTGGGAATTTCATGGATGTTTTTGCAAAACCTAGTACTGATTAGTTTGTACGCTCTTGTTTTTTTAGTCCTCAATCTTAAAAACCCATCTACGCAAGAAGATTTCACTGCCTACTTACTCACAGGGCTTCTATTTTGGATTCCCATCCAAGAACTATTGGTTCGCGGGACAGGGATTCTCACGGACAACCGATCTCTCCTCAAACGATCGAGTTTGGGCATAAATTTATTTTTATGGATTCCTTATGTACAATTTTTGATCCATAGCTTTGTGACTTCCATTCCTGTTTTTATTTATTTAGGGTTTTCTGGAACTCTCAATTTAGCGGGCTTAGTTTTTGGGTATTTAGTCCTCGTCCTATCTGGATTGTATTTGATGTTACTTCTGCACTACCTCTCAAGGCTCAACATTTTGTTAAAAGATATCTCACCTTTGATTCGTTTGGTGAGCCAGTTGGTATTTTGGGGGATCCCTGTTTTATACTACCCAACAGGGGTCTTAAAACAATGGAATGAATGGAATCCATTTACCATTCCATTGGATGTCTTCCGCACAACTGTGATTAGTGGGTTTCAGGCTCAGTTTGACTGGTTCCATATTGCCCCGTTTCTTTTTTTCTTTGTCCTTGTGTATTTACTGGCAAAACGAAAATTCCAATCAGTGATATTGGATCACCTTTAAATCCTAATGCTTTCTGTATTCATCGAAAACCTTTCCAAGGACTATCATGGATTCACAAAACCTTGGAAACGAATTCTTGCTGGACTTAGTTTTGGTTACTTCGGCATTGATTCAAAGTTTACAGCAATCCAATCCTTAAATTTGCAAGTAAATCCTGGTGAAATTCTTGGGATCATCGGAAGGAATGGAGCTGGGAAATCCACATTATTAAAACTCATCACTGGTGTGATCCAAAAGGACCAAGGTAACTTAAAAGTATATGGATCCGTCCGTGCACTGTTAGAACTCAGTGTGGGATTCAATCCCGAACTTTCTGGAGAAGAGAATGTTTATTTTAATGGGCTTGTTTGGGGTTACAAACCGTCTGAAATCAAGATGCTTGCAGATTCTATTTTTGAATTTGCAGAATTAAAAGAATTTCGATCCTCTCCTTTAAAAAATTATAGTTCGGGAATGGCGATGCGACTTGGGTTTAGTTTGGCGACAGCAAAACGGCCTGATATCCTCATTGTGGATGAAGCATTGGCAGTCGGTGATGCTAGTTTCCAACAAAAATGCCTGAAACGAATCCAAGAATTTTCAAAACTAGGTACTTCGATTTTAGTTGTCAGTCATGATTTAGGACTTGTTTCTTATTTTTGTACAAGGGTTGTTTTGTTGGAAAAAGGAAAACTCCTTTTTGATGGGAACCCAAAAGAGACGATTGAAAAATACATGCATGTGTTAGCTGGTGAACTCCCTGTATCAGAATCGTATTCATCGAATGCCATACAAGATCTACGTGTGGTTTTAGAAAATGAAAAGGGAATCCAATCCAATGTCTTTTTTATCGGCAGTCAAGTATGTCTGAGACTTTCATTCAAAACACTAACTTCAATCGAATCAGCCACCATTGGCTTTCATATCGATAATGATAAAGGGATTCGTATTTTTGGTACCAATACCTTCCATTTAGGTGATACGAATCGAATCTTCCAAAACGACAAGGAATATGAAGTGAGATTTGAATTCCCCATTCAATTTACTGCGGGAAAGTATAGTCTCGGAATCGCCATCCACAAGGGTGAATCCCATATCGAAGGGAGTTATTTTTGGAAGGAATCGATTTTAGATTTTGAAGTAGAGACTGGCAAAATTCAAAAATTTGTAGGGATTTGTCATATTCCCACAAGCTTTCAGATCAAGCAAGATCGAGGCACACGTTAGAAAAACAGTTTCCTTTTCGGTTAAAATTGAAAATCTGGAAATCCTATGAAAGTTTGTGTGGTCGGAACCGGATATGTGGGCCTTGTTGCAGGTACTTGTTTTGCTGAGTATGGCAATGATGTGATTTGTATTGATAAAGATGAAAAAAAGATCAGTGACCTTAAAAAAGGGATCATCCCAATTTATGAGCCGGGTTTAACCGAACTCGTAGAACGCAATTATAAAGAAGGACGACTCAAATTTTCCACATCGTTAAAAGATGGTGTTGAATCATCGGAGTTTGTTTTTATCGCTGTTGGGACACCCACATCTGACAACGGTTCGGCGGACTTACGTTTTGTTTTTGCCGTTGCGGAAGAAGTTGGAAAAACAATGAATGGTTACAAAATCATCGTCGATAAGTCCACGGTTCCCGTAGGCACGGCAGATAAAGTAAAAGAAATTCTATCCAAAAACACAAAACACCCATTTGACGTAGTCTCCAATCCAGAATTTTTAAAAGAAGGGGCGGCGATCGATGACTTTATGCGACCTGAACGAGTTGTGATCGGAGCAGAATCGGAATTGGCTGCCAAAAAAATGAGCGAACTTTATTCCCCTTTTGTCCTCAACGGAAATCCGATCATCACTATGAGCATTCGTTCCGCAGAACTCACAAAGTATGCCTGTAACGCCTTCCTTGCCACAAAAATCTCCTTTGTGAATGAAATAGCCAACTTATGTGATGCCTTAGGTGCCAATTATGATGACGTTCGCAAAGGGATGGGAACCGATTCAAGGATTGGTAGACAATTTTTATATGCAGGGATTGGATACGGTGGATCCTGTTTTCCTAAAGATGTGAGAGCACTTTTAAGAACCGCAGAAGAAGTGAACGCTCCCATGCACATCATCCAGTCTGTTGAAGACGTGAATGAAAAACAAAAAACTCGTCTAACAGATAAAATTTTCGAACACTTTAAATCAACCGATATGAAAGGGAAAACCTTTGGAATTTGGGGACTTTCCTTCAAACCTGGAACAGATGATATGCGAGAAGCCCCGTCCATCCCTCTGATCTATGAACTCCATAAAAATGGTGCGAAAATTCAAGTATTTGATCCTGCCGCGATGGAAACGTCTAAGTATTATTTTGATGGGAAAGTCGAATACAAAAAAGACGCATATGCAACGTTAGAAGGTGCAGATGCCATGTTGTTGTTAACCGAATGGCGTGAATTCCGCGAGCCCGATTTTCAAAAAATCAAGTCGTTACTGAAGTCTCCTCTGATTTTTGATGGAAGGAACCAATACAAACCAAATTTGATGCAAGAAATTGGGTTTACTTACTATTCGATCGGGAATCGGTAAAGTTTCCCGGCAAACATTCGTTTGCCGGAACTTACATTTTGCTTTAAAATCCTTTTTCGATTTGTTCTAAGGTTTCTTTACAAATCAATTGGTCTGATTCGGATTCTAGTTTTGGTTGGATTTCTTTTAAGATCGTCTTTGCATGTTTGAAGTCGCCACTTTCTTTCAAACTGATTCCATAATACAATTTAGCTGTGATCAATCGTTTTGAATTTGGATAAAGTTGGATGAATTCTTTCCAAGAAGTTACTGCTAATTCTTTTGGTCCATTGACGGATCGAATTAGGTTTAAATTAAAATAAGAATTTTCTTTCACGATAGGGAGTTGTTTTGACTTTTGAATGGAAGAGATGAATTGTTCTTCTGCTTTTGTATATTCTTTAGATTGAAAGTACAATAAACCCAATCGAAAATGTAAGTTTGGGTTTTCTTTATCCTTTCTCATCTCTGTTTTCAAAAAAGATTCTAAATTTGGTTCTTGTAAGATTCTTTTGGAAAGGATCAATATATCTTCTTTCGTTGCGAGTCCTGTGATTTTTGTCACAAAATTTCCCTCTCCATCTAAAAACAGAATCGTGGGATAACCTTCTACATTGTATTTTTTCCGCAAATTGGGGAATTCTTCTCCATCTAATCTAACACGTACAAATTGGTCTAAAATACGACTTACCTCAGGATCAGGGAATATCTCTTTTTCCAAAACCATACAATAGGTACACCAATCTGCAAACACATCGACGATGATGAATTTTTTTTCTTGTTTGGCGGTTTCAAATCCCTTCTGGATGGAATTACCCCAATTGGAGTCAGCCGAAAGAATCGAACCAAATAGGAAAGAGATGAGGAGTAAACTAAATCGAAACATTCAATCTGATTCTACCCTAATTCGAGGTGAAGCCACAACCAATTTTCGCTTTTTGAAAATAGAAAGGGCCGTTTCCATGGTAGTTAGAAGGCAAACGAAATGGAATTTTTATTAAAATTAGAAGATTTACTCCGCAAACGAAAAGAGGAATTACCCGAAAAATCCTACACAGCGGAATTATTCCGAGATGGGGTAGACCGAATCCTAAAAAAAATTGGGGAAGAAGCGGGGGAAGTGATCATCGCCGCAAAAAATCCAAATGAAAAAGAACTCATCCATGAAATTGCAGATTTGATTTTCCATTTAGAAGTGTTAATGGTCGAAAAAGGAATTAGTTTAACTACCATCGCAAAAGAATTAGAAAAAAGACATAGTTAAACAAGTTTCCTATCGCGAAACGTCATGAAATTTTTTTTCATTCTATTTTACCCACTCTCTTTGTTGTACCAGTTTCTATTTTGGGTTTCACAATTTAAGATAAAACCCTTTGTTTTGCCCCATGTTTTAGTCATCAGTGTGGGTAATGTCACCATGGGTGGAACGGGGAAAACTCCTTTTGTGCAATATCTTGTTCGTTACTTTAAGGCAAAAAACAAAAAGTATGCGATCACTATTTTGTCACGTGGTTATAAAGCAAAATTGTCGAAAGTGGGTGCAATTCTTCGGGACGGACTTTCTCCACATCTGTATGGAGATGAACCAAGTGAACACAAAGAACTTTTTCCAGATGTGCAAGTCATCATCGGCAAAAATAGAAAAGAGAGTTTTTTAAAACACAATCAAATTCATTCTAAGTTTCATATTGTCATTTTGGATGATGGATTCCAACACAAACAAATCCATAGAGATTTTGATATTGTTCTATTGGATGCCAATGGGCCTTTTGGGAATGGGCAAACGATCCCTTTGGGATTTTTACGAGAACCAATCTCACATTTAAGAAGAGCGCATACAATTGTCTTCACAAAACTTACGGATCAAAATAAAGATAAATCGATACGTGCCATAAATATCTTAAAACAAAAACAGATTCCTGTTCCATCTTACACTTCGCATTTTTTGGCAAATCTTGTGCAAATCGATTTGAATACGCTCAAATCAAACCCGGTCCAATTACCAGTCGATCAAATTCGTCAAACTAAGGTTTTGGATGAAGATGCTAACGATGGTTATTTCCTGTTTACGGGTGTTGGAAATCCAAAACATGTATTGGAGACTGCAGAATCAATCATCGGAAAAAAAATAAATCAGCATCGATTTTTTCCTGACCATTATGAATTTGAAGAAAGTGTTTTAGGATCAATTATAGGAGAAGTGAAACAGGGAACAGTTCTATTGACGACAGAAAAAGACTGGGTGAAAGTTCGTACAAAAAAAGGATTTTTGGAAGAATTAAAAAAAAGAAACATTCAAATCTTTGTGATCAAAATTGAAGTGGTTGTGAATGAGAAAGAAAGTTTCGAATCTATGTTAGCTGGTCTCGTTTCCACATACGAAGCAAAAAACGATCTGGTTTCAATGAATTGATGAGATTGTTTGGAATGTCCATCGTTTGATTTAAAATTGATTTCACTAAAATTTCAGCTGCAAGTAAAGAGTGTGTGAGACCTCTGGATCCTAAACCATTTAAAATTCCGACAGATTCATAATATGGTATTTGGAATGGTTTGTGATCTTTTCGGAACATATTTTGGTATTTCACAGTAGTATCTAAAGTTGAAAGATTGGGAAGTTTTCCCACTACTGGGTGACGATCTTGGGACTGTGTCCGATAACTCACACGAGTTCCAAACTGACTCACATCCACAGTTTTCCAATCGTTATGTAAGATTGGCAGTTTTGATTGCAGAGTTTCCCACATGGTTATGGTTTCATTGATTCTAGGTTCTATTTCTAGATGGAATTCATCGAAACTTGCACCTAATACGCGTTCCCCATTGATTTCGGCTGTTAAGTAATCTCCATACAAAATAGAGGTTTGGTTTTGAAAAAAAGCTGAAGGAATTTGTACAATTTGCCCCCGAACTTGTTTCATCGGAATCCAATTTGAGAACGGATCCTTCGTAAATTGATACCCTTGCGCCAAAAATAAAAAATCGACTTCAAACTTTTCTTCATTTGTTTCGCAAATCAATTTACCATCCGATTCTTTCTCTCTCCAGGAGACTAATGTGGATTGCAATTTCATTGTAGGGTGTGCCAATCGAATCAGTTCTTTTGTAAGGATGGCGGGAGAGAGAGCTTTCCCTTTTGGGAAGTACAAAGCCTTTTTTTGGGAATTAGGCTCAAAACTTTGTTTGGCGATTGATTCGGGAATTTGATGGGAAAGGAGCGAGTGCCAATAACGGTCTACGTTGGATTCTGTTTCCAATAAAAAATGGATTCCATTGGCATGAGGAACTGAATTTTCCAATCCCAATCTTTCCCAAACTTCCAAAAAGTGAGTGTATGCTATTAGCGAAAATTCTGATTCCGCAGTTTTGTGTTTGGTGAGAAAGGGATACACGACACCAATTGGATTTCCACTAGCATGTTTTGCTGGTGCTGATTCCGATTCCAATAAAATGGTATTGATATTTTGTTTGGAAAGCGCATAACAAATGCTTGCTCCTGCAATCCCGCTCCCTACGACAATGGCAGTTTTTTCCTCAAGGGTTCTCATTTCAGATTACAGTAGAACTCCTGTTAACATTTCTCTCTTCTTCCCAAACCCTTTTTGTTTTTGTACAAAAAATCCCAATGATTCTAAATTCCTTCGAATGAATCCCGCTGCTGTAAAGGTAGAAAACCGAGTGCCTTTCTTAGAATGGATTCGGATTTGTGAAAGTGTTTCAGGTGACCACATATTTGGGTTTTTATTCGGAGAAAATCCATCCAAATACCAAAAGTCGATCTTGGGAAAAAGTTCCAAACATTCCAATACATCTCCTAAATACAAAGTTAGGGTAAATGTCGTTTGGGGGTTTGGGGATTTCTGGTGGGGGATTTGGACCTTCCAAATCATATCGTTTGCATCCAAGTTCCAACGTTTCCTTTGTTCGGTATAGGATTCTTGCAAAGCTTCCGTCCATAAAGGTTTCCCCGGAAAGGAAAGATTCAGGGAGTGTAATATTTCACTCGGTAAAGGGAACCCTTCTAAGCTTACGAAATGGACCGAAGGTGGGTCATTGATCCTTTGCCAATGGTCTAAGGTCACAAAGAAATTCAGTCCCGTCCCAAATCCAAGTTCACCAATCTGGATTTGGCTGATTTCCTTCTTTGAGAAGGCTTCTGGGATGCGGTTTCCTTCCAGAAACACATACTTTGATTCTTCCCAACCGCCTTCCTTCGAAAAGTACACATCATCATAGTGCAAAGAGACAGGGACTCCTTCCTGCAATACTATCTTGGCTTCGGTTCGCATTGGATCCATTGATCGTGATCTCACTTCCCAGATACCAAGATGGTGAAAGGGAGAGGGGAGGGAAACGGATTCTCTTTTAACCAATGGGAAAAAGGAAATCCTGACACCCTTCTTGGCAAATTTATTATGTCTCATAAAAAAGGCTTTCCAAATAGAGGGTACCCTTCATATTTTTCCCAGGTTTGGGGGAGATTCTATGGATTTTGTGAAAATCCGAGGCAAAGACTTACAAGACTGCATCATGCAGATGAAAATGAAGTATGGCCCTGAGGCTCATTTGTATGACCAACGAGTGATCACCGAAGGGGGACTCTTTGGAACCGGTCTTATGGCACAACGCATGTATGAAATTGATGTGGGTGTTCCTGAAAAACAAAATTCCAAAGAAAGAATTGAACGAAAACTCAAAGACCTCAAAGAACTCATCAAACAAAAACAAAGGACAGAATCACATCCTGAATCTGGTCTCGTTGGAGTGGGAATCCCCTCACATTCTTCCCACTCGGTAAATCTTTCGAACGCAAATACTTACACGGGACGTAAAAAAAACATTGAATCGGTCCGTCCTTTTTCCGAACGAAAACGAAGACAAACTTCCGCTATTTACGAAATTGAATCCTTTGAAGAAAGGCCCGTGGGTTTATCTCTCGCCGAAGCGAAAGAATCCTTTCTTGAATCCATTCCCGAAAGAACAATCAGTCCCAAAGAAAAACACCCTCACATCCAAAAGCTCATCGATCGACTGTTACGTGAAGGATTTTCTGAATCGTATCTAGAAGAAATGGCAGTCACACTCGAACAAAGGTTATCTGCCGTGGATTTAACTCGTTATGCCAATGTGACCGACAAAGCGGTCACCTATTTAGAAGAACGGATCCAAGTGGACTCCGACCTTTTTAGTGGAACTCCTCGTGGAAAACGAAAGGTAGTTTTTTTTGTCGGGCCCACAGGTTCTGGCAAAACGACATCCATTGCGAAACTGGCAGCGAAATACAGTTTGCATATGGGGAAAAAAGTTTCTCTCTATACAACAGATAACTACCGCATTGCGGCCATTGACCAATTGAAATTTTATGCAGATGCGATGGGACTTCCTTTCTATGCAGCCAAAGACCTTCGCAAATGGAAAGAAACGATTCTACGTGATGGATCGGAACTCATCCTCGTTGATACCGCTGGATACTCACATCGTAAGTCAGAAAACTTGGAAAAACTTCAGGAATTCTACGAAGTCTTTGGGGAAAAGGATCATATTGAAACCATCTTAGTGCTTTCCTCCACGGTGGCAAAAGACAATGCCCTCGCAGTCACAAACGCGTATGAGTCGGTAGGTTATAAAAGAATTTTATTAACTAAGCTTGATGAAGCAGAATTTTTAGGTTCTGTCGTAGAATTAGCCGATACTATTCACAGGGAATTCGCATTCTTAAGTGTAGGGCAGGATGTTCCGTTTGATATCCTAAATGCCACCAAAAAAATCCTTGCCGAATGTGTAATTTTTCCTGAAAAATTGAAAGGGATAGCGGGCGAAGTCTTCGAGAAGACTGTGTAAAGGAGCCTCGTTATCCTGATACCTAGGGGTAACGATGGACCAAGCAGCAAATCTTAGAAAGTTAACAGAAACTGGCACCGGATTGAAACTCGTCCAACCTCAGGATGCTGCAAAAAAGACCAAAATCATTGCAGTGGCTTCTGGAAAGGGAGGGGTGGGTAAAAGTACAGTCTCTGTCAATTTAGCCATCTCCATTGCCAAAACTGGTCTCAAAGTCCTCATCTTCGATGGTGACTTGGGTCTTGCCAATGTCAACGTCCTCCTTGGGATCATTCCGAAATACAATTTATACCATGTCGTCAAAGGCCATAAGTCCTTAAAAGACATCGTGATCTCCACTCCTGAAGGGGTAGACATCATTGCAGGTGCCTCTGGGTATTCCCAACTTGCCAATCTCAATGAAACACAACGAAACAATCTCATCAAAGGGTTTGCGGAACTGGATCGTTATGATGTGATGATCATTGATACGGGTGCTGGGATCTCTGCCAATGTGATTGGACTTGTGATGCCTGCTGATGAAGTGGTGGTTGTCACAACCCCAGAGCCCACTTCCATTACCGACTCCTATGGTCTGATTAAATCCATTGTCTCTCAATCCAAAGACAAAAACCTAAAGATCATCGTAAACCGTGTGCGTTCTGCCATTGAAGGCAAAAAAGTCGCCGACCGTGTGATCGATATCTCGGGCCAATTTTTAGAAGTCCAAGTGGAAAACTTAGGATTTATCTTTCAAGATGAAGAAGTGGAAAAATCCATTCGGGAACAAAAACCATTCATCATTGGAGCCCCTCGATCCAAAGCAGCCGCATGCCTTACAAGAATCACTCACACCCTCTTACAAACAGAAGGTGGTTTTGATGATGAAGAAGGTCTCACTGGATTTTTTAAGAAGTTCTTCAGCTTTGTGGACTTCAAAGAAAAAGAAATGGAATCCAGAATGGAGGAAGACAACTAAGTGCTCATCGGATTTGTACTGGGATTTGCAATCCTTGGGGCCATCATAAGCGCCGTCTGTGGATTTTTAGTAGGAAACCGCATTGGTTATATTTTCTTTGTCTCGCTGATCTCGACATTTGCGTTTGGTGGACTTGGGTTTGGAATTTTTAGTGTCCTGCAAAAGAAAGTCCCTGAATTTTTAGAGTTTTTATCCACATTTTCCATTGGTGGTTTTGGTGGAGAAGGTCATGCAGATGACTTTGATCACGACCATGCCGGTATGGAATCTTCTTCGGCAACGGGAACTTCCTCTGATGACTATGGAGTGCAACCGATGGGTGACGCTGCCATGGATGCCAAACTTGCGATGGCGAAGTCAGGTAAATTTGGAGACCATATCATAGTGGATAAAATTGCGATCAAAAACGAGCCAAAACTCATGGCCGAGGCCATTCGCACCATGATGGCAAAGGATGACCCACAAGAGGGCTGAAAAATTACTGTTTTTAGAGGACATAAGAAAAAATCCTCTTGTAATTTTCATTTCTTTACGATTTATAAAGTAAAGAGATCCCGTACCCTGGTTCCCAATGTCAAGATTGCTAGACAAATACAATCAGTTTGATGAGACAGATCTTTGGAAACAATACCGTGTCAAAAAGGACGCGGAAATCCGAAGTTATCTTGTTGAAAAATATTCACCTCTCGTCAAACACGTGGCCGGGCGGATTGCGATCGGAATGCCACAAAATGTGGAATTTGAAGACCTCGTCAGTTATGGCGTCTTTGGTCTGTTAGATGCCATTGAAAAGTTTGACCCTTCCCGCGAAATTAAATTCAAAACCTATGCGATGACTCGTATCCGTGGGTCCATCTTTGATGAACTCCGCAGTGTGGATTGGATCCCAAGGTCCATCCGCCAAAAGGCAAAACAACTCGAAAACATCATTGCCATGCTTGAGAACAAAGAGGGCAAAAAAGTCGATGATGAAGAGATTGCCAAAGAACTTGGCGTCTCCATGGAAGAATACAATTCCCTCCTTGCCAAACTCTCTGGAACCTCACTTGTTTCACTGAATGACATTTGGTTTCTCGGAGATGAGAACGATGAAGTTTCCTTTATGGAAACATTAGAGTCTCCGATGAATATGAACCCAGACAATATCATCGAAAAAGAAGAAATCAAAAACGTCATTGTCGAAGCCATCCAGTCATTGCCTGAAAAGGAAAAAAAAGTCATCGTCCTCTATTACTATGAAGACCTGACCTTAAAAGAGATTGGGGAAGTATTGGAAGTCACAGAATCACGTATCTCTCAACTCCACACCAAAGCTGTCGCAAGGCTTCGTAGCAAACTTTCCAAAGTCAAATCAGCGATCCAAAAAAGGTAATCGGCCATGTCTCTCACGGAATTTCTTACAGAGGAACTAAAAGAGTTCGATCGTAAGGAAAAAGAACAAGTGGAAGTCATTGCCGATACCATCGAAGAGTGTTTGGCAATTGCTTCGAGTCACCTTGGTCGTAAGGTCCACGAAATCGATTATACAGTTTTAAAACGTGGGAAAAAATCCTTATTTTTTTCAGAACCATACCATATCCGAGCCTCAGTCATCCCTGATGATATGTTACTTGATGAACTCAGTTTGTTGGATGAGCACCTAACAGGCGGTAGTGGAAAATTAGTTTCCAAAGAATTAAAAGACCTTGTCACACCGAAAAATAAAGACGGCCGAGTGGTTGTCAAAATTTACAGAACGGGTGTGTTTTTAACTGTTTACCCTCCTTCAGGTGAAGGCCTTGAGATGGCGATGGCGGATGTTTCCAAAAAACTTTCGTTTCGCGGTGTTGCGGGAGTCGATCAAAATCTCATCAATAAAATCCTCAAAGAGAAAAAAGGGGAACCAGTCCTCATTTCCAACCAAAAACCAAAACCAGGCAATGACTCCAGTTGTAATGTGGAGATTGCACAGGAAAATATGCGTGCCTTTGTCACCGTATTCCCCGCAAGACCTGGTGGTCGTGACTTAGAAGTTTCCGACATCGTAGCCGCTCTGAAAGGGATGGGTGTGGCGCATGGACTCAAAGAAGATGATATCCGAAAAGCATTAGATGAGGAAGTTCAAAATAAACCATTCATAGGGGCTGAAGGTGATTTCCCAGTGAATGGGAAAAATGCAGAAATCAAATACTATGTCCGCACTGAGAAAAAAATCAATTTCAAAGAGGACCAATCGGGTCGTGTGGATTACAAAGATTTGGATATGATCGAAAACGTTGTCGTAGGACAATTGTTAGCCGAGAAGATCCCTGCCGAAAAAGGAAAGTTTGGACGAAATTTGTTTGGTATGGTGTTACCTGCCAAAGACGGACTCGATACCGAACTCAAACAAGGAAAAGGAACCATTCTTTCCGAAGACAAAATGCGACTCACTGCTGAGGTCAATGGACAGGTGTTATACGCTGCGGGAAGGCTCTCTGTGGAGACCGTCTACCGTATCAATGGAGATGTAGGAGTTAGGACAGGAAATGTTACCTTCCTTGGTTCCATCATCATCACAGGAAACGTGGAAGACAATTACTCTGTCAAAGCCGCAGGCAATATTGAAATTTATGGAACAGTCCAAAAAGCCATTGTGGAAGCTGATGGTGACATCATTGTGCGCCAAGGGGTCACTGGCCGCGAAGAGGCACGGATTGAGTCCACTGGTGGGAACATAGTCGCTAAGTTCATCCAGAATGCGACCTGCATCACAGAAAAAGACATCATTGTCCAAGAAGGGATCTTACATTCCCATTTGATGGCTGGGGGTAAAATTTCCTGTAAAGGGAAACGGGGCCAAATTGTAGGGGGAACCATCCAAGCAGCCCAACTCATCTCGGCTAAGATCATCGGTTCCCAGGCAAACCCACAAACCGACCTCATCGTAGGAAATAATCCTAAAATTTTGAAACAGATCAGTGAGTTTGAAGAGAAAAAGAAAGAAAACCAAGACAAACTCGACCAACTCACAAAAACCATGCGCACCCTAAAAGCGCGTAAGGATGCTGATCCTGCCAGTTTCACTGCCGAACAAGATGCTCATTTGCAGAAATTGGAAGCAGGGACCAAAAAACTCGAAAAACGGATCGCCGAAGCCACAAAAGACATCCAAACCCTCACTGAATATATGGACGAACAGGCCGCCACAGGTCGCATTTCGGTCGAAAAGACCATTTTCCCAGGAGTTACCATCCGGATCCGCAATGCGGAGTTCAAACTGCGCCATGAGACGAAAGCCAAGACCTTTTATGAAGAAGAGTCCCAGGTACGTAGTGCGCCTTACGAAGACCCAGATGAAACAAAAAATGACTGGAGAAAAAAGAGAGGGCGTGGTAAGTCTAAGAACTAGGAGGGAGCCAGATGATACTCAACGAAAACTTTGCCAGTATCGCCCACCACTACGATTTTGCACGTAGGGCTCAGGCTGAAAATCCCTTCACCCACCAAAACCAGGTGGTGGAATTGCAAAAGGTTGTGATCCAAACACAAAACCGAGCCCAAACAGTACCTGACACGAAATCAGGGTACCAGGGTTCGGCGGCAAAACCGAAACAAGACAAAGAAAATTCGGTATTTGCTTATTCCAAAGAGGGGATTATTTACAATCGACCTAGTTTGGATCGTGGATCTCGTTTTGATTCAAAAGCTTAATTTTTTCTACGGAATGTTGTTGGAAATGTTCTTTAGGAGAAACATATGGAGCTTTTTTCTCTCGTATTAATCAATTTATTATTCTGTGGGATGATGTATGTCTTCATCTCAGTCAAAGTTCAAAAAGCGGTTAGCGAATACTATGATAAAAAACTGAATCGGGCCATCGACCTCGCCACACAAGAAACCATACGCGAGTTAGATGCCACGGTCACCATTATTGAATCAAAGATGGTCGCTTTACGTTCGATGATGGAAAAAGGGGAGGCTTTGGTAAAAGAATTCAAACATTACCAGAACCAAGGGATGTCCATGAAATCGGAGTTAGTTTCCGAAGCGCCACCCATTGAGAAAGAAGAACCAATACTCGATATCAAAGAACAAAGAACAGGGATCGGAAAAATTTACCAAGCAAACCAAATCCCCGTTCCTTTGGATGAAGCGGAAACAACGGAAGGGGCAGTGAACCAAGCCTTTGGAAAATTGGGTAAAGCAGTCAAAGGAATGTTGGGAATGGAAACATTGAATTCTCCATCTAAAGAGGCATTCGACAATGTTGAGGTTCCAACGTTCCAACCTAAGATGAATTATACGGTAGGTGGGAATCCTTTCACAGAAGAAAAACCTACCGAAGCCATTCGAAATGAAATGGTAGAAGGAACAAAAAAACGAGACTTCCTAAATGAAGTTTCAAAAGCAAATGATCCTGCTTTTGCTTCCTACCAAAGGATGAATTTGGACAAAGTGGAATTTTCGATTGAATCTGCTTTGGAAGAATTACCAACATCGGCGACAAAAATTGATAAAGTTGTCCACCTCATCAAAAAAGGATACAAACACGACGAAATCTCCGAAGCTATGAATATAGGAATCCATGAAATTCATTTGATCGAAACGATTCGACTTGATCGATCCAGAAGAATCTAAAAATATGTTTCCATGTCTTCGTTTCCGGTTCTCAATGTAGGATTCTCGAATGTTGTCTTTGTTTCGAAGATTCTGACCATTTTACTGGCAGACTCCGCGGGAGCAAAACGACTGAGAACAGAAGCAAAATCAGAAAATCGATTGATTGATGCGACTTGTGGTCGTAAAACTAGATCGGTTCTCGTCTTGGAATCAGGCCATATCCTCCTCTCTGCGATTCGACCAGAAAGTTTGTCCAAACGATTGGAAACAGGGGACAACCACATTGGAGAAGGGGAAGAGGAGTCGGAAGATTGAAAGCTGTCCCGAATTTATATATCATTTCCTCGGTGGCTGGTGGTGGGAAATCGACCATCATCCAAGCACTCTTAAAAGAAAACCCTGAGTTTTATTTTTCGATCTCGTGTACAACACGTGACCCAAGGCCTGGGGATGAGGAAGGAAAAACATATTACTTTTTAACCATACCTGAATTCCAAAAAAAAATTGCCGATGGTGAATTTTACGAATGGGCTGAAGTCCATGGCAATTATTACGGAACACCAAAGGCTCCCATTTTAGATGCCATAAAGGAACACCGAGTGGCACTTATGGATTTAGATGTCCAAGGAGCCAAATCAGTCAAACAACTAAGGCCTGAGTCGGTTACCATTTTTATCGAACCACCAAGCCGGGAAATTTGGATTGAGAGACTCATCAGACGAGGGACGGATTCCAAAACGAGTATCGAAAAACGGATAGAAAATGGGATCATCGAATTAGATGAAGCACCTAGCTTTGATTATGTGGTCATAAATGATCGCTTAGAAGATGCCATTACTGAAGTAAAGGCCATCCTTTGTGGAACCAAATCATAAGAATCAATTCATAATTCTGATTTGGGACATCGTATCACTTGGATCAATACCGATGTAAAAACACTTTCTCTTACGGCTCTTCGTTTTCCTCATCGATACTTTTGCCGTAGCTGGGAACATTTTTAGCACCGGCATCCAACCATTTGTTGGATATTACGGACCTTCGTTCTGCAGGGAATAAGGTGAGTAAGTAGGTTGTAATGGTTTGCCTTCCTTCTTCTTCTGCATCTTTGTCCATTTGTTCAAAGACCTCAATGATGTCATAATCAGGCCAGTTGATGAGCATGTCTCTTGCCGATTCAGGTGGCATGTTAGCCACTTTGTTTGCGAGTACTTTTACTTTTTCAGCGCGAGCATTTTCTTTTTTGGCTTTTTCAGCCATTTCTTTTTCTTTTCTTTGGATTCCTTCTTTAAGTTCCTCTAACCGTTCTTTATCGGCGTTGAGGGAGGAAGATTTTTCTTCTAACTCACGTTTCATTTGTTCCAACTCTTCGCGGTCAGCAATCAGTCTTTCTTTTGCTTTTTCCATTTCCAGTTTTTCCAATTCGGTTGGAGAAAGTAGGTCTTGGTTCACAAGGCCTGCTTGTTTTTTTAGGAAGGGTAAGTAGTCTTCAGCGTTTATGACTTGGAAGTAGTCAAAAACAAAAAATCCAATTGCGATAAGGAAAAAAATTAATACAATCAAAAAGAAGGATCTTGTGTTGTCTGTTACGCTTGCCATTATGGTTTGCCTTGTCCTAAATAATATTTTTCATAAAAATCGCGGAGAGTTTTAAAATCAGATGCGAGTTCGTCTCCACCATCTTCTCTGTTTAAAATTTTGAAAGTTCTTGGGATTTTTTTGGAATGTTTTGAGCCGTAACTTTCTAAAGAATCAAATAATGTTTGTTTGCTTAATTGGAAATTGAATTCTTCTACTTCCCTTCGTTCCATACGATTTCGTTTTTTTTTCCATTCTAAAAAACGTTTGTCTTTTAAGACTTCGATGACTTTTTTATTCATCCTTGCCACCATCACATCTTTCCGAACTAAATTGACCTCTTCTGTTTGGTTTTGAATTCTATGGTCTAATTCTTCGTTACGTCGGATGAGGCCTTTGATGTATTGTTCGATGGAAAGGTAGTCTGATAAACTGGTTCCCACTTGGGCAGAAGAAAGGATGGCATCGTAAGATGATTGGATTTCTGTTTCGTTATTTTCTTTTTCGGAAATGAGAGCATTCAGTTTGGAAACCACAAGGGACAGACGGCGGATCTCTTCCTCTTCCTTCATGCCTCGTAGTTTTAAAACCGTTTCCAAACTAAACCGAAATCGTTTCACAGCTGTCTATTTCTTCGATTCTAAATAATTTTTGTACTCTTTTTTACTCGTATTTTTAAAAAAATACGTAAAACTTGGAATATTGTCCCATAAATACTTACAACTGATTGTTTTGCTTTGGAGCCAGGTTTTAGGCTCCTTTTCCCCCGTCTTTGCCACTCCATTGCATGAGCTCGTGGAAAAAAGTGGCGGAAACCCCATGCATTTGGAAGGGGACTGGGAGTTTTACCCCCGCCAATTTTTATCCGAGTCAGAAAGAAGAGACTTCCCCTTCCAACACCTAACTGTCCCTGGAATTTGGAACTCGGTGCTTGGATCGGGGGAAGGGTATGGAACCTACCGACTCGTTTTGCAAAGACCGAAGAATTTAGAAAACGACCAAGTCTTCGGGATCAAAATTTTGGATGTGGCGACTGCCTCTCGGGTGTATTGGAATGGGAAATTTCTTGGAAGTTCCGGTGTTGTCTCAAAATCGAAAGACCAATCAGACCCGTCTTATGAATTCCAACTTTACCCACTGCCTTGGCAAGAAGGTCCAAACGAACTATTGATTGAAATATCCAATTTCCAACATTCCAAAGGAGGGATGTGGGAGCCGCCTTACATAGGTGAGTGGGATCAATTGTATAAGGAAAGCGAAGCTGATCTGGCTTCTTCCCTTTTCCTTGCGGGATCTGTTTTCATCATAGCTCTCTATCATTTTGGACTTTTTTATTTTCGCCGTACTGACAGGGGCAATTTATTATTTGGTTTTGCTGCATTACTTTTAGCACTCAGGACTTTATTCACTGGGGAACGATTTGTATTCAATGAACTGGCACCGATCCTCAGTTGGAATGTATGTTTACGGATTGAATACTTTACGTTTTATCTCTCCCCATATCTCTTCTTTACATTTTTTAGAGGTTTTTACCCGGATTATTATCCTAAGTGGATGCATCGCTCCCTTCTTTTTCCGACTTTAGTTTTCATTTCATTTTTACTTTTTTTACCAACACAAATTTATCCAGAACTCAATAGTTATTACCAAATAGTATTTTTGTTTGGAATCCTAATGATCTTACAAGGTGTCTTCCGTGCTGCTTACCACAGAAAGGAAAGTGGGTTTTTGTTTTTGGTTGGAATCTCGACTGTGGCAATTGCCGCTTTCGTAGATTTGTTAAACGCAAATCAAATTTTTTATTCCGTGGAAGCGATTCCGATTGGGATCTTTGTTTTTATCTTGGTACAATCTTTGACCTTGTCTCGCAGGTTCAGCCGTGCCTTTTCAGAAGTGGAGACTCTTTCCAAACGATTACTTGCGTTAGACAAACTCAAAGATGAATTTTTAGCCAATACTTCACATGAATTAAAAACTCCACTGAATGGGATCATTGGAATCGCAGAATCGATGTTTGATGGGATAGGTGGAAAACTCAACCAAGAACAAAGGCAAAATTTAGGAATGATTGTGAGTTCCGGGAAACGATTGTCTTCTCTTGTGGATGATATCTTAGATTTTTCCAAAATGAAAAATAGAGATCTGGATTTGGATCTGAAGGCAATCGATCTCCACCAAATCTGTGACTTTGTCCTTGTGATCTCAAGGCCACTGTATGTGACAAAAAATCTCACGGTAAGAAACAATGTCCCAATCGATTTTCCTCCGATTTTAGGGGATGAAGCAAGGCTCCAACAAATCCTATTCAATATCATTGGAAATGCCATTAAGTTTACGGAAAAAGGCCGAATTGACGTAAGTGCTGAAATCATCGAAAAAATGGCTGTGATTTCCATTCGTGATACGGGAATTGGAATTCCCAAAGATAAGTTTGGTGATATCTTTCGATCTTTTGAACAAGTGGATGCCTCCACCACACGAAAGTTTGGTGGAACAGGGCTTGGCCTTGCCATCTCCAAACGTTTGGTGGAACTGCACGGAGGTAATATTTGGGTAGAGTCCACACCCGCTGAAGGTTCTATGTTTTCCTTTTCTCTTCCACTGGCGCGAGAAGGGGAAATCCCAATGGAAAAACCACAATTGAAAAAGTCGGAAATGTGGTTTGGTGGGGATAATTTTGAATTTGAGCCGATCGAAGAAACACAAGAGGAATTAGAAGGTGAAAAATTAAGAGTCATTGTTGTCGATGATGAGCCAATCAACAGGCAAGTTTTAAAAAATCATTTAACTCTCATTGGGTGTGAAGTCAGGGAAGCGGCCAATGGTGTGGATGCAATCCGACTTGTTCGAGATGAAGGCCCTTTTGAACTAATGGTATTGGATATCATGATGCCTGGTATGAGCGGATATGATGTTTGTACTGTATTACGTGAGTCTTATTCCTTATACCAACTTCCCATTTTGTTTTTAACTGCTAAAAATCAAATTGCTGACATCATTGCCGCGCTCGAAGCGGGTGGAAATGATTACCTAGCAAAACCTTTCGACAAACGAGAGTTAATTTCTCGTGCAAAAAACCTGATCACTCTTAAAAAAGCAGTCGAAGAACAAAATAAATTCATCGCCATCCAAAACGAATTGGGTTTAGCAAGAAAACTCCAATATTCGATTCTCCCTGAGGAAGCACCGAATGTTGTTGGGATCAAAACAGAATTTTATTATGAACCAATGGATAGTATTGGTGGAGATTTTTTTGATTTCCATGCAATTTCGGAAACAGAGTTAGGTGTTCTCATTGCAGACGTATCGGGTCATGGAATCCCAGCGGCCCTTGTGTCTGCCATGTTAAAGATCGCTTTTTCCACGCAAGTACGACTTGCCAAAGAACCTTCTCAACTTTTGAACCAAATCAATTCGACTCTCCTTGGTAAAATGAAAGGTGCCTTTGTCACAGCATCCTATGTGTACATCAATTTAGAAACAAAGGAAATGATACATGCAAGGTGTGGCCATCCTCCGCTCATCATCAATCGGCGCGGTGAATCGAAGGCAAAACTCAGCATCCCACAAGGAAAGCTGATTGGTTGGATCCCAGAGCTTGACATCCAAGAAGACCGAATTTCCATCCGATCAGGGGATCGAATTGTATTGTATACGGATGGAATCACTGAAGCAACCAATGCCAATCGAGAGATGATCGGACAAGATAATTGGGAATCCATGTCACATCGGTATAGTGGATATCCGCTGACAGAATCCAAACGGTTGTTACTCGAAACAATCAAAGAGTTTACTGGGAATCGATCACCTGATGATGACGTGACACTTGTGATCCTAGAAATTGAATGAGCAACGCTTCATTTGAGTTTTTTTAGAGATGGACTTCGATTCAAAAAATTATTTCAAATTTTTTCGAGTGGAATGGTAGATGAAAATTCTAGGGATACTAAAATTCGTCATCCATACGTGAGGAAGATTGTAAAATTTGTTCCAATCGTTTGATGGCTTCGTTATAGGAAGATTTTTCTTCAATCCTTTGTCTTAAGTAATCATCGATTTGAGATTTTTTGTCGATGGCCATATCTATTTTTTCATCAGCACCTCTTACATAGGCATTGAGTAAGATAATATCCTCTGAGTTTTTGTACTTGGAGATGAGTTCTCGCACGATGGAGGCCCGCATATAGTGATCTTCATTTACAATTTTTTGCATGAGCCTTGAGAGAGAGGCGGGAACATCAATTGCTGGGTAATGGCTTTGTTCGGCGAGTTTTCTTGTGAGAACAATATGCCCGTCGATAAATCCTCTCACCTTATCGGCAACAATATCATCCATATCATCTTCGGCATCAGTTAAAACAGTATAAAATCCTGTAATGGAACCTCCGTTATGTGAAGTTCCAGCACGTTCCACAAGTTTTGCCATTTTTGAAAATACACTGGAGGCATACCCTTTGGTCACTACAGGTTCTCCGATCGACAATTCACGTAAGGCTTCGGCATACCTTGTGAGGGAATCCATATACAAATTCACTGACATTCCTTTCTCACGAAAGTATTCTGCAGCGGAACAAGCTAAGTTCGCACAACTCACTTGTTCCATTTTAGAGGAATCGGATGTGGCTACAAATACAACAGACCTTGCCAATGCTTCTTTTCCCAGTTCTACGTGGAGGAATTCGTTTACTTCACGGCCCCTTTCACCGATGAGAGCCACAACGTTGACATCGGCATTCGTATAACGCGCGATCATTCCTAGTAAACTGGATTTACCAACACCAGATCCAGAAAAAATCCCAATCCTTTGCCCGCGTCCAACCGTTAACATCCCATCTATGGCACGAACTCCCGTTTCTAATATATCCGTGATGGGAGGTCGATCCAAAGGATTTAAAAATCTTGGTTCGGAAGCTCTTTCTTCTTTTGTGATGAGGATCCCTTTGTTATCGATGGGTTTACCGAGTCCATTTAGCACACGACCGAGAAGTTCAGGACCAGCATTCAAAGTGATCTGACGTCCCGAAGAAAACACAAAGGCATGAGGAAATATTTCTTGTGTATCACCTAATGGCATTAAGGTGTATAAGTGATCTTTGAACCCAACAAGGACGCAAGCCAAATAACCTTTGTCAGACCCTCTTTCGACTTCTAAAATTTCCCCAACTTTGGAATCAGGGGGACCTTGTGAATAAATGACGTTTCCCACAACAGAAACAACGACCCCACTTTTGCGGATGGGTTCGATTTTTTCGACGACATTCAGGTATTTTGAAATGGCGTCGATATGTTCTGTGAATTTTTTTTCGATCATGGGGTCTTTTCACTCATCCAATCATGTGACATAATTAAATCAAGCGAATTGAGACCAAAAACTGGCCCAGAGAGAGAACCTGAGTTGAATATTCTCTCTGCCTTTTAGCGGCAGAGTTTGATTTGGTCGATATTTGTGATCTGTTTGGGAGTAGGCAATTTTTTCCCAAGTACAACATTGCCCCCTTCGGTGAGAGTTGCGGATTCATAGGCCCATTTCCCGAAGTTTGTGGAAATGGTAAAACAATCTGGGAAGGATTTGGTTTCCACCAATTCCGTTCCATTCCAAACCAAAATGCGATCAGGTGTCCTGACATACAATTTGTTCCCATCTTCTGCCCAACGAATTCCATACAATGGGAGTGCTGTCCAAAAACTGAGTGGGAAGGATTGCACTTTTTTGTCTTTGGTTTGTAAGATCGAAAGTTCAAATTCTGTGAATTCATCTTCTTTTGTGGGATTTGCCGTAATGAGAGCGACTAAATTTCCATTCGGAGATGGTGCCATTTGGAAGATGATTTTTTTTTCGGGAGTGGCAGGGTAAGAAAATGCCCCGCCTACTTCTGGATAAATGGAAAGGGTTTGGTTGAGTGTACCATATTCATCATCTTTTCCGTATAACACAAATAATGTGTTTGATTTGGTATGATAAAAGATTCCATCACCTAACGACCAGGATGGTAAGTCCCATTCCCGAAGGACTTTCCCACCAGTGCCTGCATTCTCAATGAGTTTGATTTTGCTTTTATAATTCCGTTTGTCAGTGGTTCCATTGAGAGGGTTCCATGAATCTTTTTCTTGGTAGTGAACTGTCAGGACAAGATTGATATTCGGATCATTACTGGGAGAAATTTCATCTGTGAGTTGGGAATCACGCCATACCAATTGTGAACATCCAAAGGCAGCCAAAAGAAGGAATGGGAGTAGGGTTTTCATAGAAAATGAGCATAGGGCATTTGTTATGCCTGTAAACAAAAAAGGGGACCTGTTGTCCCCTCTCAGTTAGAAAAGTGCCAAGAAAAGGTTTTATTTTCCTTTTTTTGCTTTTGCCTTTTCTTTATTCTTTTGGTCGATTTCCGCTCTATGTGTGTCACAAAGTCTGTAAAGAATTCCTGTTACCGGGTTTTTACGAGTTACTTTGGTACCACAAACGATGCAAAGACCTTGTGCTCTTCTTCTTTTGTAAAGTTGTTGCACTCTCTCCGCTCCAGATGCTTTGTATTTGGAGATTTGGATTCTGAATCCTTTGAAGAGATAATTCCCAATCGACTTCTCTGGGTCTTTTTTAAGATCCTCTGCAATTTTATCGATTTGTCCTGGGCCTACTTTTTGTGGTTCCATAGCTTTCTTTTTCCTTTAAATTAAATTTATATTTTTTTTTGACGAAGGGAAATCCCTTGCGCTAACAAGAGTATCTCTCTTCTTTCTGAAAAATTCAAGATATTTTTTTCACCGAATAACAATTTTTTGATGTTTTGCGATGTTTTTTTTCTAAAACGTTTGATAGGTGATACTTATTTTTGAATCAGTTTGATTTGAATTGCTTTCGGAAAACTAGGACAGGTTTCTACACAAAGTCCACAACCCGTACAATTTGTTTGTGAAAAAACAGGCAAATTCCCTTTAAATTTAACTGTTTTTTCAATAGGGCAGGTAACAAAACAAGCATTACAGGTTGATTCACCTGTTTTTTCATTGATACAAAAGTCTTTGATTAGCTTCGCCTTACCAAACTTTGGTGTAGTTTCGGACACTTCGTACGGTATGAGTGCCTCTTCTGGACAGGAAGTGATGCAAGGCCAATCAGTGCAAAGATGGCATGCTTTTGCATTCGGATCAAAATGAGGGAAAGACTTATCGGAATCTGTTGCTGTAACAGGGAATAAGACGGCGTAAGGGCAGGCAAAAATACATTCGTTACACCCAGTGCATAAAGAAAAAAAATCCGAAGAAGCCCCTGGTGGTAAAGACAAGGTTTGGAACATTTTTGTTTTCCGTTTCCGGACAGAAGTCGGTTTTGGCTTCTTCTGTGCTTTTGTTTCTTTGGAAATTTGTTTCTGTTTGGGATTTGGACCTGTTTCCTCTTCCCAAACTTCTTTGATGGCTTCTGAGATTTCTTCCGCTTTGGTAAAGGTAAATTGGAATACGGATTTAAAACCTTCTCGGAATAGATCCTTTCGTTTCATTTAACTCGGAATTCTTTCGATTTGGGCTCCAAGGGATCGTAACCTTGTGTCAATGGATTCAAACCCTCTGTCAATTTGAACAATGTTATGGATCTCGCTTTGGCCTTCTGCGCAGAGTGCTGCGATGATCATGGCCATCCCAGCACGAATGTCGGGACTTGCCACTCGTTGTCCATACAAACGATTGGCACCAATCACGATGGCACGGTGCGGGTCACAGAGGATGATTTGGGCACCCATAGCGATGATATGATCCACAAAGAAGAGTCTGGATTCAAAGAGTTTTTCATGGATGAGGACTGTCCCTTTACACTGAGTGGCAGTGACCAAAGCAACGGAAGTCATGTCGGCCGGGAAACCTGGCCAAGGTGCATCATCAATTTTGGGAGTGGCACCATGGTAGTCAGGGATGATTTCCATTTTTTGGTCGGATGGGACAAGGATGCCTGTTTCAGTGGGTCGCACTTCGATCCCAAGTCTTGAGTAGACCATTCGGATCATTCGAATGTCTTCCGGGTTTACGTCGGTGATATGGATCTCCCCTCCCGTCACGGCGGCAAGGCTGATAAAGGAACCCACTTCTAAATAGTCGGAACCAATGCGGTGTTTGAGACCACCTTCTGGAGAAGAAAGGGAAGTGACTCCTGTGATCGTGAGTCGGTTTGTCCCAATTCCATCTATTTTAGCACCAGCGGCTTCCAAAAATCGGCAAAGGCCTTGGACATGAGGTTCGGATGCGGCATTCCGAATGATCGTGGTGCCTTCTGCAAACACGGCGGCCATCACTGCATTTTCTGTAGCCGTGACAGAGGTTTCATCGAGTAAAATGTCTTTTCCGAACAATCTGTCGGCAGTGAGCATGTACCCATCTGGGAAAACTTCGATTTTGGCGCCAAGGGCTTCGAGGGCGAGAAGGTGAGTGTCCATCCGGCGACGTCCAATTTTGTCTCCACCAGGTTTTGGCAAAAACACTCGGCCTGTACGGGCAAGGATTGGTCCTGCGAGAGTCACAGCCCCTCGGAGTTGGGAACAAAGTTCGTAAGGTAAGTCCGATTTCACTGGATTTTTTTTCTGGAAGAGGTAGGATCCTTTTGTATCCAGAGATGTGATCTCTACACCAATGTGGCGGAGGACATCCATGAGTTTCAGGACATCGGCAATTTCAGGTAGGTTTTCTAAAATGACGTCCCCTTCCCAAAGTAGGAGAGCTCCAAGCAGTGGAAGGGCCTCGTTTTTATTCCCTTGGGGAACAATTGTCCCGTGGAGTGGATTTTTGCCGATAATTTTGAAGTAGGAAGAGCTCACCTTACTTCCATTCGACACAACAGAGATATGAGGAAAAGTAATTTATGATTTTTATGGCACAGGTCGTTTGGATTTTTCCAAAATTTGATTCAATCTACATCTTTTACATCGTACTCATGGGACTTGCTGCCTTCATTTATATTAAGATCATGAACTATTTGCATCATAAACAAGCAAATGTCGTAAACCATTGGGTCGAATTTCAAAGGTATGCCATTGCCAGAAAGTGCAACCAGGTAGAACTCAATATCTTACATAGTTTTTATGATGATCTCAACGCAGAAGAACGGGAAGTGTATCTTTTGCCTGAAAACCGAAACAAACTCAAAAATGCATTGTATCGCTATTTTTTAAAATCGAATGCCAATACCACGGAAAAGGAAGTGAATTTGTTTGATAAACTCTTTCGGTCAGGAGTGGAATTCAAAAAAGAAATTTTATCGCTGAATGATTTGACAGTCGGGGAAGTGGGAGCCTTGGAAGCCGATGGAAGAGAGGAACTCACTTATGTGATGCAAAAAACGGCAGATGAATTGTTATTATCAGCAAAAGGAATCTCCAAAGACTTACTCGTTCCTGGGAAAGAGGCAAAATTATATGTCTTCAGGCCAAGTAGCGGTGGTTATCTTTTGGATGGAAGCGTTCTTCGTACCAATGAAAGTGGACTTATCTTTCACTTTAATGGGAAGATCGAACGTAAGGGTGAATCCCATTTGATGTTAACCGATAAGATTTCCATTACAGTTTCTCCTTGGCCACCACCTGAACAAAAAAAAGATTTGGAACTCGATAAAAACAAATTATTACTCAGTGAAGAAAACATTGATAAACAGTTAGAAGTTTTGAAACGAATCGCAAAAGACCAAAAGGAAAATAATGAAAAAAGATTTGATATCAAGGAAACGGCAAAACCTTTCATCACACTTTCGGAACGATTGAGTGACCGAGGGATTTTATTTACCTTCCCTTCGGGGATCTCTTCTGAGATTTGGAAACACCAAGACCTTTGGGAAGTGATTTTTAGTTTCGAAAAGGGACCTGAGTTTCGGATTCGTTCAAAAATGATGCCCACCAAACAAAAGTCAGATTTGTATCTTTTACGATATGTCGATGCCGATGAGGAGATGCGGAAATCTTTGTATGAAGAAATCCGCAAACGTGGAGGAGTAAGAGAGGTGTTAACATAATCCTCTCTTACATCTTATAAACTTTCGGGGAAAGCACCTTTGGATGGTGTTTTTGCTTCTTTTGATAATAAAATCAAATCTACCTTGGGGATTTCTTTTCCTGAGGTAAGTTTGGAACCCATAGCTTCCCAAGATCCAACAGTTAACGAAAATGACAATAGATACTCTAAGTTCTTAAGTTCCGGCAATTGGATGAAGGGAGTTCCTCCGTGCATCACAAGGAATCGTTTGTTTGGGAATTTTTTTGCAAGTCCAACAACCATTTTTACCTCTGCTTCTGAGGTGGAATCAAACAGATACGTTGTGAAATTCTTTTGTTTCGTAAAACTTGAAAATGATTTAGAAGAGGCAGATTGGATCTTTTTGGATTTTAAAAACTCTTTGAGTCTTGGGTTTTTGACAAAGGAAACCGTTTGTTCGGGAACAATGGTTGCAGTCACAACTGATTTTGGATAAGCTCGTATGGAGTCTTCATTGATTTCTTTGGCAAAGTTTTGAGACTCACTTAATTTTTTGTATCGTTCGTTCCTTTCTTTTTCCCATGCCAAAAGGAATTCTTTTTGTTTTTGGTTTTCGTCATAAACATTCGGTAGGATGGAATTTTTATCATAAATCCCAAGTTCTAATTTTTTTCGAATTTGTTTTTGGACTGCTTCTTTTAGTAGATCGTGTTTTTTTCCTTCTTTGTCCACAAATTCAAATTCCCCATTTTTGTAAGCATCCATGAGTTGTGCTTTGAACTTTTTGGCGGTTTCTCCCCAACTGGTGAGTAAAACGATATTGGCACCTGCGAGGATGGTGAGAACTCCTGGACGATCCTTTTCATAATTTTTAGAGATGGCATGCATCTCCATCGCATCCGTAATGATGATTCCATCAAACTGTAATGACTTTCGTAAAACATCTGTTAGAATCGTTTTGGAAAGTGTGGCTGGGAAATTAGGATCAATTTTTGGATATACGATATGAGCCGACATCACAGCTTCCGCGCCACCACGGATGGACTCTTGGAACGGAACCAGTTCCAGTTTTTCTAATTCGGTTAAACTTTTATTAATGATCGGAAGGCCCAAGTGACTATCCACAGTTGTGTCTCCATGCCCTGGGAAATGTTTGATCACAGGCAAACAACCACCAGCCCGTGCACCTCGCTCATAGGCAACGGCAACGTCAGAAACACGATGGACATCTGATCCAAACGAACGTGTGTTAATGACTGGGTTGAGAGGGTTGTTATTGATATCGAGAACTGGTGCAAATAAAAAATTGAGGCCAAGGCTTCTTAATTCATAAGAAGTCACAAACCCAACAATCTCACCCCATTCTTTTTTTCCAGTTTGGCCCACAGCCATGGCACCAGGATAATGAGTGATTCCATCTTGGACTCGAAACACGCGTCCTCCTTCTTGGTCAGTGGAGATGAGAAATGGGGGGAGGCCATTTTCTTTTGCGGAACGTTGTAGGTTTTCTGTGAGAGAGAGGATTTCTTCTTTTTTCCCTAAGTTTTTTCCAAAGAGGATGATGCCACCAGGTTTTGTTTGTTTGATTTCATCGAGGGCAATTTGGTCAACTGTCTTCGAAGGGATGGCGATGTGGATGGTTTGTCCAACTAGTTCCTCCTCTGTCATTGCATTGGTGATGGACCATGCTTTTTCATCCAACCAAACCTTTCGTTCGTTGGCGGCAAGTTCGGTGAGGTAAAATCCGAAACAATAGGACGATCCAAAAAATCCGAATAAAAGGAAAAGGGAAAAGGTGGTACGAAGGAGAACTTGGTTCATAGACTATGGATGTAGGATTTAGGAGGTGCTTTTCTAAGACAACTACGAAAAATATGAGACTTGTTTTGGGTTTGTATCGTCTGAGTCATTAGTGGATGATTTTTATAAAAACCTAAAGCCCAGTTCCCAGTTTCAATCTATATTTGAAGATACCATTGTATCCAAAGTACCAGATGATTGGTTTGTCCTCATCACAGATATTGTTGGTTCCACAAAAGCAATCGAAGAAGGGCGTTATAAGGACGTGAACACGGCGGGGGGACTCACTGCCATTGCGGTGGCCAATGTGTATGGCCATATGGATTTTCCGTTTGTGTTTGGTGGGGATGGGGTTACATTTTTACTTCCTATCAATTTACTCTTTCCCATTCGGTCAGCAATTGCTGATACAATCTCCCAAGTGAAAGCTGCGTTTGGGTTAGAGATGCGTGCAGGGATTGTTCCTGTACAGGAATTGTATCGTGCAGGTACTGAGTTATTTTTAAGTAAATTTAAGGCTTCCGAGCATTACGTACAATGTTCTCTCTTTGGAACCGCATTGCCACTCGCCGAACAATGGATCAAAGAAGGGAAAGACGAATCCTATCTCGTCCGCGAGAATGAAAAAATTCTCCCAGCAGACTTTACTGGTTTTACGTGTCGTTGGAAAGATGTCCCGAGTGAACGGGGAGAGATCGTTTCTCTCATTGTCAAACCGAACCATTCTGATTTGGAAGTTTGTAAAAAAATTGTGACTCGTGTTTTGAATTTCATTCGATCTGAATACGGGGAAGAAAAGGACTACCATCCACTCAGTTTGAATCAAATTGAATTGGACAATGGTGATCACTTACGAAAAGAAGCAGTGGCAAGGACAGGAAAACATTCTGGGTTAAAGTTTCGCCTAACACTCATGCAAATTTGGATCGAAAGGACTTTGATGGCCGCAGCGATCCGTTGGAAACTCCCAATCAAATCGGGTCATTATTCTTTGGACCGACTGAAAGAATACCAAGTGATGTCTGCTGATTTTCGAAAGTATGATGGTACCCTCAAAATGGTGATTGATGGATCCAAAAAACATCGGCTTGCCCTCGAACGTTTTTTAGAGCAGTTGGAGAGGGAAGGTTTGCTTCATTATGGAATGTTTGTATCGAACCGGTCGCTTATGACCTGTGTTTTGAAGGTGGCGTCTTCCGCCGAAGTACATTTTGTGGATGGGGCTGATGGTGGTTTTGCAATGGCCGCCAAAGTTTTGAAGGAAAAGTTAAAAGTAAATTGAAAGAGGTTGAAGGAGATCACTGAATGGAAATTTGTTTTTCCCATTCAGTTTGGTATGGTTCTAAGGTGTTAACGATTCTATTCTTCAACACAAATCAGTTTTTTCTGTAAGTCACACCTTCTATCAGCACTCGCAATGGTTACCGAATACCAATTCCTGCATAGACTTAAAGTCTATGTAGGACAAAGAATCAATTTACTTTCCTTCGATCTTTCCTGATTTTCAATTCGTCGTTTTATTGTTGGACACAAATTAATTTTTTAGTCGCCGAACAAATGGATTCCTGACTCGAAATGCTCGTGTTAGTCGCCATAGTCCAAGTTTGACCATATAAATAAGAGCTTGGTGTCGATGGGCAGTTTTGATACGTAAATCCGTTACAATTGTGTATGTATGTTAATCCATCTCCCGGGCATGTTGGTGTGGAAATTTGTGTAGCTGGAGTCAGAGTGTTTGTCATCCCCGTCCAATACTGGTCACCAACGGTTGAAAATGAACGTGGTAAGCTAGTTGGATCAAATCCGGCAGACCCATTTGCAATGAATAACCTCGTATGTTCATCACTACAGTTGGTGTATCCAGAACTATTACATCGATAATAATGCCTTAGAGCAGTTAACACCCAGTTGGTGCCATTGGGAACTCTATCATTTGTAACACCACCAGAGCTATCGCTAACAATAAGCGCCTTATAGGTTCCAACGGGAACCCCTCCTGGTTTGTTGTTGTTACATGTGTCATCTGCAGCAAACACACCTTGTGCTGTCATTTCACCATTATAACTAGAAGTGGTTACGAAGATTGCTTTCCCCGCAGGTTCATCATCTTCATTGGTGATGCTATGGTCTCCGGGGTCTGCTGCATTTTGGTAATTGGTATCGGTGTTTGCCACCATCACCAATTGGATGTCAAAGGATTGGTTCCCGTCTGCATACGAATCATCAAGTCCTGTGACCGTGAAAGTTTGTTTTTTAGCTGAACTTGCACAACCAGAATCAGAAGCATTGCCTGGTTCCACTTCGCTATTTACAGGGAAGGTGATGGGCGAAGATGTGATGGTCCCACACTCCCCAGAAGCAGCTGTTCCCGCCGTATAAGATTTGCAACTGATGTTGAGGACGACTGGTTGTGTTGGGTTATTCCCACCCAAACAAACGGAAACTGTCGCCGTATTTGCCGTGTTTTCTCTTGGGTTCCCCACATGAGAAATATAAAATGCCTTTTCATCATCGGTGGTAGCTGCATACACATCGATAGGATCATACGTGAGTCCACCAGATGATGTTAATGTAGTCACCGTCCAATTTTGTGTTAAATCCACGAGGATATCATCCACATGCGTTAACACAATTTGGTTTGCCCCGCCTGTTTCCATAAAATTGTAGTTAGATGAAGAAACTGTCACGTTCGCAGGGACGGTTCCTTCTGAGGTATCTGTACTATTGAGGCCAATTGTCACATCCGATCCAGGTGTGGACTGAGCAATCATCCAGAGATTGGTGGAACCACCTTCCGCGGCTGTCAAACGATCTCCTATGATCCCTCGCGCTGAACCAGAAAAATTACATGGTTGGAGGAGGTGGGATCCATCATTATCACAAGAGCGAACACTGAATGTAGGTTCTGCGACAGTGGTATTGTACGTAGCATCGGCAGAAGAGGCAACAAACGAAACAGTATAGTCCGCATTTCCAGTGTTAGCTGAATCTGATTTCCCTTCCACTTGGAAGGTTTGGTAGGTGTTCCAATCCGTTGTCGTGAAGGTAAGTGTTGGGGTCAGGATCGTACATTTATTTCCACAGTTGGAGGAAAACGTAAGTGTTACGTTATTTGTTGGTTTGGTTCTGAGTTTGAGTTGGAAATTTGAGTATTTCGTTCCAAACTGATTACTTTCATCGGTCGCAAACCGCATCACAGATCCTCCCGCTGCCCCTGTGGTTCCCGTTGTTGAATCAAATCGCATATAGGCGTATCCAGGAACACTTTGGTCACGGTTGTAAACGACCACATTCCTTGGTTTGATGCCATTGTAGTCAGCATCAGTGCTACTGGTATTGGAAACTTCTACCGTATAGGTTTTGATCCCATCAATTTCTAAATCATCAACAGAGGTGATGGTGACTGCTTGTGGAGTGTTAAAGTTGGCAGTCGTGAAGGTAAGAGTTTTCGGATTTGCGGTTCCTTCTCTATTGCTTGCATTGACGGAATCAAATACTTCGTTAATGGGGATCGTGACATTGGCAGTGGGTGCTGTTCGTAAGACCACTTGGAAGGTACCGTTCGTTGCTGTTGCCGAAGGGCCTGGTTCTTCCATCACTCGAGAGATATTGGAAACTCGCACACCTGGACCTTCATCATCTTCTACAGAGACTGAAATATCACAGGCATCTTTGCCAGAATAGGTTCCCGAAACTTCGTCTCCACTCCCATCTTTTTGGGTCATGGTTCCGAGAGCGACTGTCATTGGATTTACTTGGGCACTCCTGTCCGCGTCTTGGGCTACGGTAAATGTAAAACACTGCCTTGCTGCTACACCATTTCCAGTAAACGTGAGTTTGGTGGGTATCGCCTCATCGGGTGCAGGGAATGTTTTGAGTGAAGTGATCCTTGCTCCATAATTGGAAGTCACAGAGACAGGGATGTCCAAACTCCCGCTAAAAGGGACTGTTGGATAAATACAGGTTTGAAAGGAACGATACCCCCAAGCAGTCCCGCCATCGGTGTCTACATCTGTGAGTCCGTTCTCACTTACGGTGCTAAATGTGGAATTCACATCCCCATCTTCCACAAGGGAAACAAGATTTGTTGAAATGGTGACATCACTTGAACAAGCGATCGTTTGTTGGTTTCCAAACACACGATCAAACTGTTCACTCAACCCAAATAAAAACGTATCACTGGCAGAGACTCTTCCGCTACATGAAATGAGGAGAGATACGAGTGTGATCAAAATAGTGAAGTACAAAGTGTTCTTTCTAAAGTTCATAAAAAATTTCCAAATAGGAATGCGTTTTGATAAAACAAAGAATGTTTGCCAATCGCATTGTGGCAATGAAAATCTCTAACACACATAGAAAGATGAAAACTATAACTAAAGTTAATCATTGTTTGTTTTTTAGGCAAACATCGTTAGTTGTAGTATTACATTTGGTGGTTCTACTAAGCAAGTGTGGCAATGGTAAGGAAAAAATGAGATAAGGTTTGGAAATAAATTTCTGTTCGTTCTCCCTTTGAATTATCAATTGATTTCTTATGTTGGTGCAAAAGATAAGGACAGTTTGTTTTATGTTTAGAAATTTATTGATCATTTTGATTGCTTCCCTTTTTGGATTCCAATGCCAAACCACCACCAATCCAGAGTGGATGGAGTCTGAATCCTTCCAAAAGTTCTGCGGTTGTGTTCATATCGATGAAACCAAACCGAGTGAACATCTCGGCAGTTTGCCTGTGGGTTCTTTAGATAAACTAGGGACACCAGATTATTTAGAAAAATTATACAAAGGTCTTCGCAGTGACTTTGAACACACAGGCACTCCATTCGAAGAAGTAGGTGGGAGCCTTGTTGCCAAAGGGGTGGAACTGAAACGGATCGAAGACGATGAAAAAAGATTACGTGAACTCCTCATCATCATTGATGGAGACGTCGCCTTCCCTTCCGGAAAATCAACACTCACTCCCAAAGCAAAGGAACTCATTGCAAAAGTAGGGGATGCGATGGAAGCATACCCGGAAACCAATTGTCGGATTGGTGGGCATACTGACAGCGTGGGTGCTTTTTCAATGAATTTGAAATTGAGCAAAGAAAGATCCCAGTCCGTAAAAAGGGAACTCAAACTCGTTCACAAAATTGCAGAAGAGCGATTTAAGGAAGTAGATGGGTATGCGGACCAGCAGAAAATCGTTGATACCATGTTAGCTGAGAAAAAAAACCGTAGGACCGAAATTTACGTAGGGACAGTTCGCATTGTTTATTAATTTATCCAACTTACGTAAACCAAAATTGATTTTGTTTTTTCGCATTGTTTTGGTATTTCTTTTGGGTATTGTTGCATTATCTGCAGAAGAGATCAAACAACCAAACCCAAGCGTTGTTCCCAAAAAGGATTCAAGCGTGACATCGGATCAATCGAAACCGATCCAAAATCCGAGTCCAGACCAAAACCCAATCCCCAATCCTAACTCAAACTCAAACGCAAATCCATTCACCAATCTTTTTGAAAGAGAAGACAACCAAAGGCCAATGGAGATTTTCAATCAGGTTTATGAACATCGATTGATGATTCGGACCGGTTGGGGGATTGGAAAATTATCACCAGCCATTCTGAATGAAACGGGTCCCGCTTGGTTTCAGAATTCACTCTTTCGGCAAATGACAGAACCAGGTGCTCCCCTTTCCATTCCTTATAAACCAGCAAAAGATTTGGGGCTTAATTCTCAGTTTTTTGACATCCGTTATGGATACAAAAACAAATACGAAATCCAATTTGCAGAAGATACTTCGCTTGGTGTTTATAGTCGGGACCTACCTGCTTCCAATAATTTTATTTCTCCAAGGACAGATTCCTATTGGGCTAGTAGTTTTGAAGGGAATCGACTCCTTCGATTTGAAGGTGTGAGCCAACACCTACGTTTTTCTTACACTCATCCCATCACAAAAATTTTGATGGTTGGGCCCTCTGTCAACTTCCACCGTTATACGGAACGAAATAATATTTCTTATGGATCCTATTCTACCAGTCGCCCAGAGGCTACAGTTCCGAATAAAGTCACTTGGTCGATCGGTGGGGATGCGAATGCAGAATATTCGATGAAAGGAATTTTGCCTGGAGTTTATGCCAAGTTAAAACTCAAAGATTGGTGGGAGATCAGAGGACGACTCGAGCTTCTTGACCGGAAAGGTAATTTTTCTGTGTTAGGTTCTCAAATCATCCAAGAAGTGTACAATGATGGCACTTCCAACCTAACGGGCGTTGTCCCAGCATACGGCGGAAAAGTCCGAGACAAAGGGACAATTTTGAATTTGGAGACTTCATTTCAATACTGTCGCTTTAGTCTCGACATTGGGATGATCCGACAAGACGTCAAACGAAACTATGATACGTATTTGGGAGACACAATTGGGAACGTCCCAAGGACTGATTATTCGTCAAGAAGTGTTGGGATCGGATTTTCTGAAATGTCAACATCTATCAAACATACAGTGACAGAGTTTTATATCATGCCTGGTGTTTCGTTTTATTACGATGAGGACAAAATTTACTAGAATGAGTTTTTTGCCTACACTCAAACGTTTGATCCTTGCTTGGATTGTGAAGTTTGGGTGGTGAATTGATTTAAAAATGTTTGATTTTTCCTGAATCGTAACCAATCTAATCAGGGATGCCGTATTTTTTAACCTTTCTTTCTTTATTCATTGCCCTTGGTTGTGGGAAACCTTCCGACCAAACACAAGATCCAAAAACTCAATCGATAGAATCAAACCAAACCAAACGGATTTTGTATTTTGGTGATTCCTTGACCGCTGGGTATGGCCTAAGCAATTATGAAGATGCTTGGCCCCATGTTCTCACAAACCGCATCAATGCGGAAGGTTATTTTTATCAAATGACAAATGCGGGAGTATCAGGTGATACAACAAGTGGAGGGCTTGGAAGGTTGGAATGGGTGCTTGCGGAAAAACCTTCCATCTTTGTGCTCGAGTTAGGTGCCAATGATATGTTGCGAGGGATCAGTCCTTCCGTCACAAAAGAAAACTTACGTTCCATGATCCGCCAAATCAAATCTTTATACCCAAACACCAAAATATTGTTAGTTGGTATGATGGCCACTCCCAATATGGGGAAAAAATATGCGAATGCATTCAATTCAATTTATCCAGATCTTGCCAAAGAAGAGAATGTCCCTCTAGTTCCCTTTATCTTAGAAAAAGTGGCCACAATTCGAAAACTCAATCAAAAGGATGGAATCCATCCTACAGATGCCGGCCATAAATTGGTAGCGGACACTGTGTACCCTTACATAAAACCACTACTAGAAAAATAGGAAACATATCTCATGCAAAGTCCATTCCCCATTCCAACGTTTGCCCTTGAATGTAAAACATTTGCCAAAGATTCGTTTGGTGCTTCTTTTACCCATCCTTTTGTTTTGGCATTGGCAAAAGGAACCCTCGACCCGAAAGTCTTTCGGTTTTACCAAATCCAAGATGCAAAGTACTTAGAATCTTTTTCCGATGCTTGCGCCATCCTTTCCACAAAAGTGTCAGACCCTGACGATAAATTATGGCTCATCGATGCCGCAAGGATGGCCCTTGTGGTCGAAGGCCAGCTCCACATCGGATATGGAAAAACCTTAGGTTATGATGCAAACACCATTGCCAATACAGAGCCCACTCCCAATAACTGGGCCTACCAAAACCACATGGTGGCAACGGTGATGAAAGGGTCTGTCCTCGAAGGATTCTGTGCCATTGCTCCTTGTCCATGGCTCTACATCGAACTGGGGCAACACCTACTCCAAGAGATGGGGTCCATTCCACAAGACCATCCTTATGCTTCTTGGTTAAACATGTATTCTGATCCTGGGTTCAACGAATACATGACCCATTTGCTTGCGAGGGTTCAAAAGTATGCAGACCTTGCGGATGAAACGTCCAAGGCACGTGCCAAAATGGTTTTCCAACAAAGCTGTAATTACGAATGGATGTTTTGGGAACAAGCTTGGACAAACCAAAACTGGCCGTCCCGATAAAGATCCGTTAGCTGGACTTGGGGATGGTTTTGTTTTCCCTTCCATGGTTGCGAACTGATAGATGGGAAATTGAAGAACACAAAAAACCAGTTCCTCTCCCAAACCGTCCTCATTTGTTTTTTGTTTTATCCTTTTTCGTCTTTTTTCCTTGCCGATTTGTCCTGATTCCAAATGATGGTTTCACAAACCTTCTGCGGGAATAGCTCAGCGGTAGAGCATCTCCTTGCCAAGGAGATGGTCGCGGGTTCAAGTCCCGTTTCCCGCTAATGAAGGTCTTCTTCTTTTTCTTTCCACTACACTCTCTTTTTTTACACTGGATATAATACGATGGAATTTACGGCTAAAAAAAATAACAACGCAACTTGTGACCTCAGCATTCAATTTAGCGCTGAAGAAGTCCGCACCGCCTACGGAAAGGCTTACCAAAATGCAGCTGAAAAAGTAAAAATCCCTGGATTCCGACCAGGAAAAGCTCCACTCAATATGGTGGAAAAAGTCCTCGGTGACTCCGTGATGGACGATGCAGCAAACATCATGTTAAACCAAGCGATGGCTGACCTATTTGATAAATTGGAACACAAACCAATTCGATTGCCACAATTCCAAATGGAAACATTTGATAAAAATACTGGTGCCAAAGCAAAAGCCACTTACGACACAAAACCAGAAGTCACCTTACCAAAGTTAAAGAAGATCAAAATCCAACCCAAAGAAATTAAAATTTCTGATGCGGACATCCAAAAAGAATTGGAAGGCATTCAAAAAAATATGGCACGTAACTCTTTGAAAGAAGAGAGCGAACCTGTGGAAGCAGCCGACTTACTCGAAATCAATTATAAATTCAAAGAAACAGGAAAGGAATATCCAGAACAAAACCAAACGGGTAAATTCCAAATGGGAGCCCCTCAAAATCCACCAGGTTTTGAAACGAATCTCCTTGGGATGAAGTTGAATGAAACAAAAGAGTTTACCTTCACTTATCCAGACGTGTATCCTGCATCTCCTGAGTCCGCTGGAAAATCGATCATCTACACAGTGACTGTGACAGCTGTATACAAAGTCACTTATCCTGAAATCAACGACGACTTTGCATCCGAAGTGGATGGATCTGCCAACTTACAAGAGTTAAAAGATAAAACAAAAAAACAACTCGTTGAAATTTTTGGAAATGCTCTTACCAAACGAGCCACGGATGATGCTTACAACGAAATCATCAAAGAATCCAAATTCATCATCCCTGAATCACTCATCGTGGAAGAAACAGAAACGGTTTTCAAAAACTTTATGCGTGAATTTGGCCTTCCTGTGACTTCCCTTTCTGACTACGCAAAACGACTCGGTAAGGAAGAAAAGGAAGTGCGAGAGTCTTTTTCCAAAGCGGCGGAAAAACGCATCCAAACCTATATTTTGAAGCAAAAAATTGCGGATGACCACAAAATCCAGATTTCTGAGGAAGAAGTGGAGGCCGGATACGAAAAAGAGGCCACTGCCCAAGGAATTCCTGCCGAAACTCTGAAAAAAGAAGTCCAAAAACAAAAGGCGGAAACCTACTACCGTGACAAATTCCTGTTTGATAAAATTGACGAGTTTGTATACGCTGAAGTAGAGAAAAAATCGCCGAAAGCAATTTCAACGGAAGAAGCTGAGAAAATTCTTAGCGGGAAAGAAGAGTAAACTATGTCCACATTATTACCATATGTTTCAGAACAAACAAGCCGGGGCATCGATCGCATGGATGTCTATTCCAGACTTCTACGGGATCGGATTATTTTTTTGGGTGCGGGCATTGACGACACCTATGCCAACGCTGTTTGTGCACAACTTTTGTTTTTAGAAGCAGAAAACCCAGACCGTGATATCTATCTCTACATCAATAGCCCAGGTGGGTATGTGAGTTCAGGACTTGCCATTTACGATACCATGCAACTCATCAAACCAGAGGTGAGAACCCTTTGTATTGGTCAGGCATCTTCCATGGCGGCACTTTTACTTGCGGGCGGTGCCAAAGGAAAACGTTCTGCTCTTCCTAATGGTAGGATTATGATGCACCAACCTTATGGTGGAGCCGGTGGACAAGCTTCGGATATTGAAATCTCCGCAAAAGAAATCATCAAGACGAAGAACACTTTGATCGATTTATATTGTAAACATATCGGAAAACCTGCGGCGCAGATCCAAAAAGACACCGAAAGGAATTTCTTCATGAGTGCCGAGGAAGCGAAAGAATACGGTATCATTGATAACGTGATCCTAGAACGCAAACAAATGATACAAGCCTAAAGGGGGCAACTCTCCATGACCAAACGTGCAAGCCAAACAGGGAATTCCAGAGAAAAATTACATTGTTCTTTCTGCGGAAAGGCCCAAGACGAAGTCAGAAGGCTTGTGGCAGGTCCTGGTGTTTATATCTGCGATGAATGTATCTCTTTATGTAACGAAATCATCGCCGAAGAACCACAATCAGGTGAAAAAACTGCGATTGTGGGTGACATTCCAAAACCAACCGAAATCAAAAAGATCTTAGACCAGTATGTAATTGGGCAAGAACAAGCCAAAAAGGCTTTGGCTGTTGCCGTCTACAATCACTACAAACGTATTTTTCATAACGAACGTAAGGCGGGAGATGTGGAATTGGAAAAATCCAATATCATGCTCATCGGTCCCACTGGATCGGGGAAAACCTTACTCGCACAAACCCTTGCCCGTATCTTAAAAGTTCCTTTTGCCATTGTGGATGCCACAGCTCTCACTGAGGCTGGGTATGTGGGGGAAGATGTGGAAAACATCATCCTCAAACTCATCCAAAACGCGGACAATGATGTGAAACGAGCAGAGATGGGAATCATCTACATCGACGAAATTGATAAGATCTCTCGTAAATCAGACTCGGCTTCCATCACACGTGATGTGAGTGGGGAAGGGGTCCAACAAGCCCTCTTAAAAATCATTGAAGGCACTGTTGCCAATGTCCCACCGCAAGGTGGACGCAAACACCCACACCAGGAATACATCCCGGTGGAAACCAAAAACATCCTCTTCATTTGTGGAGGAGCTTTTGTAGGTCTCACTGATATCATCAAACAACGAGTTGGTGTGAAATCCATTGGATTCCATTCCAATGAAGTGGTCAACGATCGCGGAAGAAAGATCGAAGAAGGGGAATCACTTGTGCATCATGTGATCCCTGACGATTTGATGAAATTTGGCCTCATCCCAGAATTCATCGGTCGCCTTCCCATCATCGCCACACTTGATGAACTCACGATCGAAAGTTTAAAATCGATTTTTACAGAACCAAAAAATTCCCTTCTCAAACAATACCAAAAGATGTTTGATATCGAGAATGTAAAACTGAAGTTCACAGAATCTGCCATTGAAGCCATTGCCCAAACCGCCATCAAACGGGAAAGTGGAGCGAGGGGACTTCGTGCCATTGTGGAAGAAATCATGATGGAACTCATGTTCCAAATTCCTTCAAGAAAGGATGTTTTGGAAGTGGTGGTGACAGACGATACTGTTCTGAAAAAAGAAGCACCCATTACAATTTTAAAGGGTGATATCGAAAAGATCGCTTAAAAAAAAGAAATGTTACTTTGGTAATGTGGTTCGTTAAAACGAAAGCAATCCAAATTTCCTTCCTGGGAATTTACTTTTTATTGGGGGTATTTGTTTCCGGATGCCAAAGGCAAATTGTTTCGGAATCTCCAAACCAAGTGACCTTTCCTGGATCAATTACAAAGTTATCAGAGAATTCTTCACCCCAACATTTAGAGTGGATCAAAATCAAAGAGACGGTTTGGATCCACAAAAGTTTTGGTAATTTTTTAGGGAAAACCTATGAATCCAATGGCCTTGTGGTCCTTTCGAGTCGGGGAGTTGTTGTCATTGATACCCCATGGACAGAGTCACAAACGGAA
The DNA here is from genome assembly GCF_000017685.1 of Leptospira biflexa serovar Patoc strain 'Patoc 1 (Paris)'. Lineage (NCBI taxonomy): Bacteria > Pseudomonadati > Spirochaetota > Leptospiria > Leptospirales > Leptospiraceae > Leptospira > Leptospira biflexa. Next base: position 1,007,522 of record NC_010602.1, read on the forward strand.
GAACTGTTTGAGGGTATCAAAACCAAATTCCAAAAAGAAATTTTATTCCTGATTGTGACACATGCGCATGACGACCGTATGGCGGGAGTCACACAATTCCAAAACCGAAACATCCCTGTATATAGCACTTCTTTAACTTCAAAATTGGCAAAGGAAAAAGGACTTGGAAAAACAAATCCCATCTTGGATCTGCAAACAAGAGTTTCAGCGGGGAATGTTTCTGTAGAAATCTTTTTTCCAGGGCATGGGCACTCACCCGATAATATTGTGGTTTGGTTACCAAACACTCATATTCTTTTTGGTGGTTGCCTTGTGAAGGCTATCGATGCAACAGACTTGGGAAATGTGAAGGATGCAAATTTATTGGAATGGGAAAATGCAGTGAAACGAGTGTTATCTCGTTACCCTGACGCAGAAGTTGTGGTGCCAGGGCATGGGAACTGGGGGAAACTGGATTTACTCCGCCATACGATACGATTACTTGTTTCTACGAACCACTAAGATGGACAGTTTTTCCATGGGATTTGTGAGATTTCGTTCGCGCCCGAGGGAACTCATCTTTTTGGCAATGGCAAGTAACATCTGTCTAGAAGAACTTGGCCTTAGGTCGAGTAGGTAATCCACAAATTCTTCCATGATTTCAAAGGATGTGAGTCCAAATTGGGTGAGAGTGCGGTCACTCGCCCAAACCAAATAATCCCCAATCTCAATCCCATCGGCTATTGAAATCGGATGTTTGTGATTGGGATACCAATGGTCATCCCCACTGCCTTCAATCACTTGGATGCCGTGGTCCGAAAATTGAAAGATGGGCATGTCCATGTAATGTAAAAAAGACATTTTATCATCTTTGTTTTGGATCACAAACGCAGAGAGTTTTAATTTTAAGAAAGCAAATTGATGGAGAGCAAATTTTAATTTGGTTAATAATTCTTCTGTGGAAAAAAGTCCTTCTCCAAACGAAGAGACAATCCCATGAATGAATACCTTTTCCGAGGATTCCAAAATTCCTGGTTCCATATGACCAGCAATGATTCCAAATAATCCGTCTTTTGCTCGTACAATTCGGATATAATCAGCACCCGCATAACGCATGACAGATGGAAACACCGCAACATCAAATCCTGGTGTACTCGGAATTTTGATATCTGGGATTTGTTTGTTTACTGAGGCGGCTTGGATTGTTTTCCAATCAAATTTGTTTTCAAACTGTTCTTCTCCAAGTCCTTCTTCCCCTTGCAAAAGAGTGAACATTACCGATTTGTATATTTTGTATTCATCGGAATTTCGATTTAGGTTTCGTATGTCTTTGGGAATTTCATTTTCGCTATCTTGGATATGAAAGACAATGTGAAGGATGTATTGGTATAAAAATCCAAGAAAATAATATACGATAAAACTAATACACAATGCCAAAAGAAAAGAGCTATAAATCCCAACCAAATTAAAATTGAGAGTGTTTTCCCCTTTCGGATTTTGCCAATGTAGGAAGGTAAATTCGGCAAAGTGAAAGTGTATGAAAAAAAATAAAAAACTAATCAGGCCAATTAAGATTGGTAGTTTGACGCGGTAACTCATTTTGAATCCGTGGTCTCCAATACTTTCATCATCAGTGCAGACAAAAAGAATAAAAAGCTCAGTGGAACAAGTAACATGAGCATGGAAAATACATCAGGCCCAGGTGATAATACGGCCGATACAACTGCGATAATGAGAACTGCTTCCCTCCAGCGAGAGATGAGAAACCTTGAAGACAAAATTCCAATCCGCCCAAGTAAAATCAGAACAACTGGCAATTGGAATGATGCCCCAAACACTAAGTGCAAATTAAAAAACAAATCATAATATTCATCAATCGGTAAATATGGGTCCACTCCATCCGGACGTAAGACCACAAGAAACACTCTTAAAAAATTTTCGAAGACCGTAAACCAACAAAGAGCAAGTCCTGACCAAAAAAGTAAGGTAGAAAATAGAATGATGAATTTTCCCCATTTTTCTGTCCTCGGGTCAACTGCTGGGGCAATGAATCCCCAAAGGATATAGAGTAAAAATGGTAAGGAAACTAGAACGGACAAAATCAGGGACGTTTTCAAATAAATGAGAAACGGTGCCATGAGTTGGATTTGGAAAAAATGGGCATCGGGTCCAAGTACGGCTTTGTAAGGCATGATGAGAAAACGATGGATCTCACTGCCAAAATACAATGTCCCGATCATAAAGACAGAAACCACTAAGATCGAGTAAATGAGTCTTTGCCGGAGTTCCTCTAAATGGTCGCCCAGGGACATGTATTTTTCCCTGGTTTCCGAATCTTCCGGCAGTGGCAGTGCGGTTCTTTTTTTTTCAGCCAATGGGATGGATTAAGCTTTTTTCTTTTTTCCAGTTTTGGAATTGGACTGGGGAGTCTGTTTTGGTTCTTCTACGGGAAAACTCGTTTGGCTCGGCTCTTCGTCTTGGCCCGTGAGAGACTTTCTAAATTCTTTGATCCCAGAACCCAAGTCTTTGGCAAGGCTTGGCAATCGTTTTCCACCAAAAAAAAGTAAGGCTAAAAAAACGATGAGTGCAATCTCCCATGGTCCTAAATTAAAAAAAGCAATAGGTGCTTGAAAAGAAAACGGATTGGATGGCATATTTCCCTCTTAAGGCAAGAGTTATGCAAACGAATCTGGAAGCAAGCGGAATGATAGAATTCTTTAAGGTCTTGCCAAACCTATTTTCTGGTGGAGTTTACCTCACCGATCCGAAATCTGGCCAAATTTTATTCTCCAATGACTTTTTCAAAAACAACCTAGGTTGCAAAAAAGAAGGCAAAGATTGTTTGGAATCCGACTTACTGACTTGGGTTTCCATAGAAGACAAAGAATCTTTCCAAGATCTAATCCTTTCCCCAAATAAATTGAGTGATAGAGATCTGATCTCGGGTGATTTCAGGTTCCAAATGCCAAATGAAACACTTGTTCGGTGGTTTCAGTTTGAAAAGAGAAAAGTGAACATCCCTGGAATGGATTTTACCTTACACATCGTCTTTGTTCGGGATGTGACAAACGAAAAAACAAACGAAATCAATATTGTGGAACAAATCCAATTTTTCCTAGGCCTTTTCGAAAATGCATCGGTTGGTATGGCACTTCAAGATTGGGAAGGCGGATACTTCCGCATCAACCCAAGGTTTACGGAAATCACAGGTTATAGTTTCCAAAATTTAACCGATTTGAATATCAAACGAATCAAAGGAGAACCCATATCTGAAGAAGAGATGGAATACTTTAGTTTTTTCAAAGAAGGTGCCGAGGAATCCAGGCTCACTCGTAAAGACGGAAGGAGGATCAATGTGTATCGACGCATCAGTGCATTTCGAAACTCCCAAGGGAAACCTGATTTTTATTATGTATTTCTAGATGATGTCACTGAAAAAAAACAATTGGAATCCTATCAGTTACATTCCCAAAAAATGGAAACCATTGGAAGCCTTGCGACCAATATTGCCCATGATCTAAACAACTATTTACAACCAATCCATGTGTTTTCTCAACTCGGTAAGGAACAAATCACATCAGGTAAATTCAATCAAAACCAAGTATTGGATTATTTGGAAAAAATTAGAATGGGTGCAGATAACGCTCGTTCTATGATCCATAGAATCATCCATTATTCTAAATCTAAAAATGAACATTCTGTCTCTAAAATTGATATTTCTTCTGTTGTGGAATCTACGATCCCACTTCTTGTCGCAGGATTACCAAAATATGTAGAGGCTCAGTTTGAATTTTATAAATCTCCTCTCTTTACAAAGGTAGATGCGGTACAGTTTTCCAAAATTTTGTGTGAACTCACTTCTGGAGGAATTTTGGTATGGGATGATCGTAAACGTGGGCTTGTGCAAATCCAAACTTTGCCTTCTGACGATGTACGATTGTTAGTTTCCTTGGAATTTTCTGGTTTATCTTTGCCTAGTTTGTCTGAGTTAACGACTCTGGATTTAGTGAATTTTAGTGATGAGGACTTCCAATGGACGGGCATCCACTTGATCAATCGGTATGTAAAAAACTGGGGGGGTGAGTTTTATTTGGACAAACCAGATCCAATGACTCTCAAAATTTTCATCTACCTTCCATTAGAAGAAGCCTTACCCGTTGCCAATTTGTATCCATCAAATCGAGAACCAAAACCCGTTGATGTTTGGTCCGAAATTTCCAAAAAGAAAATTTGGATCGTGGAAGATGATGAAGCCGCAAGTGAAGCGATCAGTTTTGTATTATCACAAAAACAAATCAAACCAAAAGTATTTTCGACGTCTACACTTGCTTTAAACCAACTTAGCGAAGAAATTCCTGATTTCGTTTTGTCTGACTATCGATTGAAAGAAATGAGTGGTCTTATATTGATTCGTAAGATCAAACAATCAAATCCAAATTTACCTGCGGTTTTGTATACGGGGAATATGGATGGATTGGATGCAGAGGAACTTTCAAAAGAAGGGATATTGGTTCGTTCTAAACCAATATCCGTTGATGAATTGTATGAGTCGATTTTGTTATCGTTTGGTTTTCTTTGATTTTTTGACTTCTTCAGCGCCCGTTGTTTCTTTGATGAATTGGATCATTTCTTTTTCAATGAGTGCTTTGTCGGTTTTCACATACTTTGAAAGTAAGACGTGGGCCCCTTCTTCAATTTTTAACAAACGATTTTTAGGACTGGCATTGGAACCTGATTGGATTTTATCATAAACTGCTAACATGGCATTGACGGATGCAACGAAGTCATGTTCTCGTTCTGATTTGTAGTAATACATAAGCAGAGTTGGGGTACTGATCTTCGGATATGGATTTTCTTTGTCCATAAAACGTTTGAGATTTAGGATGTTTTGGATGGCGCCATAATACTGGTCTAGGTACCAATATTTTGCTGATTCATCCTTTGGGTCTGTTTTCGAGATTCGGATTTCTCCTTTGATGGAATCGATAAAAGATTTTCCCCAATGGAATCGGAAGATATGAGCTGTGGGATCATCAAAATCATAAAAGGGAGAAGCAAGAACCAAACTATCTACAAGGTCAGGATGTTTCGCTGCCAAATAAGTGGCAATGTTTCCACCCATACTCGTCCCTATGACAACTGTTTTGTGGCCAAGTTCTTTTGCATAAATGAGACTGTCTTCTGCATCTTGTAAATACTTTTGGAAAGGAGTATTGAGGTGGTCTTCTATATTGGTACCGTGACCAGGTAGACGGACATAGTACGTATTGGCTCCAAAGTATTCACTCAATTTGTTTGTGACTTCTTCCCCTTCACCGCGACTGGCTCCAAATCCATGGAGATACAAAATAACGATGGGAGTAGGATCTTCTGAGACCCTTACTAAATACTCTTCATTGTTTGGTTTTGTATTTTCTTTTTTGCTGATCTCTAATTCGTTTTGGTAAAAGGCTTCGAAATTTTGAAATTTACGAGTGGAATCATAATTGTATTCACCAGTAGACCAGTTGTAAGTGGATAGGAGAAAGGAAGAAAGAATGAGAGTGATTGCGGTCACCCATTTGATTATTAATCTCATCGAGGTTCTCTTGTTACGAAAGGTAAATATAACAAATTTAGGATTTCTGTTTCTAATTCAAGTCAATTTGTTCGTTTTCTGTCACAAATCGAATTCTAAAACAGAGTTGTGGACTCATCCTGTGCCTGATGTAGCAAAAACAACTGCTGTTTATGGAGAAATCCAAAATCAAACGGAATCTGAGATTTCCATTCTTTCCCTCAAAAGTAACCACTACAAAAGAGTAGAATTCCATACAATGGTAGAAGACAAGGAAGGAATCATGCGTATGCGAAAACTAGAATTTCCCGTTTCCTTAAAACCCAAAGAATCCATTCGTTTAGAAAGAAATGGCACTCATCTGATGTTATATGACAAACAAAACATGGATGGTGAATTAGAAATCAGCATTCAATATTCAAATGGAACAGTGAAGAAACAAGTTGTGGAGAAAAAATCGTTATGAAACAATATACGATAAGAACCTTAATATCAATATTTATTTTTGCACTTCTCCAATGTGGTTCCGGAATTGAGCTCACCGAACTTCCGATTGGTGGAAATATTGAAGCCATCGACAAAACAGGGACAAAGGTGAATTTACAATCATTCCCCGAACCAGTGTTACTTGTTTTTTTTGGATATACATACTGTCCTGATTTTTGCCCAAACACATTCGCCAAAATCAAAGCCGCAACAGAAGGACTTTCTTCTCTAGAGAAGAATCACTTCCGAGTGATTTTTGTTTCCATCGATCCAGAACGTGATTCTACAGAAACGGTAAACAAATATGTACAGTTTTATATTCCGAATGCATCTGGTTTTAGTTTTGATTTAGCAACGACAAACCAAATTGTTAAACAATATGCCGCCTATGTGGAAAAAACAAAAGACGGCCTATCATTCGATCACTCTACCTATGTTTATGTTTTGGACTCAAAACGGAAAACTCGAAAACTCATCAAGTCAACCGATCCAAAAGAAGTGATCACAAAAACAATACAGGCGTTAAGCGGCAATTCCGTTCAATCGAAGTAAAGCATCGATGTCTGGGTCTTTTCCATAAAAATCTCGGAAAAGATTCATCGCATTGGCTGACCCACCTTTTTCCAAAACGGTCTTTCGAAAATGTGCCGCATGTTCCAAATCAAATACACCCTTGTCCACAAAGGAATAAAATGCATTGGCAGATAATAATTCTGCCCATTTGTAAGAATAATACCCAGCGGCATACCCTCCTGCAAAGATATGGGTAAATGAGTTTTGAAATTTGTTATAAGTTGGAGGAACTACAACGGCAATTTCCTCCCTTACTTGGTTTAGGATATCTTGCACCCTTATTTCGTTTGGACTTTCTTTGTGAACCAACATATCAAACTTCGCAAATTCCAATTGTCTCACCACTCCCATGGCTGACATAAAGTTTTTTGCTTTTACCATTGTATCAATGTATGCGTTCGGAATTGGCTCTTTTGTTTGGTAGTGTTTGGCAAAAAGTTGTAATACTTTGGGTTCATAAACAAAGTTCTCCAAAAATTGGGAAGGAAATTCAACCGCATCCCATTCCACTCCATTCACTCCGCTGACAAAAGCTTCCTTCACCTTGGAGAGTAAATGGTGCAAAGCATGACCCAATTCATGGAAGAGGGTAACGACATCACTGGGTCTGAGTAAACTTGGTTGCGATTCTGTAGCTTTCGGAAAACTCGCTACTACAAAGGCAATTGGTAATTCTGTTTTTCCTGTTTCATCTTGGAAGTGGGGTTTCCAATTGTGCATCCATGCGCCACCTTTTTTATCGCTTCGAACTTCCAGGTCAAGATACAACCTGGAACGGGTTTCTCCTTCTACCACTAGGTCATAACAGAGTACAGATGGCTCCCAGACATTGGTTTGCACTTGTTTGAAATGAACACCAAGTAAATTTTCTAAAAATTGAAACGTACCCTGGAGGACAGTTTCTTTTTCTAGATATGGTCGATAGATTTCTTCATCATAGGAAAAGGATTCTTTTTTTAATTTTTCTGAATAGAAGGTAAGGTCCCAGGGTTCAATTTCGCCTTGGCCTAATTTTTTTGCAAAGGATTGGATTTCTTTGTATTCTTTTTGGGCAATGGGTTTTGCTTTTTTTGCGAGGTGGTCCAGGAATTGGATCACTTCTTCAGGCTCATTCGCAACCTTTGTTGCCAAACTCAAATGTGCATAGGTCTCAAATCCCAAAAGTTTTGCTTCTTTATCTCTTAAACTTAAAATTTCTTCAATGAGTTTTCCGTTCTCGGGTGCCCTTGTACAGTATGCATCATACATCTCTTTTCGAATCTTTCTATTTTCACCGTATGTCATATAAGCGATGTAAGATGGGAAATGAAGTGTAAACTTATAGGTACCATCTGGTTGTTTTGCAGATATTTTGTCACTCTCTGGGATTCCTTTTACATCTTCTTCATTCAAATAGAGAGCAAATGCATTGGTAGCATTGAGGACATTCTGAGAAAATTGGTTGGTTAAATCTGATAATTTGATGCGGATGTTTTTGAGTTCTTCTTTGGTGTTTGAATCGAGCCCAACGCCAGACAATCGAAAGTCTCTGATTTCATTTTCCAATACTTTGATTTGTTCTGAGTTTACAGTTTTGTCTGTGGATTGGATGTGAAGTAGTGCAGAGAAAATTTCTTCGTTTTGGCCAAGGTCAGTGTAATACTCGCTGAGTTTCGGTAACAATCGACTATAGATGGTTTGGCTTTCTTCACTGTTTTTCACTGAGTTGAGATGAGAGATTTCCGTTACTAAATCTCCAAGTTCGGTTTGAACCCTTTGGTAAGGTTTTAAAAAAGTTTGGAAGGAACCGTTTGGTTGTTTGAGTAAGGATTGGATGAACTCTTTGTTGGACTCCATTTTCTTTAAAATGGTCGATTCTTTTTCTAATAGATTGTTTGAATGAAATTCGGGAAACATCGCTACCTCGTATGAATTAGACTCGATTTCGAATCCTTCTAAGCCAAAATGGAGTTTAAGGAAATGTAAGCCAGTGGAAAAAAGGAAAATTGTATTCTTTGATGGGGTTTGCCATCTCTGCATGGGGTCAGTTCAGTTTTTATTGAAACAGAACCAAACAGAATCTTTATATTTTTCTGCCATAGGTTCAAAGTCCTTTTTGGACCTAATCCCAACGAATGTGAGGGAGAGTTTACCGGATAGTATCATCTATTGGAACGAAGGAGAGGTATTGGTCGAATCAGATGCCATCCTTGGGATCACAAAAGAATTGGGGCTCCCTTGGAGATTCGGTTTGGTTTTTTGGATTGTGCCAAAGGGAGTTCGAAACCAAATTTATCGCTGGATTGCCAAACACCGTTACCAGTGGTTTGGCAAAGCCGAGAGTTGTATGGTGCCCACACCAGATCTAAAACGTAGATTCCTTGATTAATTCTTTCGACTGACAAGAATTAAATGCAAGGTTTTATTTCTGTCATAAGCATAGATAGAAATTGGTTCGCCAATTGCACTTAGTTTGATTCCCATTGCTTCCAACATCAATTTGTCCGATTCTGTCATGAGAATTTTACCTTTGTGACTGATGATATCATTCATTCCAATTTCTTTGATTGGTTTGTGGTAGTAAAAAGCAAAACTAGGAATTCCAAGACCACCAAACGAAAACAAGGTTTCATTTGGGGAGACTGATTGATTCATGATCTCCGCTAGTTTTTTGGAATCATTTCTCAATTCGCTAAATTTTGGTAAAATGAAAAAACTGATCACAAACATCATCACAATCGCTGATGTAAGATACAGTCTATATAAGTAAATTTGATTGTGTTTTTTGGATAATTGTTCGGCAAGTAAAATAGAAAGAATGGGGTAAGCTGACAAAGGATACGAAGGTAATTTACTCGATATTAATTCATAAAATATCCAAGAAAATACAAGTCCAATCATCAAATAGGATCGAGGCGAAAGTGGCAAAAGGATCCCATTCCGAAAAGAGGAGAAAATAGAATCTTTGATTTCCTTTGCATTTAAATGAGAGACAAACCTCCAAAACATTTCCTTTAGAAAAGAAAGATACACTCGAGTCCAAGGGAAAAACGTCACAAGGAATAACACGAAGTAGGTGCCAGGTGGGCCTGATTGCCCAAACACTGGATTTGTGGCTCGTCGCAAGATGTACCAATCAATCATCCAACGAATGAGTTCCCCTTCATCTTTTTGCCATGAACAATAACCCCATGTCATCAGTGGTAATAAAGCCAATGGTAATCCAAACCACGGATGTAGTTTCCAAATCGTAGGTCGAATTTTAGAAAAAAATAACAAAAGAAAACAAGTTCCACCAAGAAAAATCAAGATCGGGGGCCCTTTGATGAGGACTCCCATACTCACTGAACACCAGAATACGAGTGCATAAATCCATTTTTCGGAACGTATAAAATGATGCAGGGAAGTAAATCCTAACATCCCGAAGAAAACGAGTAAAGAATCAACCAGGGCAATTTTTCCATTTAACGGAAAATAGAGAGAAAAACTCAATATACTAAAAGCATATAAAGCTGTTCTGCTATTGAACATAACAAACGATAGATGGTATGTGAGAAGAGAAGTACCTAAGATACAAAGGGCAGGAAAAATTCTTAAAACAAATTCATTTACGCCAAAACATTGGAAAAAAAATGAAGTGATCCAAAAATGTAAGGGAGGTTTCCTGTGAGGTGTGGAGTAAGGGAATTCCATCTGTAAATAATCCCCTGTCTCTGCCATCGTCCTTGCAAATCCAGCATAAGCAGCCTCATCTTGGTCCACGAGTGGGCTTGCATTCCCCCAAAATAAGTATAGGACAAGGGTTGTGAAAAGGAGAAAAAACGTTCTTTTGGGCGTGAAAAATGGCACATTCCTAGAAGGAAAACCCTCTCTCCCTTGTCAAAACCTATTTGAAACCAAGATCTTTGTATCCATTTTGTAACAAAACTGGAATCAAATTGGAAAATAGATTTTGTAAACTATTCTCATGTTGTTGCACATTCCAGGGCCCGCTCTCGCTTCGGAAGAGAGACTTGCTCGGCCTTCCCTTTGGAAGTATCGTTATCCATTATTTGCCTTCGCTCTCCTTGGAATTTTGGGCCTTTACCAGCTAGCAGTTGTTCTATTGCTTTCCAAATCTCATACCCATATCGCAAAACCTTTTGTGGGGGACTCCATTTCTAACCCATACCAAAATTGGAATGGGGAAGCGGGAGAAAAAATATCACTCCATGCCCATTCCGATGAAGTTTGGTTCACTCCTGAACGACATACAGTGAATGAAATTGTCAGTGAATACAAAAAGGAAGGGTTTGCCAACGTCGCCATTACCGACTATGGACAAATTTCAAATACCGAAGATCCAAATTATATCCGAGGGATGGAATGGGGACAAAATGTCAAAAAAAGACATATCCTTGCGATTGGGATCCAAAAAGCGTTTTATGATTTTTTTCCAATTTATGCCTCTAGGGAAAATTTAAATTGGGTGATGGATCGTATGAAACAATTAGGAGGGTATGTAATTTTACCTCATCCAAAATTGTTCGATTCCTATTCCAAAGAAGAAATGTTAGCTCTCGAAGGATACCAAGCTGTGGAAGTATACTCTCCGTTTGGTGATGATACGAAAATCTTAGACAGTCTCCTAAGTGTCGGAAAAAACGTTCACTGCATGGCAAGTGATGACTTACATTATTTTCCAGAAAAAATCATACAAAATTTTGACCAACCATTTTGGAAAGATTGGATCCAAACTCTTGGCCACCAACGTGGTCGTAAGGGTGAAAGTTTTTTACGTTATATTGTTACAAACGCTGGAGCGAAAGATCAAGTCACCGTATTGCAGGCGTTAAATTCAGGTTTCTTTTTTTGTGTGAAAAAATTCTTCCAAGGTGCGGACGATCCTAAAGTCCCAGATATCCATGTGAACGCTAAAAATCAAATCCAGGTGAATTCCACCGAACGGTATTTGGAAATTCGTTTCATTGGAAAATTGGGAGAAGTGTTACAAATCAGTCCCGACACCAATTCTGCTACTTACCAAATCTTAGAAACAGATCCTTATGTGCGAGTGGAACTCATCGCATTGACTGGATCCATTGTTTCAAACGCGATCGTGCGAAGCGATTCCAACGAATAACGGATCCAAGTAATCTCTATCACAATCGTTTGGATTCCAAAACCCAAGGGAAACGTTTCATTTTTTCCCTTGAGTCATATTCAGAAGTATCATTTAAACGAGAGATTCTGTGCGGAACCGTCAAACGCATCAAAGTAAACCTTCGATGTTTCTTCGTATTGTTTGACCGTGCCGAGTGTTGGCTGGCCTGCTATGGAGTCATTGAGTGCCACGTAGGTTCTGTTGAAGGCTTCATCGACTGACATAAAATCAGTCCCACCGACTGTTGGGCTTGGGTAATCCGCTGGGACTTGGTCTGCATTGAGTTGGTCTGTCACATACCCATTGATATTAAAGATTCCATACGATAGTTTGGCACCGGCAAAACTCGCAGCAGGTAAGCTGCAGATGGTCTCGGCTTTTGTCGCTGCCGTGGTGAACGTCGCCTTCGCTGTTGTTAGGAAAGGGGAATCAAACTTTTGCATATAGGCGAGTACATAATAGATATTATCGCCAGAGGAACCTTGTGCATTATGGCATAAAGTTTTCAATTGGTCTAATGTTGCTGCTCCCGCGGGATTGATTTCTTTTAATTTTGTAAAACTCAAACGAACCACAGATCGAAAACAAAGTTGTCTTCCTGAGTCCACCTCGGTTAAAACCACACGTCCATGTTTACTGATCCATGAAGCATTTTCTGGTCCGTTGCGCCAAGTGTAGGTTTGGAACTTGGTTCCATACACAGATTCATTACCCGTATAACTTTCTGTGATCACATCACCTACGTTTGCAAATTGAGGGTTTCCAAAATCAACGAGCCTATAGTAAACAAGGGCTCCATCATTTCCAAGAGTGGAGTTTGGATCATCAAAAAACAATTGTAAGGAAGGAGTGGAAGCTCCTGTTTTTTTGATCTCAAAAAAATGATTAAAATTTTTGGTACCAGTGTAAGCTGTGGAAGCAATATTATTCGTTGGTGTATTGATTTTAATCGTTAGTGTTGCGGAACCAAATCCACTCAGATTGATATTGGTAAGGACGTCACTTCTAGCTTCACTTGGATTGTTGAAGTATCCTGCATTTTTAATCGCGAGGATCAAACTATCGATGATGCCTGAGTTTCCTCTCGCCCAAGTGGCCGATTGTCTCACAAAACCCCAGTTATCGGCACTGGTTGCGGACCAAAGTTTTTCTGTTCCGAATCCAATCTGGATGGATTCACTCAACATCTCTTTTAAGATTGTTTGGGCGGATTTTCTTGTTTGGTTGTGGAAGTCGGAAAATTGAATGCTTACACTCAAAAATAAAATGAGAAGAAGGATCTTTTTCATGGTCTACTCCGCAATCCCTTTCGGGATACAAATGGTAAATCCTGATTTGGGTCCCGAACAACCAGCGGCTTGGTTGTAACCCCAAACCGAGAGTAACAGTGCATTCAAGACATCCTTATCTTTGTTATCATCTTTTTCAAATAAGGAACAGGATACCAAGGAACCGAAGAGAAAAATGGTGAGGAGTTTGGAAAGGTTGGCTCTCATACCTTATATAACAAAAGGTATGAGGAGTTTTTGCAAGAAAATTAACGGGAAAGGATTTCGTACTCCCACTCAGTGACTAAACTCTCTTCGATGGGAGAGGTCAAAGTCGGAGGAGGCGTTAGGGAACGTGCTAAGGTTTTTGTGCCAGTCACAGCTGGAGGCAACAGTCGGTAAAAGGAATCTTCCTTTTTCCCACGGAGTTGGTATTCTTTCCATTCATCCCTTGTCACAAAGGCACGGATCCGATCTTTGGATGGGCTTGGGGAAGCCTTTAACGAGATACGTTTGTCCGGGATGGTCACCCGTTCCCCTTTTTTTACAAAATTATCATTTTGCATTTGGTTTGGGAAAAGCAGGACTGGTTCCCCTTTTTGGTTCTCTGGGACGAGGACAACATAAACATAATTGTCTTCAGTGGTTTCGATTTCAAAACGAATCGGTTCTCCAGCCACATAGGTGGATTTGAGAGAATTGATTTTGACCTGGGAAGAAGAACTTGCACCCGTATGGGAGAGGGCAAGGTAGATATTTTTTTTGTCTAAGTAACTTAAAAAATCAGAAACCAGTGTTTTGGAAAGCGATTCCGGTAGGGCGTTTCGGTATTCCAATGTTTCGTGTAACACATCCACAAAGGAAATCAGCGCCTGTCCATCTTCTGTAGAAACCAAAACCAATTTATCAACTTGTGTGAGCGATTGGAGATTGGCTTTTGTTTCGATTGTGGCATCACCACGTTTGTCAAACTCCCAAGTCCTGATTTCCGAATCTGGAAACGTGGCAGTCACTTGGCCACGACTTGTGGATTGGATTTGTTCTTTGATAAAATCACGTAAGGCTCTACTTTCTTCCGTGGAAGGGTAGGCTTCCACTGCGATTTTGTACACCGGAGTTGTGCCAATTCGATCCGCAGAAAAGACAGACAGACTGGCTACAGAAAAAATTACCAAAAAACGTTTCATGATTAACCTTGGCCTTTGTAGTCGTTCATGATTTGATCATTTTTTTCATACTGTTCTTTGATGCGTTGGTAGTTTTCTTCTTTGATGGCTTTGAACTGCTCAAAGATATGCATTTTTTCTTTTACAAATTCATCTAAGATTTGTTTTTTCAGTTGTTTGCCAGAAACGACAACCTCTTCATTTTCACCAACTAAGGTTTGTTTGCCTTTTTTGTCAGGGCTAACCGCGACGGTCCCTTCGTTGACATAAACACCGGTTTCCACATCTTTCAATTCTTCGTCCTCTCCACCTTGGTTTGGTGTTGCCACAAGGAATTCGGTTCCCCGAACCCCTGCCACAAAACTAGGATTGACTACACTGAGTTCAGTGTCGCTTGGACCACCACCTGGTGGTTTGTGTGCTTTCACAAATAATTTTCCACCAACTAAGTTGAGAGTGGTGGACTTGGTTTTAGGATTGAGTAAGTCGTCGATGCGGATGGAAGAAAATTTTGAGAGCCGGATGGTGGCTTGTGTTGCCAATTGGATTTCGCAAGTTCCATCTTCGGAAGTGATGGTGTCGCCTTTTTTTAGGACACTCCCTAATCTCACTGGTTCTTTTGCTTTTTTAAAACGAGGTCCAGAAATGTAATTGTTTCCTTGGATGAAACTAACCACTCCCACTTCATCAGCAAATACAGTCGTGGCGGTAAAGATAAACAAAAAGAAAGGAATCAAACGGATCATGCCACTTTTATAAGGCACGAGCGTTCACTTACAAGCCAAAAAACAGAAAAAAAAATCAAAAAAATCCCTACAAATCTAAAAATTTAGAACCAATATCATTTCTGACCACCTATCTCTTGATATGTGGCGACTCTCCTGGGTTTGGTTCTTCCTTTGTTATTTTGGAATATGTTCCTTGTCTGCAAGTGAATTATTCCTTTGGGAGGATTGCCTTTGGGTGGGCCTCGAACGAAACGCCCAACTGAAATTGGAAAAAACAAAGTCAGGATTATTCCCAATATTACTCAGTGAAAAGTGGAAACAATACCTACCTAAATTAGGAGTTCATTATTTTGGAATTTTCTCAAGGAACCAAGAACAATTGGATCAGGAATACCGGGATGTCCGATTACAAATCCAACAGTTATTGTATGATGGAGGAGAAATCGAAAGGGACAAACAAAAAATAGAAATCAAACAACTCATCCAATCAGAAGAAAAAAAGATCTTACGAGAAAAAATCATCCAAAACATTTCGCTTGCTTATTTGAATTTAAACAAACGGATCCTCATTGATTCAATCTATGACTTAAGATTGGAACGATACCAGCTGGAAAAAAAGAAATCAGACTTAGAAATCCAAACCAATTTACTCTCTCCCAATGAATTCAAATCCCAAAAACAATGGGAAGTGGAGTTTCTGGCCAAACGTTTCCACACACAAGCGGCGAAGGAATCTTCTCTCTTGGAACTCAAACAATCGATGTTCCTTGCTCCCAATGAAAGTTTGGTTTTGGAGCCGGGAATCACGGAACGAATTCAAATTTTTGAACCAACAAACGCACCCATTGAAGTGGATGAAAACCATCCCGTTCGGAAAAAAAATCGATTACAAATCGAACTCAGTAATTTGGAAGAAGAGTCCTTAAAAAACGATTGGAAACCAAAACTCGTATTAGGTGGTTATTTTGGAAGGAATGGTAATAATGGATTCCCTTTACAAAATGAAATTTATGGTGTGAGTTTAGGTTTCCAGGCAAACTTAGGTGGATCTAGTTTTGTATCCAATACACAAAACGGTTTCCAATCGGAAGGGAATGGAATCCAGAGGATTCCTGGTTATGGCCCACAGGCTGTAGGCCCTGGTGAAAATGCATTCCAAAGTGGATCGATTGGACTTTTTGATGAAGTGGGTCGTGATAAAAAACGTTTCGATTCTCAATTGTCGCAATTCCAAATCCATTCCGAAAAAGAACAAACGGAACTTTTCCTGAGAAATACTTCTAAATCCATTGAAGTGAGATTAAGGGAAGAATATTCAAAATACTCATTGTATTTGGATTATGTTCAGTCTGCATTCCATTCTCTCAAACAGAAACGAGAGGAAAAAAAACTAAATCTCATTTCAGACCTTGAATATTTGAGAGTGGAAGAAGAAGTTTTTATCGCCTTAGAGAAAAGTATCGAACATTATTTTAATTATATTTCAACTGCTTTCGAATTGGTGATCCTTTTGGGAGAGGATCCTTTTCGAAATCGATACTACCAAGTACATCATTCCAAATACAAAAGTATGTTCACAGAACTCCTCTTCGATTGGAAAGAACTGACCCCAAAAGAAAATTTACAACCCAGAGGACCAAAGAAACAAAAATTAACCCCTTTCTTTTTGGAGGAATGAAATGAAATCCGCACCATGGACAATTTGTATTGTTGGGATTTATTTTCTTTTGCATTGCCATTCTAAAATGGGAACGTCGCAAGATTGGTTGAGTTTATTTGTGAATGAAGACTCCCCCAAAGTGATTTCGTTTACTCCCAGTTCGGGGAGTGACCATGTCTCACCCAAAACAGAAATTTCCATTCTTTGGAGCCAACCCATGGAAATCCAATCTTGTGTTTCTGCGTTTTCATTGGAACCGAATACGAGAGGTAACTTTGAAACCACAGACCTTTCCTTAAAATTTTTTCCCAATGAAGAGTTATCTCCTATCGGATATATGATCCGGTTGTCCAAACAATGTGAAAATAAAAAAGGAAAAGACTTAGACCGAGTTTATTCCATTCCCTTTTCTGTCAAACTTGGTCCAACACTCCCGCCCCCATATATAGAATCCTTTTTGATCTCCATTGGGAACACCGAAGAATGTTTGTCAGGTGGACAGATAGCGGATCGAATTTTGGGTGAAGTGGATTCGGCATGTTTAGGGAATCCTGAGCCTTCTCCGATGACAATACGTTTCTCAAAACCAATGGACCAAAGGGAAGTACAGTTAGGATTACGTTTAGAGCCATATGGATCTTTCCATTTAGAGTGGACGGATCCAAACCAAGTCCAAATCCGATTCGATGAATTTTTAGAAAGCCAAACGCGTTACCAATTGATTCTATCTTCTGGAATTTCTGCCCTGGATGGTTCAAAAATACAAAACCCCGTTTCCTTAGATTTTTTTATAGGGGAAGGGCCAAGGCCACCAGAGGTGATTGGATTTGGATTAGCTTCCCAAAACTGTGGTTTAGGGATCCAAGAACTTGGATCTATGACAGGTGCTAGATGGGATTCTATTTCCTGCTTTTGGAGTAGAGGTCTTGCTATCTTAAGTCCACATGACTACAAATTTCGAGGTGGGGACAATGGTTCTGGTGAGAGTGGAAGTCCAAACGCTTGTGCAGATGTCTCAACCGATAATTTTAAACTCTTTTTTGACCAATATGTGGATCCAATTTCTGTGATTTCGTCGAGTCGATTGACAAAAATTTCACCACCAACAAGTAATATCCGTTTGGCGACATGGGAATGGGGGCACTGCCAAAACACTTTTCCGTATGGGTGCCGAGAGATCACGTATTCCTTTGCTGAAAGTGAAGCCAGTTGTAATGGTTCAGTTTTTGGGAACAATACCACTGGAGGCGATTTTAATTTAGCATCTTCTATACTCGCCCCTAATTTTTATCCGTATTATGAATTCCGACTTGATGCAGAGGTCCGTTCTGTCACTGGAAAACGTATGGCCTCTCCTTTTGTGATCCAAATGGAGGCTAAATGAAATTTAACCTCCTTCTTGTTTTCCTTTTTTTTGTTTCCTGCTCCCTCTTTCGCGAAACGGTGGGTTATCAAAAATATCCAATCCCCGATGGGAAAAAGATTCTTTTGGTGCCCACGGTTTCCTCCTTTTATGCAGACCAATATCTATTGGAAAAAGAAATCATACATCAGATCACAGAAGAATTAGAACGTTTTGGATACTATGTCATTATAAGAGATGAAATCCATGAATTCAAAAAATATCCCGAATCCAATGACCATCTAGGCCGGCTACAATCCAATCTATCACCTAACGATGGTAAAAATGATTCGAGATTATCCTACTGGTATGGGATCGCCGAAGGTTTGGATATCCCATACGTAGTATTTTTACGTTTCCCACAAACAACAAAAAGGGAAGGGATCATGGTGCGTTTGACTTGGACAGAGTTAAAACTTAGGCAATCAGAACGATTTGATTGGGATTGGATTCCAAACTCTCCGCTTCCGTTTTTACAATCCAAGGAATCATTATGATGAAAATAACCCAATCGGAATTATGGAATGTAATTTGTCTTTTTGGAATTTGTTTTGTTTTGAGTTGCCATAAAGCGGAAATAGATGACCCAAAAGAATACCAAATTGTAAAAAATGCATACCAGTCTGGTCATTTGACAGTCGTCCAAGCGATTTTGATGGATCGCAAAAAAGAAAGAGAGCTTACCACTGAAGAGACCAAATTATACTTTAAGTCTTTATTTTATTTGAGTGAATGGCGGGAATTTTTCCATGAATGGGATCTTTTGGAAGCAAAACCCAAAGAATTGATCTTCTATTATTTTAAAGCCATTCTACTTTCAAAAGACAAAAGAGTAGTCAATTTGGCAGAAGAAAATGCTCTTTTAGAATTACTTCCCATATCACCTGAGGCTTGTTTGTTGTATTTACAATGGAATGGCCCAAAATTAAAACCCAACCAAAAAAAAATATTTTTGGCCCAGTTAAAACAGTTCCAAACCTTGATTCATAGAATGGATCAGGAGTTGGAACTAAGGTAATGAAAATACAATTCGAACAAACAAAGTTTATGGAATCGATTTCAATTGGTTATCATTTGTGGAAAGAATTCAGAACCAAAGATTGGTTTTATCTTTCATTGTACACGCTGATTTATTTTACCCATTGTTTCTTTTTTTGGGATCAGATGTCGGTGATGAATACAAATTTAGAGTCGGAATTGATGGCACGGAATGGAGTTGTCTATTTTTGGCAACTTTACCCGTTTCAAATCATCCCAGTTTATGTTGTATCGTTTTTATTTGTATTGGTTTCGGCTGGCGTCTTGATTGTTTTTTTAAAATTAAAAAACATTCGAATGAAATTTCTTCTTCTGCCGCTGATTCGAAAACAATTCCAACTCTTCTTTTACATTCTATCTTTGTTATATATTGGGAATTTATGCCTAGGTTATTTCCATGATTCCGAAGTGTACATAATTTTAATTTTGTGTTTTTGGTTTGGACTTTATATTTATTTTGTCAAAGGAAATGTGAATTTATTCAATCAAATGATTCGAATGGATTCGAATCATCCCTCCTCCCTCTCAAAAGGGATTGGTTATTTGATTCCGATTCTTTGGTCGATTTGTATCATTTGTCTGGTAAGAATATGAAAAAAAAATTCTTATCCTATCTGAAATCAAAAAGTAAAGCTCTTGGTATCATTTTGCTTATATATGTGACTCTCTCGTATCTTTTTACAATGTTTTCCAATGAAAGCATACGTAATCGATTCCGATCTCTTTCATACGTATTGTATCAAAATTTTTGGATCGAGAACGACCAAAATGTATATGCAATTGGAAACCAAAAAGAAAAACCAATCTTTTCAAAACCAATTTTAAAACAAGTTTTGGTTTCGATGGAATTTCCAGCAACAGTCGAAGCGACCAAGGAATTACAATTACAAAGTAAACAATCCGGTAGGATTCAAAAAATCCATGTCACAGAAGGGCAATCAGTCAAAAAAGGGCAACTATTAGTCGAGTTGGATGATGAACTACTACGATTGGAAGGTGAAAAATTGTCGATTTCGCTTGAAGTCACAAAGGCAAACCAAGTGATCAGTTTTCAGAAATGGAAACAGGCAGAAAAACTAATCGAAGTTAAAGTCCGTGAGATCGATAAAAAAACCGAAATGTTGGAGATAGCAGAATCCGAGTGGGAAATGGCTAAGGATATCAAGGAGAAAAAAGAAATTTTATGGAAACAAGGATACATATCTTTATCAGAACTAGACAAATGGAAGTTTGATGAAGAAAATAAACATGCAATTTACAAAAATATAAAACGTGATCGAGATAGTTTATTATCAGTCTTGAATTTAAATTTTGATTTAGAAGAACCAAACTTGCCTACGAAACTGAAACTTTGGAAAGAACAGAACACCATCATTGAAAGAACCGAATATGAATTGAGTCTCACAAATACAAAAATCCTAGAAAACCAAATAAAATTTAACAAACAAATGATTTCGGAATCAAAACTATTCGCTCCCAAAGCCGGGACGATACTGAAAGTTCATTTAAAAGAAGGGGAAATATCCAATCACCTAACTCTATTGAGTTTGATCGAAAATGGTGATCTTTCGATTTTGTTTCAAATAGGTGAGTCGGATTTAAAGTTAATCCAACCGGGGAAAAGAGTAGAATTCAAACCGAGTCTAGATGGTATGCCTGTCGCATTCGGCAAAATAGATACAGTCAGTGGTTATTTAGAATCCAGAACTCATGGAATCGGAGTCAAGGTCAAATTATTCAAAAACCAACATTCTCTTATGACTGGAATGTTTGGAGTTGCGAAAGTGGATACCGACACTTCCAAAGATTTGTTGTTAGTTCCAAAAGATTCAGTGTTTGGTGATGGAGTATCAGGATTTTTTCTTTTTCTAAAAAAAGGAGAAACGATTCAAAAACGTTTTATACAATGCAAATCTTATAATGAAAAAGATATGGAAGTGATGAGTGGACTAAACTCTGAGGATTTGTTTCAAGTTAACGTAAAATGAATCTTATTGATCCAATAGTTCGGTTTTATCTCAGTCACAATCGTTTGTGTTGGGTCGGATTGATATTTATTTTTATGGCAGTATTTTTCCGATTGGATCGATTGAAGGTTCAATTATTACCGAATCTCACTCCACTCAAATATTTTGTCACCACTCCATTTCCAAATCATTCGGCAGAAGATGTTGATCTTACATTAAGTTTACCGATGTCAAATAGGATCTCATCTGTTAATTCTGTTAAAGGATTGAAGACCAATTCAGTTCACGGAAAATCCACTATCGAAATTGAATTACAATTGGGAGCTCCCATTTTGGAATTTAAAGAGGAACTGTACCAGTTGTTATCTGAAATTAGAGATGAGTTACCAAATGGAGTTGGGGTCCCTAAAGTGATGGTAGGGAGTGAATTTCGAAATCCCTTTTTTGAATTTACAGTGAATCCAAATTTGATTCGAAACAAGTCTCAAATTTCTGCTTCTATCGATCAGTTGCGATACAAAATTGAAAGAATTTCGGGTGTGATAGAAGTAATTCAAATCGGAGATCTTAAACCTTCTCTCCTTGTTTCGTTCAATGAATCGAAACTCAATTTACTCCCATTGAAAGTAAGGGACCTCGAATATCAAATCACAGCGGGATTACAAACTGGATCCCTTGGAAAACTTTTGGAAGTAAACCAAGATGTAGAAATTAAATTTGATTCGGAAATTAAGTCTTTGGCAGAACTTCAAAAATTTCCGATCCATCTAGGAGATGGGAAATGGATTCCGATCGAAGATATAGCAGATGTTTCCTTGGCAACATTGCCTTCTGATCAAATCATTGGAACCAATGGAGAAGGGACAGTTTATTTTGGAGTGTTAGTGGATCCAACAAAAGATCCTCTAAAAATTTCGAATCAAATCCTGCATATTTTAAAGGAAAATCAATCATCTCTCCACCCCAAAGTATTTTATGATTCCTCAAGAGAATTAAAATCTCAAATCAATCAATTCGTTTTCTTTTTGATTATCAGTCTATTTTCTGCATTGGTTTTTTCTTATCTTTCTTATAAAGAATGGTTACCTGTGATTTGTTTGTTTGTCTCAGTTATTTTTTCACTTGTTTACTTTTTTCATTTTTTAGTTTTTTTTTCCTTATCCATTAATCTATTAAGTTTGAGTGGGATTTCTGTTGGGATCGGTATGTTGTTTGATGCCAATAATTTAATTTATTATTCCATACAATCGAGTTGGAAAGATCAGAAAGATAAGTTGGTTGCGGTTTCGCATGGAATTCGCCATGTGATCATATCTTTGTTTTCATCAGGATTCACGACCATGGTTGTGATCTTTCCTTTGTTGTTTTATGTTCACGAATGGCAGGATTTTTTTTATGACATTGGGCTTAGTATTGTACTTTTGGTATTTTCATCCTTGCTAACATCCGTTACAGTTGTTCCTTTGTTTGTTTTTACATTTGCCGCAAAAGTATCAAATAAAAGTGCAAGTGAGTCTCCTACATTATTCATTTGGAATGGTAATACAAAGTGGAAGATGAGTAAAAAAGGATCATTCATATTCTTTCTCTTGTTCGGTATTTATATTTTCCATTCCATCGGATGGGATTCCAAAAAATTTCAAATTTTTCCAAAACCAAATTCAATAGGCAAAATGGTTCAATTCACACCGAAAGTGAGACTTGGTATGAATGAAGAGCGTTTTTTTATCCAAGAAATACGAAATAAATTCAAAAAACTTGATCATAACCTGGATGTTTTGATTTTACCTATCCTTTCGGATGGAGGATCCATTCCTCACCAATACGCCATTCCTTTCCTCATCAAATGGTTTAGTGATGGGAATTCAAACATTGAATTAGATCTTTCGGAATCCATTGATCCCACTCGTTGGAATTTACAATGGATGGATCTTCCCTCAGAATTGTTTTTATCGTTACCATTTGTTCCGTATGATTCCGTTGTGGTCTCTCATGACGATCTGGAAAATTTAATCCATTGGGAGAAGGAATTCCAATCGTTGTCCGAACGAATGGCAGAGGGAAGATTTGCTTTTTTACCAAGTCCTATTACGTTGAAAACCTGGAAATCCATTCCTTTTTTAAACTCTGAACTATCACCCGATTTGGATGATTTGAAGCTGAGAGTGTCACTAACAAATGTTCCAAATTACATTGGTATGGTGGGTAT
Organism: Leptospira biflexa serovar Patoc strain 'Patoc 1 (Paris)'; assembly: GCF_000017685.1. NCBI lineage: Bacteria > Pseudomonadati > Spirochaetota > Leptospiria > Leptospirales > Leptospiraceae > Leptospira > Leptospira biflexa. The sequence continues at coordinate 1,030,677 of NC_010602.1, forward strand.
TCAAAACCCAATGCCTTTATATTTTGAATTCAAAAACATGAATCGGTTGCAGTCCAATCAAACTTCGAACCTACTTCCAAACTTCAAATCAGCTTCAAAAGAATCAATTTTTCCTGATACCTTATTTCAAATGGAAGAAAAACAAAGTTATTCGGAGTTTAGAAGAGAATCAGGTAGGTTTTATTTGGAATGGATAGGGGATTGGGATATAAAATCTCAACTCACTCAACTGCATCAGAATGGATTTCATTATGTTATCCGATCCGAAAAGAAAGAGATGATTTCATTTTTTCTAATACTTATGATTTTACTTGTATGTTCATTTTTATTTATCTATTTAACATTGGTTGGAATCTTTGAGTCTTTTTTTCGACCAGCAGTCTATCTAATGATGAGCATATTGTATTCGTTTGTCGTTATCTCTTTTTTGTTTTTATTTGTTTCACAAATTCATTTCGGCCATTACATGGGTCTTGTTGTTTTGATTGGACTTTCATTGGATAGTATTTCTTTGTTTGGCGAGAGATGGGAAGAGACTAAGAAACTTCATAATATTTCTGATAGAATCAATCACATATTTAATTGGATGAAAAAACCTGTGATTCTAAATGCAGGTAGCACTTTTTTTGGATTGCTCCCTGTTGTAATGATTTCATTCCCAGGTTCGGAGTTTGTTCGAGCCATCGCAGTGACAATTTGTATTGGAATTCTAGTTTCCGCCTATTTTGTATTCAAGATTTATCCAATTGTATTCTCAAAGTATTTGAATGCCCGTGTGTAATGTATGAGTTTTCCCTTTGTTAAGAGAATGAAATACCAGTTGTTTATGGTATTTGGATTGATTGTTTTAATTTCAATTCTAAAAATCAGAGAAATCAAGTTAGGCGATGCTAAGGTTATGGAAGATGTTGAAACTTTAGTCATCACTCAGAATTGGCCCAGCAAAACAGCCAGACAAATCGAAGAAAATGTAACCAAACCATGGGAAATGATCCTTAAATCTGTTGACGGTTATTTGGAATTAAAATCGATTTCTGATCATGGAAATTTAGCACTCTACTTAACGTTGAGTCCAGAATTTCCCAAAGAAGAATTACTCCAATCAGTTCGAAATGTGTACATTCTAAATCAAAACAAGTTTCCTCGAGACATTCATTTTCCCCGATTTGTTTATGATAAAGATAAAGAATTTCATTTCATTCTTCTGAAAAAGGTAAAGTCTGATCGGACTTCATCCCTTTCTGATTTGGAACAAAGGATCAAAGACATTGATTATGTGACGAAATTTGTATACCAACCCGAATTTGAGAGGGAAATACAAATCAAAGTGGACCATCTATCCTTATTACAATCATCACAACCAACAATGGTTCAAATTTACCAGTCCATACGTCGTCATTTTGAAGGTGTGAGAATGGATACAAGTCGTGAGGAGTATTTTGTTACGGACTACCCTATCAAACCAATGGAGTGGGGGAAAATCCAAATTCAATTTGGAAATTTCGGAAAAGTTTCACTCGGACAAATTGCTAGAGTGGAAGTGGAGCAAGTTGATGCAAAAAAAAATACAAGAGTGAATGGGAAAAGTTTCGAATCCATCCTCATCCATACCGACAGCGGATTTAGACAATTGTTATTAGAATTGAAGTTAGTTGGGATACTAAAAAGTTTTCCAGATTGGGAAATTGTTTTTTCCTCCCAAGAGGAATTATTCACAAACACTGTTGAATTGGTTTTCTTTTATCTATTGATCGAATCTTACTTAATGATATACCTAGGTTTGTACAAACGGAAATGGCTCGAAGCTTTCGTTTTCAGTTTTAGTTTTCTTCTATTTCTCATTGTCGTATTTTTTTTCCTTCACTTGTTTCAAATTCCCATCGGTGATTCTGGTTTCGTATTTTTGTTTGTTCTGAAATTATTTTTTCCTTTTGTACGTTTTCAACGTGTTTTATACCATAAGAAACAGATTGGGGGCTTTGTTTTATTATTTTCTGTTTTGGTATGGCTAGAGTGGATTCCCATCTCTATCTTTGTTTTGATTTTTATTTTTTTCAATAGTCTTGCAGTGTATCCTTTCTGTCGGAATTTGATTCTGGTATTTTTGAAACGAAAATGTGTTCTCACCTTAAACTTATCTACGTTCCAAATTTCATTTCTGAATCGAATTTTAAATCCGAAACCAATTTCAAATCCTGGCGCTTTCTTTATGATCTCTGGTCTTGTCCTTTTGTTTTCATTTTTTTATTCAGTGGAGGGCCTTTGGGTTTCGTTTCCCATCACATCCAATCAAAGTAGTATCCAACATGCTCGACTCGAATTTCCTACCTATACTTCGGAATCTGAAATCAATCGAGTCACAAGGCAGGTGGAAGAAGCAATTTTAAGCCAACATTGGACCAAATTACTTGTTGTGACTCAAAAAAATTTTCGTTCCGAGTTTTATTTAAAACTGGCTGAATTGACAAACCCTCAACTATTTTCTACTTTGCCAACGGAAATGGGGTATTTCCATTTTGTAAAAGGTAAAGCAGTCCAAGACACTAACACACTTCGTTTTACAAATCAGGATCCGATTGCATTGGAAGTTTCTATTTTGAAGTTATTACCTTGGCTGAAAAGTAGGAAGGAGATTAAGGAAGTTGTTTTAGGATTTCAAAAAGCGAGTGAAGGATTAAAGTTTCAATCGAATTCAACTCATCGTGTTAAAATGAAAGCAGATGTCGATCCAACCATCAAAGAGTCAAGTTTTCAATTGAATCCAACCGTCGTTGCGAAAATGCCTTTGGAAGAGAAAATAGTCGATGTGAAACTTATGCTCAATAAAACAATTTCAAAAGAGGAGTTTCGGAAACAACCCGTACCAACAAGAAACGGGAGTTTGGTATTTCTCGATTCTTTTCGAAATTTTTCTTCCATTAAAAATTTTGGGAGGATCTATCATAAAAATACTGAGACAAGTATGGAAATTTTGATCAAAGGAGAATCGCTCCCATGGGAAACAATTGAGGATGGGATTCGAAATTTTCTAAAAAACGATGAGACAGAGTATGCAGAACGTACTGAAACGAAATCAGGAGAACCACACTTTAGATTGGTGTTTTTTGTTATCCTCGTATCCGTTTTGTTCTTTCGGAAACAATATTACAAAGAGTATGTATCTTTTGTAATCACGATCACTTTTATATGGAAATTCCAATCGATTCTTTTTACAAGAGACTATCTTCAATTGGGTATGGTAATCTTAGTTTATCTATTTTTTAGTTTCACAATTCGAAAGAAAAATCAATGTTTGGCTCATTCAAATACCTTTATCATTGGATCATTATTTCTTTCCTATGTGTATCCTTGGAATGGTGGGGTTTACCTGTTTGAATCAATGTTTTTGATCTTTGCCTTTGGATATTTTTATCAAAAAAGCCTTCATTATCTAAAAAATATTCAAACCAGTTAATCTTTTTTTTACCTCATAGAACGGAGGTTCTTTATGGTAAACGATCGCACTGGTTTTAGAGCCGTATCTATCATCCTTGTTTTAATGTTATTTCTCACGGAAAAGAACGTCTTGGCCCAATCCATCCAAGATTCATGGAACATACCTGAATACAATTCCAATGATTATGCTGATATTTATGCGAATGTCTATTTTTTTGATTCCTTATCCGAGTGGGAGAGTCGGGTGGAAGAAATATTGACCAATGCAATGGTTTCTTGGCAGGAAGAAGCGAATCGTCAGATTGAAGAATTACTCATCAATGAACATGGTGAAGACTTTTATATTTCAAATGAGGGTTATATAGATGAAAGGCGAAGATCTTTCACCTCTGAAGTGGCAGTATTTTACTCTGATTGGGAAAATGATTTGTTAAATGATTATTTTCTCAATCGAACTGCCTTTTTAGAGAAACTTGAGTCAGGGAAAATTGATGCGCTTTACTTCCAAAGATTAGGAAAGGAGTCGATTTACGAAGATTATACGAAAGAAGAAATGTTGTTACACGAGAATAGAGAGAAAATATTACAAGCAGCGGCGGAATGGGAATATTCCTGGGAGAGATCGAAACAAGAAGGCTTGGATTCATTTGCTTCTTCCTTAGAACAATTAGAACAAAATTATTTGTCGTATTTGAATTCGCTCCAAGAAACTGAAAATCAGTTTGTTACTAATTTACAAGCAATCAATGAATATAAGGAAACAGTTTACCTAGCTCTAACGGATATGATCGGTCAAATGAAATCAGGATTGGATTCTTCGTGTGAATTGAGTAGTGGTTGCCAATATAGAAATTATGACGGTAGCTTAAATGAAGCTGGCAAAATATTTTCAAAATTCATTCAGGAAATTTCAGAAGAACTTGTTATGAATGATAAAAATCCGGATCTGATGTTAACTCAGATTGCCTATAAAATGAATGATTTTTTGAAAGATGAATCAAACAAAGCTTTTTCTGAGTATAATTATTTTCAAGATCGAATCTTAACATACCAAACAGGTTTTGATTTAAACCTGAATAATACCAAATCAAAGTTTGATCTTTCCGCTGCGGAATGGATTCTTAGAAATCAAACATACTATGATTTGTCTTCTAGTGTAAAATTTGAAAATTGGACAGCCAATCCAGTTGATGTAGGTATTTTCGCTGGAATTTATGATCCCGAACTCAAATCAATCTTTCAATCCATCCATCATTCAGATTATGATCGTCTGGCGGAAGTTCTGAATGCAAAACTCGGTGAAAGTCGAAAGGTACAAAACATCATTGGTGCCAATTTATATACCGATGCATATCATTTTATCAATAATTTAAACTTACTTGGATTGGGCGTTCCTTTTGATCGTGCTCATCATGTTCAGGGTAATTTAATGTTAGATGGTCATAACAAATATGGGTTTTGGCAGGCAGAAGTCAATCTGACGGTATTAACTCCAGGAACGTATTCTTATCAGATGGGGGCCATTGGGTATTCGGTTCTGTATGAGATGTATGATGAAACCTCACAGCAATCTTCTTTGTATTGGAATTCAAATTTTTCTCAATTAAACAACCAAAGTTTACACTTTGAAAACAAATTGATGCCTGCCATCAGTCATTGGGAAAAAAAAACAAAAGAATATTCTGATTCCTTTGCGACGTGGTCAAATTCAAAGGAGAATTTGATTGAACAAGCGAAGTTGGATTTTCAAACCAATCGAATCCAATTAGAAAATGCAAAGGAAAACTGGGTTCAAAAGTTAGAAGAAGAAGGAAGGAGTGGATGGAAATCATGGAATGAATTGTATCTTGTGGGAGAAATCAGTGAGTCAAAACCAAATCATGTACCAACTCAAATTGAAATGAATCTGTCTCCGATCGGTGACCTGTCCCAACTGAATCATTTTCAATCACTTTCGCAGTTTGATAGCAATGGGATTGAGATCCAAGTGGGAGATAACTCAATTGTTGATCACTTTCAAAAAACCATTTTTGGAGTAAACCAATATGCATCTGTAATTCAAATGAATCATGAGTTGGAAACATTTCAAAAATCGGAACAATCAAAGCTCATCAACCAACTAACTTATGGTTTAAATACGGAACTAATCGGTAATCGAAAATTATCTAAAGAAGAATCCATTTTAATCGGATCGGTTGATTATTCAAAATTGAATACCGAAGAACAAAAAAATTACGGTAAGTGTTATGAAGATCCAAGTTCAGTCATTTGCACTAGTTTACTGAAAAAAGAATTTGATGTCTCAGATCCGAATCAAGGCGGAACAGTCACAATAAGCAAGGAAATTTTCAACGGAATGTTAGGTAGTAGAGATGATAAGGGAGAATACACTGCATCCAAATCAATCATTAGCAAACAAATAGTTCTCGGTTCCATTGGGAAAATACAAAGCAGCGATCGTAAGGATTTTTTTACAGAGTGGACGAATGAAGATTGGGAAACAATACAAAATCGAAAGAATCAGATCGCAAATGATTTTATCAATCAGTCTTTAAAGAATGATCAAAAACAATTGGTTAACAATCTGAAAACCATTGAAAATTTAAATGAAAAAAATTATCAGAACTATTTAGTCAAAAAAGAATCCCAAGAGAATGTCGATTCATTTGTTCAGGAGTTAGCGATTGCTTATTTGACTGGTGGAATGAGTGGAGTAAAAGCTTCTTTGTCTGCCAAAGCTGAATCTGCGATCAATAGTGAACTTGCAAAAACTTGGGTTCGTGCCACTGGGGGAAATGAACAAGACATCCAATTGGTTTCGATGGCAATCGAATTTATGAAAGGTCGGATGAGCGCAAATAAAATCAAGTCGAGAGACAATTTTATTTCTATCAAAAATCCAATCCAATCTTTCGAAAAAGTTATAGGCAAAACTTTGTCTCAAACCCTCCAATCAATGGATAAAATATCGGATGGTTTGATCAGCGTTCCAGTGAATTTAGCATTATCGGGAGTTTTGGCCGTTACAAAAGAGTTAGTAGGTGAGAAAAGATACAATCGTCTTAATGACCAATTCTCTGGTGCCAATAAACGATTGTTGGAAATTAAAAATAATGAAGCACAACTTATTGAAAGTGGTGTTTCACAAACAATTGCTTTAGGAACGGGTGTTCCATTGGAAATGGTATCTAAAATCATTGGTGATAAAAATGGACAAAGGAAAGCAAAAAAAGCAGACAAAGCAATGTCTAAAAATCTGGTATCTGACTTAGGATCACAGATTACCGGAGCCCTCGGTGGCATTGTCAAAACAGCAGTTATGGCTTTAGGAATCCCAGAAGATCAAGTATTCGCAACTATGTCCGATGCACATTCATTGATGAATGCTAAAAATTTGAATCATCACTCTGATGCAGAAATTAATTTTGGTTATACCTTACAGACTCTCGGTTTACAGGCCAATTGGACGAAACACCAAAGTTCATTTGTGGATTTAAAAGATCAAAAATCAGTTGTAACCGAGATAGGAAAAACACTGATCGCAAAGGAAATGGCTAAAAATTCTGGCTTAGATGAATCCTTTATCAAACAAACTTTAGATGGAGTTTCTGCAAAGATTCAAAAGAAAAAATCTGATAGCAAAGCACAAAGTACAGCCATTCGGCAAACAGTTGTCAATGCAGGTTCCATTGCATTAACCTTGGGTGCGAGTGGAGCTTGGAGTAGTGCAAGCAATGCTCTCTCCAAAGTTGGCAAAATGACGAGTGCAGTCACACGCGGAGTACTGCCTGCAACAGCAAAAATAGGACAAGTTGTCTCTTCAACCTTCATACAAACCATAGCTGGAAGTCATGAAGGTCCGAAAGGAGCAGCGGCTGGTTTCTTAAATGGATCACTGGTTGGGCTCACAGACAAATTCGGAAAATTTGAGTCTGGTATGTTCGAAGGGATGAAGCCAGGGATTGGGGTCAGTTACTCAGAGCAAAATGGACTCGGCGGATCAATTGGCATTGGCAATTCAATCAATAATGTCAGTCTCTCAGTTTCCAAAAAGGGAAATACTTCTTTGCAGTTTTCTCAGTCAATTGCAAAAGGCATTCAATTTGCAGCTGATATGACAACAAATGATTCTTTCAAAGTCGGTATGAATTATAATCCATCAGGAGAAGGTCCAAGGAAGGATTGGAATTTTTCAATGATGTATGATTTGAAAGGATCTGGTCTTAGCGGAAGCATTGGGTTTACAGAACCTGAGACTAAACTAGGTCTCACGTCTCATATAGATAAAAATGGAATTTCCACATCATCGGAGTTACATGGTGTAAGTATTGGAACAAATTCAGATGAAGGGTTTCAAATGGATGAATTCAATTTTGTCAATCAAAACATCAATTTATCACAAGATGGTAGTGATTTAGTTGATGCCAATGGAAATACTGTCGAAAACGAAGGTACAAGCCCTCTTGGTGACTTAGTGGGACAGTTAGGTATGGTCGGTGGAGTTTTATTAGGTGGGATGGGTTTACTTAACTTATTGCGTAGCAGAATGAATGGTGGCGGCGGAAATTATTTAGGAGTGGGAAAGGAGATGAGTGCATTCAATTTCCAATCCAACTCAGGCCAGTCTTTTTTCAGTCGCCTACGTGACACAATGAAAAAAGGATTATTTCAGTATGGGGAATCAGTGGCTCGTTATGCAGATGCCTATACTTACACACCAAAAAAATCTTCACAAGCCGATGGGAAATCCCAAGAGAACAAACCTAGTAAAGAAACAGATCGAATCACAAAATTAAAAACAAGTATCATTGATGATTATAAAAAAAATACCAGGCTCGATACAGAGAAAAAACTATATGAATTGAAACAAGCAGGAATCGATACCACAGAAATCGAGGCGGAAATCAAGAAAAAAAGAAACGGGAAAGATGTTCCCATGAGTAAAGCTGTCGAAAAATCTTTAAATGAATACAAACGGTTGCGCGAACAAAGATCGATTCGACCCATTGGTGCCGATGAGGTTGTCTATTTAACTTCTAGTGATGCTCTTGCAAATGTAAAGGTCGCATACGATCCCAAAAAAGAGACGAAACAGGCTTACTTACAACGATTGGGTGATGAAATTTGTGCCGCTTCGAAGGATGTGGATCTATCTACGGACGAGTTGGTCGCCTTACATTCGGCAAACGTGGCCCTACTCCTCGGCGAGAATCTTATGGGTAAGATTAATTATGCTCGATTCAAAAATATTGATGGAAAAAAAGATGTGTCAGCTGTAAACACGGTAGATGCAGATGGATTCCGACAAACAAATGAGACAGATTGTATTCGGTATATAGGAGCTGTTTTGTATGCGGCAGGTCTCACTGATAAAGGAAGTTTTGCGAACTTAAATACTGACGTGTATTTAACTCCAGAGGAAATCGAACAGATGGAAGCAGAATACAAAGCGAAGACCATTCACAGAAACGGAGTGGAATACTTCCGGCAAGCAGGAGGATTTTCGACTTTGGTATCCGAAAGACTGACGACAGAACAGGATTTAAAAACTCATAAGGAAAAAGGGAATCTACCTGAATTGAAAGTCGGTATGATTGGGATCACAAGAAAAATGGAAACGGATTCAGATACATCTAGAACGGCAATGAAATCAGATCATATTTACATTGTGATTGGGAAAAAATTCAATCACGAGTTGGGTGTGAACGAATACTTGATATCAGAATCGAGTTATGGAACAGGGGTGCAAAATCGATGGATTACCAAAGAGACAAATACAGAGATCATTAATAATTTGAAAAAAAAATATAGTGAACAAAAATTATCTACGAAGGAAATTCAGGCCAAGATTTCAGAACTGAAGTTACCCAAAAATAACTCAGACTATTTACTGAGGTCAGAATTCTATGAATTAAAACCACAAGTCGGAGTGAAAAAAGATGAAGTATAAAATGTTCATATTTTTAATTTTAGTTTTCTTTTGTTTTTGCAAAGACAAGGAAATAAACAAAGAAGAAAACGACGATCCATTTTATATATCAGAAAATAAAGAATGTCTCTTAAATTCAAATATTAAAAAAAACTGCTTGAGTATGAAAAGTGAATTTTCCTGCTTTAAAACTTTAGAAGATTTGAGTCATTCAAAAATTGATAAAATTTTCTTTAATCAAAAATGGATGGGAAATGACCAGCAAACAATCTTCTACCAAGTAGATACAAAGGGAAAAATTAAAATTTATGAAGGAGGCCCCGATGTATTACTGGAAGAACGAACCTTGGTTGGTTTAGGGAGATTCTTCATTAAAAATAACCAATGGTATTATGAGCAAAGTTGCTTAAAAGAAAATTGCGAAAATTTTGAATTTCAGGTCTTATATATGGACTGCACTTTGACTACGAATTTAAATGAAATGGAAGTATTGAAATCGATTCAATTCGGAAATCGCAAGTTCATTGAAAGCGACGAAATCGAAAACGACAAAAGTTATAGATTAATTTCATTTATCCAAGAAAAGCCAGTTCCAAACCAAATTTTCAACGGCTTCACCTCCACCAAGGTCCCACCCATACCTTCTCAGTGAAACCTAACCTTGCTTAAACCTTCCAAATGTAGACAAAGTCAGTGCGGTCCGCCCAAGGTAGGGGGAAGTCTAGTTTTTTAAGTTTGATTTCCCCTTGGCGTAAATACTCTCTGATGTCTCTGTCACGAAAGATCGTTTCACTAAAAGCAATTTCACCAGATCCTGTGACTGATTGTATTTTTGCAGTATAGTTGACTGTATTTCCAAAATAATCAATGTTACTGTTTAGATTGACCGCCAAACAGTTGCCAGTGTGGATGGAGATACGGATCCGCACGGGAGTGTGTTGATTTTCGGGATGGAACCATTCTTGCATTTCTTTCGCCGTTTTTAGTGCTTGGAGTGGCGATGAAAAACTTGCCATCACAGCATCTCCGATGGTTTTTACGACCACCCCTCGGAAGTTTTGAATGATTTGATTTGTTTTGATAAAATGTTCTCGAACTTGTAAAAAAGCACCGTGATCTCCTTCCGTCTCATAGAACTTTGTGGAACCAACGATGTCCGTAAAGAGAATGGTTTTCACTCCAATGTCCAATTGTAAATTGGTCGCAATTGCTTCTTCGGAAAATAAATCTCGAAATTCTTGGTAATTAAAAATTTCGGTAGGCCTTAAACTGTCTTGGTCCTCACTTCTTTCTTCGAGGACAATCGTTACATCTTGGTCTGAATCATTTTCGAAAACCAAATTAGGCTTTGGACTCACTTTTATTTCTTCTTCACTTGTTTCTGGTAACCACAAAATATCTGTTTGGTTGTATGATTGTTTAGATTCAACAAGTGTGTATTTTTTTTCACCTTTTTTTCTTAATCGATAAACACCTGAACCAATCAACAAATGGGAAGAAAATGATTTTTTCCCACCAATTTTTTTGGTTAGTAGAATATGTTGTTTTGTTGCAGGTTCAGCTGCACAATACAGTTGCTTTTCGACAATACGAACACTTGGGTGGATATGAAATGTGACTTCAATGGAATTCACACCTGTTGTATCAAAATCAATTTCACATACATCACATTGGTCTTTTGAAGGCATGTCACCTAACTTTGTGAGTGAAGTTCTAACTCCCCGACAATGGGGACAAACAATGTCCCAACTGAGAGTGAAAATCCCAAGTCGGCAACCATGCAGGAATAAATATAAAATTTCATCCGGATCGATATCTAAAATACGGCTAACTTGTTTGATCCGAATTCGATCAAGTGTATTGTCGGAAGATGTTTTGATCCAATCGAAAACTTTTGAAATTGTGTCTTTCGAAATCCCTTTTTGTATTAATATTGGGATTTGTTGGTTTAGTTTTTCTGGATGTATCCACTGAGCATCTGGAATAAAACTGACCTCTTTTGTTGGATTGAATTGAATCTTTGGTTTCCCTCGTTTGATTTCCTGAGTGATTTGATCGAATCCGTTTTGGAATGATTCTTTGAGTTTGGGAAGTGCGATGTTAAAAATTTTTCGAGTGAAAAAATTTCTAGGAATGGCACCTAAATAAACATACACCTTACAACGAGATTCTCCCAATGGTTCTGAAATCATTTTTAGGCGGATATAATGGGCAAAACCTTTTTGGTAAATCCTTGCATTTCCTAATTCTTTTAAGTATTCCCACTCCCACGGGACTTCTTCCCATTCTAGTTGAAAGCCGGCTTGTTTAGTTTTACCAATTAGCTTCCCATCCTTCTCTTCGTATTGGAATTTTGGTAATCCGATCCTCTTGTTGAAAGAAGATGTATCAATGAGATATGGCCAAATCTCTTCTCTGGTGACCGTTAAATCGAACTCCCAAAAACAATCGATGGGTTTTCCTTTGGATTTCCAAGTTTCTTCCCAAGGGTATTTTTGAAGTATAGTATTGAGATCAATCATAATGGCCTAACAATTACCGAGGATTTCCCTCCATTTCCTTTGACTGTTAATTCTTCCTTTGTTTCGGAAATTTTTTCAGCATTGGAAAGTACAGTTTGTACGCCATTGGGGTAAACAAACCTTGGAATTTTGATCACGCATGGTTCCTGTATCGTTGGATCAGAGATCCATTCAAAAATAAACTCACGAGTATCAAGTTGGTACTCCATTTTTGTAGGTGTTCCTTGTGTCATAGCGGCATAGGGACGGCAAAAACCTTCGATCGCACGCCCACCACCACCATAAACATCTGGGTCGGAACCAGGAATCAATTGGTCTTTTGAGAAGATACTGAGGTCTTCTTGGTTCCAACCATCTCCTACCATTAAGTCATTTTCATTTGAAGCTGTGTAATTCCAAAGAGTATTGGATAAAAATAATTTGTCCATCGCATTGTACATAGCATCGAGTGCCATGACATGTCGTTTCCATATTTTTGGTGAATGGTTTCCTTTTTTCCATTCTTTATAAGCCTTCCCACCTTGTAAGTCGAAAGGAATTCCAAATTCACCCACAAGACTTGGGATTTTACCTGGCACGGAATCAGCTGTGTTCTTAATTTTTGTTAGTTGTCGAACATACATAGACTCTATGCCTGATCTTCCGAAGACTGGGCGTTTGGTGAGAGTATCAATTGCGATTGGGTATAAAAAAGTTTTGAAAAGAAGAGTGAGGATGTCGTACCAGTGCGCCGCATTCACAGATAGTTTGGGTACTTCTCCATTCAAATGGGGATGGATGAAGGCATCGGATGCTTCTCTTTCGATGAAAACCATCCAATCACTTCGTATCGCTTGGATGGTTTTACCTACAGTTCTCATAAAAGGAATGAGATAATCCGCATCAAAATCAATTTCCTTTCCATTTACTTTTTGAAAGAAGTCGTTTTTTTCAATGAAAGGAGTGCCATCTTTTGTGATTGTATAAGCACCTTCTAATTGGAACGGATCTCCTGGAGACTCAGGTAACCAAATGGAAACTTGTTTTTGGTTGACGGTTACAGTTTTTGTTGGAACAAATCCTCCTTTCCAAACTTTTAGCGTCAGGTAAGGTAAATCAACCGAATGGCCATGAGAAGAAAACAAAGCATCAATCGGTGACCAAGCAAGACCAGGTTTACTTGGGTCTTCTTCTTTGTTGATTAACCCTCGATCATTCATGGCACGACCAATAAACCCTTTCCCTGGCTCATTTAATGAATCGAATCCTAATACAAAATCAAATTGTTTGACTCTCTCTGCAATTTGAATCATACAACCAAGGTAATGGTCTTGCAGATAGTCTTGTACATTTTTGCCATCGATCAAAAAATGGGGGGCAAAGTCTCGGCCACCAAAAAACAAAGTCCATAAAATGCCATTTCCGGCATAACGATAGTTCTGTGACCAACACATAGTTGGATAATTGTTTTCTTGTCGTATGCCTGGGTTTGAATAATCATAGGCACGTTGCATGACAATGGCTGCATCCGCCTCGGAGAGTTTTTTAAAGTCAATGCCTAGTTTTTCAAAAATCCATCCCGGAGCTCCATCCCCACCAGTCATCCTTGACCATACATCTTGGTGAAAATCGATAAATACGTAAAATCCGTATTCTCCTGCTAGGCGAACAATTTCTGTGAAATAATCCAAATAATCGTCATCATACAAGTTTGGACCTTTGTGTTCTACTGCTTCCCAAGTAGTCAACAATCGTAATACATTAAATCCCCATAATTTCAATCGAGTGAAATGTGTATCTGCTTCTTCTAATGGGAATGGTCGGCCAATAAAACTCACTTCTTTGTGGTCGGAAAAGTCTGTAGGAAATTGGGTCCCACCATTGGGATAAGGAACCTTTGTATCTCCGCCTAAGTTCACACCTCGAAGGATGACTTTTCTACCACTTGGATCTACAAACCATTCGCCTTTTGGAGATAATTTTTTTAATGTCATGTATTTATCCTATTTTGTTCCTTTCTTGAGAATGTTCTAAATTCAAATTTTCTTCCGCATATAAATTCAAATAACCTAACAGAAAATAAAAGACGATGAGAACTTCATCATCTTGGAAATAACATTGTAAAAGGCCGGAAAAGAAAAATCCAACCAATCCGTAGGTCATAAAACGAATTGATTTGGGAATATTGGCACTAAGTAATGTAAATAAAATGGTCCCAAACAAAAATAGATACAATATACTCTGTGGGAAACCAAAAACAGCCGTTAAGTGAAAGTAATCATTATGAGCATGACCTCTTTGGGTCACTTCGTAAAAAAAAGCAAGTTCTCGATTCTCTTTTTCTCTCTCTTTTCTAGATGTTTCGATCTCCTTTTGGTAATTCCCAGACCCAATTCCAAAAATGGGATTGTTTTTGATTAAGGGAAAAGTAGAGTCCCAAATAAAGGTTCTACCAGAATCCGTGTGTTTTTCCCCTCCAAAGAGTGGATCGACAACACGTTTCACCGCGCTCGTTGTTTGGTATCCGGTCAGTAATACTATCAAAAAAAATAAGAAGATAATTCCTGTTCGTTTGAGTACTTTTTTGGATATATCCTGATCAAAAAAAATTAAGAGATAAATTCCAAAAAACACACTCACGAGGGCACCGAGTAGAGAAGACCTTGCATTATTAAACAAAAATACAATGGAGATGAGTAAGAGTAACACGGCATGGGAAAAAATTTTGAGTTTTGGTGCTTTGTTGTACCAGGCATCATAAAGTCGGAATACAAAACCTGGAAATACAAATGCTAGAAGTCCGCCAAATGTTAGGTGGGTATTCATTAGTCCGATCGGGAGATAAATATTGAGACTACCGATTTTCCCGTAATGGTGTTGGTAAGGCCAAGAGGAAGATGTTTTGTACAAATCAGAGATGAGTCTCGATAATCGTGTCATTGAAAATATAGAAATGAAACCTGTGAAAACAATCAGTAGGGAAAAAACAAAAAATGTTTTGTATAAAAATGTTTTATCTTCTTTCTTAATTCCTTGAACAGACACAAACGCAGTCACAAGGAAGATGTCTTTCATTTCATCACGAAACGCATGTTTGATGGAGGTGGTATCAAACCCTGCAACGGCGAAATGATACAAAACGGTTACAATTTGCCATGAGTAAAAAATAAATAGAATTTTTACCAGGTTCCCTGCAAGTTTCGGTTTTTTTTCGAGAAATAGAAAAAATACAAAAGATAACAGTAAGAAAAGTTGGCTAAGAGAAACAGAAAGGGCACAGGAAATGATGGACAAGGCAAGAAACGAACGATAGAGTCGGTAAATCATAACTTTGGATGAGAGTAATCCTTTTCTCTCATTTGTAAAGAGGTAACAGTTGCGAGTTTTATATTTTTCCGATACTTTTTTGCCAAAAACCGACGGTGTCGCTGTTTCCATTAAGAATTTTTCTGAACTTTTGGCTCTCAGAGGCCATGAATTTTGTATTTGTGCTCCGAAATACGGGGACGGGGACTTTGATCGGATGACGGACAATATCCAGGTTGTCCGGTTTCGCTCTGGGTATTTGCCAAGTTACCCCGATATCAAAGTGGTTTTACCTTCCCCTGGTAAGATCAAAAGGATCATTGAAGACTTCAAACCAGATCTCATCCACATCCACACACCTGGTCTACTTGGTCTTTATGCCATAAATGCTGCGGAACGATTTGGAGTTCCGACGATTGGAACCTATCATACTTTAATGGCGGAACAGGAAATGTATGTTTCCTTTTACCGCCTTTTTAAACTAGATAAACTTTTTTTTAAGGCAAACAAGTTCAAAAAAAAGTTAAACATAGATGAGTTGGATAAAATCGTCAAATTTGATAATTTTAATATCCGAAAAAAAATCATCCTAAAAATATGCAATGATATCTATAACAGATGTGATGTGGTCATTTCACCAAGTTTTCTCATAAAAGAACAATTGATTGAATATGGAATCACTCGTCCCATCACTGTTGTTTCCAATGGTATGGACTTAAAACGATTCCAAGGGAAACCGAAAGAATATGGTAGCGGTGATGCGCCAAAGTTTTTACATGTAGGCCGAATCTCGTATGAAAAAAATTGTGATATCGTGATCAATGCTTTCAAACTCATCCATGATCAGTTTCCGAAAGCTACATTGACAATCATTGGAGAGGGACCGGCCATCCCATCGTTACAGCGACAAGCAGAACATCTAAACATAAATCAATCTGTAGAATTCAAAGGATTTATCCCGAATGCTGTCTTACATGAAGTATACCCTCAGTATGATGTATTCTTAACTGCATCAACAATGGAAACACAAGGATTAGTTGTATTGGAAGCAATTGCTTGTGGATTACCTGCTGTGGGAGTTGATGCCTTTGCCTTACCAGAACTGATCCGACATGGTGAAAATGGATTCATAGCAAAATCCTTTGATGCAAAAGGAATTGCGCAAGGTGCCTTGGAGATCATCAAAAACCCAGATTTGTATGCAAAGTTTTCGAAACAATCCATTCACATTGCATCTGGTCATGATATGGAAAAATGTGTGGATGCTATGGAAGAAGTGTATGGAAAAGTCATCGAAGCCATGAAAGGAAAAGTAAAAAAGACAACCATCTTTGATTTGTTTTTTGATTTTATGCAATGACAAATCCTTTTGGAATTGAAGTTCGATCCATACTCAGTGTCATTGCGATTTGGCTTACCTTTGTTGCCTACATTCCCTACTTAAAAGGAATCAAAGAGGGAAAAGTCCAACCTCATGTATTTTCATGGATCATTTGGGGAGCCACAACTTGTATCGTTTTTTTTGCACAATGGGTTGGGAATGGTGGCATTGGAACATTACCCATTGCCATCTCTGGGATCACAACATTTCTTGTTGCCCTTTTCGCTTACCATAAACGCGGTGAGATTAAAATTACGAAAGTGGATTGGTTCTTTTTTATTTTAGCTCTCTCGAGTTTACCATTTTGGTTTTTTTTCTCTAGTCCACTGGCTGCCGTGATTGTTTTGTCCATCGCTGATTCTCTTGGATTTATCCCCACCATTCGAAAGGGTTATACTTTGCCACATTCAGAACCACTTGGTTTTTATTTAATATTTTTAATCAGAAATACACTCGCTATCATAGCATTGGCCGAATGGAACCTAACTACTGTTTTGTTTCCTGGTTCGGCAGGCCTTGCTTGCCTTGTATTTGTTTTACTTGTAAAGTTTAGACAAAAACATCAAAAAAGTTTTTCAACTACTCTAGATTAGGTAGAGGGTAAAAGATCACAGATCGAACTTGTTTGCCATCTTCGGTTTCTTCGTAAGTGACTTCTGCTTGTTTGGATCTGACTGGCAAATACAATTGGATGGTCTCCAACAATTCATAAGCACTGAGAGTGTAATCTAAAGTTTTAATTGCCAAACCAAGTGTCAAAAACCTTTCTTTTGTGACAGTTTTTGTCTCAGTTTTTTTCGAAACAATTAACCATTTGTAAAGTCTTGCCGATCGATTGGTATCGAGTAGATGATTGAGATCAAGTTTGGCTGTCGGTAAAACGGCGGGAGTTTGAGAAAATGAAATTTCAATTCCACGATGTTTCGATTCACTCAAGCGTAGAGAAAGTTGTTTGTCAAACAATTCGTCATCCATGTACTCGATTCGGTCACAAGTAGAATAAACCGTTTCGCATAAATTCCCATAATTTTTATGGAAAAAGAAAACTTGTAATATTTTACCATTTGTTGGATGAAACAGTACTTTTGCATTATAGTGTTCCATCCTGCCAAATACAATGAGGGAGCGAATCCGTTTATAAATATTATACGATATACCAAATAAATCTTTTACAACGGGAACTTCGGTCATCCCAATCCCGCGCGTTGCAATATAAAATGGCTCAAAACTAACATGTCCATCTCGTTTTGTGATTTCACGGAGGTATTCGGTAATACCATCCATTTTGGATTCGGAAAGAGACATGGGAGATTGTAAGAAGTTGACAACTACTTTCCCTCCGTTTTTTCCTAACTCCGTCCAAACTTCCTCCATGTATTTGCCATCTTCTGAATAAAAAATTTCCCGACAGTATCCTACTTGGCATTTGATTTGTTTTTCGTATTCTTTTTTGTTCGGTGAAGGTAAGTAAACCGGTTGGAATTCGGAACTAAACTCTTCGGCATAATCATTTCTCGTAGAAAAACAAATCAATAAGATTAAAAAAAGGATTTGGATTTTCGTGAGTTTTGTTTTTTGAAAGTTTTGGATGTGGATTGCGGAGAAAAAATGCCTAAATCGTTTGAACATCACCGACTCCAAATATCAATTACAAATGTATCACAAATCAAATCACCAAAGAGTGTTTACATTTTGGATGAGGCGAATTCGTCTCACCACATCCAAAGGATCAATGAGTTCCATACAAGCATGATCCCCTCGCCAACATTTTGTATTCCCATAAATGGAACACGGCCTACAAGGTAAGTCAACTTGCAAAACTCCAGAGTCTTCTTGGGCAAACGGTCCAAAACCCGAGACTGGGTGAGTGGTTCCGTAAATTCCAATCACAGGTTTTTTGAGGAGGGCTGCAATATGAACGTTGGAGCTGTCCATTCCAATCATCACATCCAATCTGTCCATGATCCCAAGCTCCCCACGGATTCCTAATGAGCCACCTTGGACGATATGGACAGGTGTTAGGTTGTTTTTTAAAATTTCTAATTCTTTTGCTTCGTCGCGGCCGCCAAATAAAAATACATGACAATCTGGAAATTCAGATACCAAAACTTCTACGAGTCGTTTGCATTTTTCAAAGCTCCATTCCTTTAATTCGTGGCCAGCGAACGGTGCAAATCCAAACCATTGTCCTTCTTTTTTGTCGATGCCAATCGACTTAAAATAGTCTTTGGCAAACATTTTGGATTCGCCATCTACATTCAGCCATGGGCCTTGTAATGGAGCGTCATAACCTGATTTACGGAAAACATTCAAATAACGTTCCACAGTATGAGGGAGTTGATTTAATTTTTTATTGTAACGTCTTGTCTGTGCTAATTTTTCTCGTCGGCCTTTGATGATTTTGGCATAGGGAACACCTTTGCATCGGAAAAAAAATGCAATGAGTCTAGATCGAACAGATCCATGAAGATCGATGACATTTCCGAATGGACCTAATTTGTCAATGTCTCGGTACATCCGCCAAAGACCCAAAAGTCCTTTGTATTTTTTAAGATTGATACCTAATACATTTAGGTTTGGGATATTATAAAAGAATGGAGCAAAATTTCCTCTAGTAACAACTGTTAGCTGAATATTGGAATATTTAGCGGCAATCGCGATGAGGGCAGGTGTCATTAAGGCAACATCTCCCATCGCAGAAAACCGAAGTACGAGAAGGTTTGTCATTTTTGATTCTTATAGAGAGAAGGGTTTAGATTTTGGTCATTGTACATTTTCATTTGGCGGTATACTTTGACTCGTTTGATCCCTTTTGCATAATCATCAAACAATTCCGCTAAACATTGTTTTAAATCTTCTCTTTGTTCGAGTAATACGTTCAATTTGGATTGGCACTTCTCGATATGTTCTTTGGTGGCAGAGGAATCTTTTCGATTCACTTGCTCTTCCATATGATAAATTTTTAATTCTAAAATACTCATCCGATCGAGTAACCATGCGGGTGATTCGGAATTGAGCCTTGCATCTGGTTTCGGAGTGATGGATCGAAACATCTCGATCACGAAGTCATCGAGTTTTTCCACTGTATCCGTTCGGTCTTGGTTTAGTTTGTCTATTTTTCGTTTGAGTGCGACAACTTCTTCCAGCGCAATGTCTGGCCGACGGATTTCGTCTTCGATATGCCATTGGATGGTGTCCACATGGTTTTTTTGATAGAGGGTTGCCTCAATTGTACCTTCGGGATAAGGATTGGGGTGAGGGGCTTCGTTTTTATGCCAATCCAGAACAGATTCTTGGAAAATAGAGACGGCTTTTGTGGCTTCCAATGCTTTCATATCGTAATGCAATTCACGTTTTCATATGGTTTTTGGGGTTCAATCCAAATATTTCCTAGGTTTTTCGCTTTCTTTTGGAACCCTACCCATTCTTTTGAAAAAAGATGTGTTTAGTCGTAATTGCCCTTGGGATCCACCCGACGTTTCCGCTTGTTTTGGCCTCCAATCGAGATGAATTTTTTGAAAGGCCAACCGAAGGTTTGCATGTCTGGGACAAGGAACCAAAGATCCTTGCGGGTAAAGACTTAAAGGCGGGTGGGACATGGCTTGGTGTGAATTCGTTTGGAAAACTTGCTTTCTTAACCAATGTCCGTAATCTCAAAAAACCTCCGCACCCAAATCCCAAATCGAGGGGAGAGCTCGTGTTTCGCTTTTTGGAATCAGATGGAAATTTTTCTCTGAACGATTATGCAAAAGAGGTCCATTCGGCAAAAGATAACTTTGAAGGATTTAATTTATTTCTCTTTGATGGAAAGGAAGCGGTGGCTCTCGGTGGCGATCCTTTTTCTATACAAGCGGTGGGAACTGGATTTCATGCGGTGAGTAATGCCAGTTGGAATACCCATTGGCCCAAAACAGACAAACTCCAATCCCAAATGCAAACCATCCTATCCCAATGGATAGAGGCAGATCTTTCTCAATCAGAAATCGAATCCCAAATATTTGATTGTTTGAATGATGCAGAACTTGTAAAGGAAGAGAAACGTTTGCCAGACACAGGGATCGGCATCGTACGCGAAAGGTATCTGTCGTCTGTACGAATCAAAACATCTCATTATGGAACGAGGGCATCAACTTTGGTATTTTATGGAAAAGAATCTGTGGAGATGATCGAAAGGTCATTCTCCGATCCGTTATCAGATGGATATACGGAACGGAGAGAGGTATTGAAATTCTAAAGGATCAGTCTTCCAATCGGAAATGGTTCATTGGGAAAGCTCCTGTGATTTCTTTCACAGCTGCCTTCACTTTGGATTCAAAACTTGTATCACCAAAATGTTCTAAGTAATCACAAATCAAATTGCCAACGGCTTCGATTTCCTTTTCTTTGAGTCCTCTTGTGGTGAGAGCAGGGGTTCCGAGTCGGATCCCTGATGCCACTGCGGGTGGATTTTTATCAAAAGGGATTGCGTTTTTGTTTACCGTTACACCGATATGATCGAGGCCATCGGCTGCATCTTTTCCTGTGAGTCCTTTCACTGAAACATCAAGTAAAACGATGTGGTTGTCCGTTCCCCCAGAAACCACTCGGAATCCACGTTTTTGGAACACTTCCGCAAGGGTTTTTGCATTTTTTACCACTTGTTTGATGTAGGTTTTGAAATCTGGTTGGAGGGCTTCTCCGAAGGCCACTGCTTTTGCTGCAATCACATGCATGAGCGGTCCACCTTGGATTCCAGGGAACACCCTCGAATTCAAAATCTTTTCATGTTCGGAAGAAGATAGAATCAGTCCTCCTCTTGGTCCGCGTAGAGTTTTATGCGTTGTGGTAGTGACAAAATCACAAACTCCAATGGGACTTGGGTGTTCACCAGCTACCACCAAACCAGAGATATGTGCAATGTCTGCCATGATTTTGGCACCAATTCCATCTGCGATTTCTCTAAATTTGTTAAAATCTATGACACGAGGATAAGCTGATGCACCCACAACGATGAGTTTTGGTTTGTGTTCTTTTGCTAGTTTTGCCACTTCATCGTAATTGATGGTTTCTGTTTTTTCATCCACTCCATATGGGATTGGTTTAAAATACTTTCCGCTGATGTTTACCGCACTACCGTGTGTTAGGTGGCCGCCATGTGCCAAATTCATTCCAAGGAAACTATCTCCTGGTTCAAGGGTTGCAAGGAAAACTGCCATATTCGCCTGAGCACCGCTATGTGGTTGGACATTTGCATATTCAGCACCAAACATTTTTTTGGCTCTTTCAATGGCGAGTTCTTCCACTCTGTCAGCATTTTCGCAACCATTGTAGTAACGTTTTCCAGGATACCCTTCCGCGTATTTATTGGTCAGTGTAGAATGATAAGCTTCAAGAACAGGACGCGAAACAAAATTTTCACTCGCAATCATTTCGAGGGAATGTTCTTGTCTTTCGTCTTCTTTTTTTAAAGCGGCGTAAACTTCGGGATCTTGTTTTTCTAAATAACTCATGTCGGAATTTCTCTATGGAGTGTGTATTCTGGATTTTGGTATTTCTTCTTGCGAATAGATTCAGATTCTCTGAGCACTTGTTTCCGAAAAGTAGAAAAGTCCTGCGAAAAGAAGGAAATTTTTGAAAAATCACTGGGAATGGGTTCTCCCAAGTATTGGAACACTTCTCGTACCAAATCCACTGCCCATTTTTCTTCCGAAAAAAACGTGGGTAAGGATGTGAGAAACTCCTTGTGGGATCTTTCTTTGCGGTAATCAGGTTCTTCTGGCGGGTGGTGTAAAACTTCGCCCACTCGTTTGATGAGGTCCTCTTCTAAAATTAAGGTGCCATGTTGGACGATACATCCACGTTTGCGAAATTGTGCATTCCCCGAAATTTTTTTGAAAACACCATCTTTTTCCAAAACGAGATCGGATTTCCCTTTGGGAAAGGACTGGATGTTTTGGTGGGATAATGATTTTGAGATGATTCCCAAGATTCGATCATAACTGTCTTTTACTGGGAATAATTCCTTTCGAGTCTCTAAATTAAAATAAAGCGAATAATTGATATTACCAGTTAGGGAATGGAAAACAGTCCCTCCACCAGAAGCACGTCTGGCAATGTAACAAAAGTTTGGTTTTGGTTTTTTCCCAAAACCCACTTCGTTTACTTCCTTTTCGTAGGCACTCACTACTTCTTCTTTGATATTGCGGTATGGGTTTTCAGAAAGCCCAAGGATGATGGAGTCTGGATTTTTCCATAATCGGATCCCTGCTGAGATCTGTGAGTTGACTAAATTTACGGCGATGGCTTCCTCGACCGCCAAATTATAATAAGGCGATCTTGGAGGGATCGGAGGGAAAAAAAATACTTTTGGATTCACTCGTTGAAGTATTTTTGGCTAGCTTCGTTTAAAAACTTACGTTCTTTTCTAGAAAGAGATTCCATTCCGTTTTTCGAAATTTTTTCCAAAAGTTCATCCACTTTCGATTTGGCATTTTCTCGTTTCGCCATCTCTTCTTGGTAACGCATAAATCTACGTTTTTGTAAATACCGTGAGAGTGACCAAGTGGGAAGAGAAGATTTGGTTCCTTTCCAACCTGTATACAGTTTCATTAAAATCACACCACCAATCGCACCACCCAA
Organism: Leptospira biflexa serovar Patoc strain 'Patoc 1 (Paris)'; assembly: GCF_000017685.1. Lineage (NCBI taxonomy): Bacteria > Pseudomonadati > Spirochaetota > Leptospiria > Leptospirales > Leptospiraceae > Leptospira > Leptospira biflexa. The sequence goes on from NC_010602.1 coordinate 1,053,847, forward strand.
ATGAGCAAAGTGAGCCACCCGTTCTCCTTGCGCAAAAAGAACCATAAGCATCACAATCATCACAAAGTATTTGGCTCGCATGGGAAAGATGAGAAAGACGAGAAGTTCTCTGTTCGGCCAAGTCATTCCGTAAGCGACAAGTAATCCATAGATACTAGCACTAGCTCCAACGACCACACCTTGGGGGATCCCAAAGTATTGGGCTGTGATGGTACCAATCCCACCAAGGAATGCGGTAAAAAAATAAAATTTAAGAAAGGCTCGTTCACCCCAAACTTCTGCCAGTTCCGACCCAAACATCCAAAGGCTTAACATATTGAAGAGGATGTGTAAAAAACTTCCGTGTAAAAAAGCATAACTCACAAGTTGCCAGACCCAACCTCGGAACACGAGTTCTGGAGAGAGTCCCAAATAGAGTTCCACCAGAGGTGAGTGGAAGGTAAGTTTGATCACCAATTGGAGGATAAAGAAGATGACATTGATGAAAATGAGAGTGCGGACAACAGGGACCATGGGAGGTCCAAATCGAAGTTCATATCCTGGGGTACGAGAGGCCATAAATTCAAGGTCGTAAATCTTGAGTGACAAGGAAAGTCGATTTCCTAGCATCGAGGAAGTGATTGTGCAACTCTACGGAGTCCGCGGTTCCATTGCGAGCCCCCTCCGAAACCAAGACTACCGCAAAAAGATAATCGAGATTCTAGACCTCTACAAACAATCTGGGGCTGAAGGGTCAGCGGATGAATTTTGGCAAAATCTCCCGTACCATTTGAAATTTGTCACAGGATCTGACACAACCTGTGTTTCTGTCACAGATGATGATGGGGAAACCTATGTTTTGGACATGGGGACAGGTCTTCGTAATTTAGGGGATGAACTTGTTTCCGAATACTTCACGAACCAATTGAAAAAAACCATTTCGTTTTTCATCACTCATACCCATTGGGACCACATCCAAGGCCTACCTTTTTTTAAACCCATTTATTTTCCAGACTTCCATTTGCATTTTTATTCTCCCTATTCTGATTTAGAAAAACGATTACATACCCAACAAGAACCAGAATTTTTCCCCGTTCCTCTGGATGGAACGGGTTCCGCAAAAGAGTTCAAATTGTTTTTCCCAGGGGATGTTTTGGAATTTCCTTCGGGACTCAAAGTGGAATGTTACCCTCTCAAACACCCAGGTGGATCCTTTGCGTATAAATTCACAAACCGAGCCGGGAAAATTTTTATTTTTGCAACCGATGCCGAATTTACGGGAGCAGATATGGATCTCATCCACGACTGTATGCCTTTTTTTGCTGACGCCGATTTACTCATACTCGACACCCAATATACGCTCGATGAATCTTTTTCTAAATTTGATTGGGGGCATACAGCATATACCATGTCTGTGAATTGTGCCTCAGCTTGGCGTGTGAAAAACTTGGTGCTTACTCATCACGAACCAAGTTACTCTGACGAAAAAATTTATGAAATATATGAAAGTGCCAAATTGCACAAACAGCAATTAGGCGAAAAGAAATTAAAAATTCATTTAGCAAGAGAAGGACTAAGGTTCCACCTATAATGACTATGAACAAAGAAAAAACACTACGTATCACCATCACAACATTCTTTAGTATTGCCTTATTTGGTGGACTTTTTTTTGGATACATCCTTTCCGAAGTGAACAAAGGAAAAGAACTTCAAAAGCTTGCATCCTATCAGCCCACAACACCAACAAAACTTTATGATACCAATGGAATCCTAGTTGCGGAACTTTACCGTCACAAACAAGAATTATTAAAATACAGTGACATCCCTCCACATGTGATCCATGCCTTTTTATCAGTTGAGGATGATAACTTTTTTAACCACTTTGGAATTGATTTTTTGGCAATTGTACGCGCTGCGATTAAAAATATATTCGCAGGACGGATCGTCCAAGGTGGATCCACATTAACCCAACAGTTAGCAAAAACCATTCTGCAACAAAGGAAAAAAACCTTTGGACGTAAATTCTTAGAAGCGCTTCTCACTCTGCAAATTGAACAAGAATATACCAAAGAAGAAATTTTGGAAATTTACTTTAACCTCATTTATTTGGGACATGGAACCACTGGTTTGTCTTCTGCGGCTAATGTTTATTTCCAAAAAGATGTCAGGGACCTAAGCATTGCAGAAGCAGCAATGCTTGCCCGTTTGCCGAAAGCCCCTGTAACCTATTCTCCTTTTAAAAATCCCAAAGAAGCCAAACAAGCGCATATGGTAGTGCTTGGACTTATGGCAAAGAATGGATTCATCCCTAAAGACCAAGTGCAAAAGATCCATGATGATTTTTGGGATCGTTATTGGCCTGTTGTCATCACACAATCTCCGTCTCGTTCCACTTGGGGTGCCAAACTCAATAGAGCTCCTTATTTTACAGAGTGGGTGCGCCAAATCCTAGAAAAGGAATTGGGCGAAGAAGCGTTGTACACAGGTGGTTTACGAGTGTATACCACTCTAGATGTGAGAAAACAAGAAATTTCAGAAGAAGAACTTCGAAAAGGCCTAATCGAACAAGATAAATATGCTTTTGGAGCAAACTTTCGTTATGCGGGACGGGCGGATCGAGGCCTCGTTTCTTTATACAATTTGTTTAGTTCTATTTTCCCTGTGGGTGTGCCGTATGTGACAAGCCTTGATGACAGGCAAGTTTTCCGTTTGCATTTGGAAAAAGAAATGGCACCCGCTCTCGAACTATTAACAGACTTTGTGCCTTCGGAAAACGAAAGTGCGGCTGTTAAAGAATTCCAAAGGTCGTCTCTTGTGTTTTCCTCCAACTTACACGTAGAAGGTGCAGTGATTACCATTGACCACCAAACAGGATACATCCAAACCATGGTAGGAGGATCTCGATTTTCTCCTAAAAACCAATTCAACCGCGCCATGCAAGCAAGACGCCAAACCGGTTCCGCTTTCAAACCGTTTGTGTATGCAGCGGCCATCCAAAACAGGGCCGTTGGTTCGGGAACGGGGATTATGGATGCTCCACTCACAACGATTACAGAAGAAGGGGAGGGATATTCTCCTCAAGATATCTCCGGCGACTTCCGTGGGATGGTACCTTTATCGCGTGCCTTATCTTTATCACTCAATATTGTTTCAGTGCAAGTTCTCATGAGAACTGGGACGGACTCCGTCATTGATTTTGCTTCAAAAGTCACCAAAACAAATAAATCTCGTTTCCCAACGGGACCTGCCCTGGCACTTGGTGTGGCAGAACTCACTCCTTATGAAATGGCACTTGGGTATTCGATTCTTGCCAACAAAGGAAAGGATGTGATTCCATTTAGCGTTCGTTATGTATTAAACCAAAGTGGAACGGTGGTTTATAATAAGGAAAAAGAGGTCCAAGAAACTTTGGCTGAAGAAGCAAAAAACGGGACCATTCAAATCATTCCCGAAGCCACAGCATATATCATAAAACAAATGTTAATTGGTGTGGCTATGGGGGGAACTCCCACCCAAGCTTTACGTGCAGCGGACAAGGGGAATTACAAAGGGGAATCAGGTGGTAAAACAGGATCCACTTCTTCCTATACCAATGTTTGGTATGCTGGTTTTGACCCGAAATACACTTCTATCGTATGGATGGGATTTGATAAATCGTCTCTATCCTTAGGAAAAGGTGTGACCGCTGCGGGAGTTGCCGCTCCGATTTGGGGTAAGATGTATTCTCGGTTTTATAATGAAGGACCTTACCCAAGTTTTTATCCCAATGGAAAATCGGAAGAGATCCCAGCAGATGTGGTCAAAGGCGCAACCTGTGCCTTCAACGGACTGTCTCCTGGACCCAATTGCCCTCTCACGGGAAATTTATTCCTAAAACCCATTACCATTGCTGGTCGGACTTTGGCCGTTCCTGGGGGAAGGCAGTGTGATGGAGACAGGGACCATTACCGCTCTATGGACTTAAATGATTTCTTGCAGAGAGAGTTGGAAATTTCCGACGACGAGCTCAAATAAATTCGACCCAAAATCAAACGAGGATTGGAGTGAATCGCCTCCTCCCATCCCCGGTGCAAATCGGCATCTCATTCCCCATCTCTCACGGATGGGAACCAATTCCTTCGAAACAAGTCATTCTGTGTAAATTTTAAGCATTTTTCTCAACCCAAGGGGCCATTCCCATTCGAGGATCGCCATTCTCTGGGGTTTTAAGCCCAATATGCTTTTGGCACGATAGTTGCATCTATTCTACTGAACGGTTCGTTCGGAGGGAATATGAAAAAACTACTCTTAACCATCATCCTTTTGGCTATCAACTTCTCTGTGAAAGCAGGTGAGTCTTCTTATTTAAATGATGATGTTTCTTCCCTCATTGGCCAGTACGATAACGAAACTTTGGCTGCCATTTCCAATGAACTCGTCAAAATGGCGAACGAAGAGGAAGGAATGGGAGAGTTTGATTTGGCATCCACTCATTATGACCGAGCCATCAAAATCCGTGAAGCGATTGGAATGAAAACTCACAAAAGTTTTGCATCCATCCAATACCTAGCAAGCCAAGCTTATTCAAAGGCTGGTAACTTCTGCGAAGCCTCCCTGTATGCGAAGAAAGCAAGTGATGCATTTCGTGAACACGGAATTGCAAAATTTGAACAAAAAGCAGAATTGGAATCAAAAGAATTTGCAAAGGCATGTGCTGTGGTTGCCGTTCGATAATCCAAAATCCATATTGTTATGATTCTTTCTAGAGATGGTTACCCTTTTTTTGATTCTTCTTCGAATCAATCCAACTTCACGTGATGATACACGTGGGGTTGGAATTCTTTTTTTCCATACTTCAATTTAGCAATTTCGAATAGTTTCGTTTTTTGATACGCTAGATCCGATTCCCAAGCAATTCCAAAATTAGCTTCTACGTATCCTGATTCATATTGGAGAGGATATAAGGAATGACCGTCATAATCATACAGTAAGTTGTGGTGGAATTTTTTTGTTTCATCCAAAGTAAATGTTTCACAAGGAATTCGTTTGGTGAGGTGTTTTGTTTTCTGCTTTGGGGTGAGGGGAACTTGGCATTCCTTTGTATTCAATTCCTTTGTGGAAAATAAAACCCAATCATTCGATTTTTCAAACTCACCTTTCCCAATGATTTGGCGAAACAAGATATGATCATCATACACCCGCCATTCTCTCCAAACTTTTTTAAATTTTTGATCGGTAAGGATATGGATGGTTTCCGACCAAACCAATTGAAAGGTTTTGGATCCCATGGCAGATTTTTTTTCCGTAGGTCTCTCATAGTTTCCTAACGGTAACTTCGAATCTCTTGGAAAATCAGATGGAAGTGTTCGAATCCATCCCAGTTTTGGGGTACAAAAACAGGAGAGGCAAAAAGACAAAACCAAAAGAAGTAGGGTCGTCTTCTTTTGGTTGTTTGAGGAGTGAGTTTCTCTGATGGAATTTAGTTTAGAACTGGAAGTAGATAAAATCTTGCCCACCATCCCCAAAGATTCCTAAAAGGAGTAAAATCACAACTGATAGAATGGGGAGTAATATATTTTGGAAAGGTTTTAGTTTTTCATACACAAGAGGTGAGTATTGGAACCAATTGAACATCAACCCCAGTGCTATGAAAGTAGGGAGTTCGTCGACACGAGCGAGAGTATCCCCCGTGTTCCGAAGGGTCAGTACTCCTTTGAAGATTTCATACGCTACATTTAAGGATTCTGCCCCACGTGCGGCTGCCCGGAAAAATACCCCAGAGAATGTGAAGATAATGAAAATCACAATGGTGCGAATGATCCCCGCCAATGGAAAGGTATCAGGGATAAATTTCTTTTTCCCTCGGTGTAAATACAAGGATCGTTCGATCCAAATGAGTGCTCCCAGGTAGGCCCCCCAAAGGACAAAGGCCCAATTGGCTCCATGCCATAGACCTCCCAGGCACATGGTGATGAATGAATTTAAATTAGATCGAAAAATGGAACCTTTACTCCCACCTAATGGGATGTAGATGTAGTCTCGTAACCATGAAGATAAGGTGATGTGCCATCGGCTCCAAAGTTCACGGAACGACTGAGAAAAAAACGGTCCTTGGAAGTTTTCCGGAATTTCATAACCTAATAAATTGGCTGAGCCCCGCGCCATATCCGTATAACCAGAAAAGTCACAATAGACTTGGATCGCAAAGGCAAGTACGCTAAAAAAAATGGAAAAACTATCATACTTCCCTGGATCCATATACAAAGGAGAGATGATGGGAGCGATGTTTTCTGCAATGATCACCTTCTTAAACAATCCACCAATGATGAGAAAAATTCCTTTTTTCATTCGGTCAGGGTCAATCGTTGGGTGGTCAAGTTGCGGTAGGAAATCCTGAGACCTCATGATCGGCCCTGCAATCAGCTGTGGGAAAAAGAGGATGAATAAAAAGTAATCCACAGTGGACATACGTTTCTCAATGATCCCTCGGTGGATATCCACTTGGACGGCAATGATTTGGAAGGTATAAAAACTGATGGCTAGTGGTAAAAAGATACTCCAAGAACCTGAAATCTCTTTAAAACTAGGATACCCAGTTAAGGAAAACAAAGAATCTGTGATGAAGTAAAAATACTTAAAAAAAGCTAAGTTGAGAACGTTTAAGATGACAATGGTATAAAGGACATTGTCGTGTTTTTCTCCCTTGTCTTTTTTCCGAAACATCCATTCGCTAAACCCATAGTTGATGAGAATGACGAGAAGGAAGTGGAATAAAAAAGGGAAACTGAAATAGGCATAAAAAATAAGGGATGAAACCACAAGAAGGGGTTTTCTTCCCTTCTGTGGAATGTTCCAATAGATCAAATATGTGAGAGCAAATAAAATTAAATACGGAATCGAATTGAATAACATGAATTAGGTAACCTTAAAAACTAGATATCCCAGAGATATAAAAACTTCGCGTTCGTTCCTGTTCCTAGAAGTTTATCTGCGATTCCAAATGAAATTGGGTTCCCTTTCACATCTGTTGCTTGGTAGATATTTTCGACAGGAACTTTCCCTCTTTGGTAAGTCACAATTCGTGGTGAACCTTGTGGGTTTCCTTCATACTTCGGGTGTTTCATGAGTTCGATTACAAAATTATCAAAGTATCCGATAAAATCGATCATCCCTTCTTTTTGCGCTTGTTCTGCCGTAAAGATCCTTCCATCACAAATTTCCTTGAGTCTTGCTTCGGAAACTTTGGGGCGACCTTTTTTGACCACTTCAAAAAATCGGGAATACAAACTATCAATGATGGATTGTAAAATTTTTCTTTGTTCCGCAGTCATTTCCGTTGTCGGTGAACCAAGTGCTTTGTTTGGACCAGAAGTAAAGGATTGGTCTTTGATTCCAATTTTATCCAATCCTTCTTTGACATTGATCCCAGACATGATGACTCCCACCGATCCTGTAACAGTCGTTGGGTGAGCACCGATCGAATCCGTCGCCATGGCGATGTAATAAGCACCACTGGCAGCCGTGTCCATAAAACCTGCAAAAACAGGGATCCCTTTTCTTTCTTTGAATTTTTTGATCTCTTGGTAAATGATATCGCTCGCAGTGACCGTTCCGCCAGGTGAGTTGATTTTTAAAATCACACCTTTGACATCAGGGTCCCGTTCGGCACGTTTCAAAGATTCTTTCACTCGGACGACCATGGAATCGGAAGAGGGGCCAAAAAAGGCTTCTTTTCCTTCGTCAGAAATCATCCCTTCGATGGAGATAATTACGATTTTTTCTTGATCCTTTCCTGCGATGAGTTTCTCTTCGAATTCAGACTTTGCGGTTGGAGGGAAAAGATTCATACTATTCCCAATGACACATGATTCTGTAAAAAGAACCGAAAGAAGAACGACGGAACGGATAAGACCAAACTTTCTTAAAGGCATACAAACCTTTCTAAGATGGCAAACTCTGACTTCAATCATTTTTGGGAGATAAATCTTGCACCAACTGAAAACTAAATTCTCAAGGTTTGAGACAGAACCCACAGGCGGTGGGCAATGGTTGCATTTGTCCCTCCTTTCCCCTGTTGACGGGTCCAGTGTCTCCGTTGTGGCAGGGCATAAACCACCCGATCCCTTTTTTGCTTCTGGTTCGTTTTTGATGTTCCCTTGGGTGAACCGTTTGGAGCCGAATCCATGGGCACGGGAGCCGTTTTACCCGAGCACGCATTGGCTGACAGACGGGAACGGGATCCCACTCCACGGTTTATTCCACAATTTGCCAAGGACTGTCTCCGAGGAGAAACAAGGGGAGAATGAGTCATTCGTGAGTTTTTCGATGGAGATTCCAAAAGCCTGGGAAGGGACCTTACTTTCCAAAATTGAAGTCAAAGAAACATACCAACTTTTCCCATCCGAACTCAAAATCATCTATGAACTTGGGAATACTTCCGACGTCGAATTCCCTTTTGCTTTAGGGATCCATCCTTACTTTCGTTGGAACGAGGAGGAAAGTATTGATGATTTATTTCTCATAGGATCTGGTTTTCACCAAATCAAACTAGGAGATTATCTTTTGCCAGAACGTGTGTTAGATGACGAATTATTGCTCCATGGAGAAATTCCACTCATGGGAAAAAATTTGGATGATCTCTATGTTTCCAAAGGAAATGAAATTCCCTACATTGGCCTCTTTTCGATGAACAAAAAAGAAAAACTACTGATCTCCGGTGGCAATTTTTACCAAGTGTACACCCCACAAGACCGTCGGTCCATCGCGATTGAACCGATGACAAGTACTGGGAATTTTTTACACTTCCCTGGTGCTAATCCTAATATGATCGCTCCGCATTCTGTCAAAAGAATTCAATTTTCGATTCGGTTGGATCAATTCTAAAAAAAATCCATCTCTTTATCGAACAGACTGTCTAACAAAAAAAAAGAGGATAGTCCCCCAATGTCAGATGCCCTAGTGAATACTTGTAAACAAATTAGTAAAAACCTTTTGGAGATCAAATATTTCGCTGAGAAAAAAAACACGAGTCGAACTTCTGTTTACCGAGCCTTACAAGACCAAAAGATCAATGAGGTTGTCATCGGTAAAAATTCACGATTTGTTATTTTAGATGATGCGGCGAAAAAGTGGAAACCTGGTAGACAGTCCTAAACTGAAGTTCTTCTGCGTTCAGATTGGTTAATACCCAATCTGAATTTTGTAGTGGAGTTGTTTGGTTCCAGATTTCGATGGGAATGAGTTCTCGAATGGAATTTGGAACCAATGGTCTAAGTCCAAAATACTCTAACAAGTATTCGTCGCTAGTAGTCTCGAGTAGGTATCCTAAAAAACTATCGTACACTCTACCGAAACTTTTGTCCATGTGACTGTCTCTTGTTTTGATGTAACACTCAGCAAGTTTCGGAAACGGGGCTTTGAATTTTTTGAGTGAGAAGCGGTATTGGATGGCCTTTAGGTATCCTATCCGAAATAAAATTTGTGATTCCCCTGAATGGAATTGAATGTGCCGAAACCCTGTTGGGTTTTGAATTCCCGACATTTCCATCCTTGTTTGCACTATTTCCAAATTCCCTAAGTACAATTTCACAGGTTCTTTCCACCACCTCGTGATGGTTTTCAAAATACTTGGATTTTGGATCGGCCTAGTTCCAATGCCTAATTTTTCCCGTAAAATATTTGTTAGGTGATTTAACTTCTGTTTTGTAAACCATGTTGGGAAGAGATAGTATGTGATCGATTCTAAGAAAGTTAAGTTTTGGAATAAAACAAACGAGAACGAAGAATGAGAGAGTGGTTCTGGTTTTGTTTTCCAATCGAATACTTGGAAGGGATTCCAAAAAGGGAATCCAAATTCTTCCCATTCCAATACCATTTGTTGTAATTTTGTTTCCTGGATAGGGAGATGTTCTAAGGAAACAGTGAGTTCGTAAGTTTTTTGGAATTTCCGCATTTTTAGTACCAATCGGTCGATCTATGATAACAAGATGAAAGATTTAGCCTTTGAGAATCAAAGTTTTTTATGGGGAAATGAGGCAGGTCCCATTCGGATCCTTTCGGAATACCTCCACCCCAAGGCAGAACTGAAAGCGCACGGGATCACGGACACCATCGTTGTCTTTGGATCAGCCAGGATTCCTTCCCCCGAAGCGAAAAAAGTCGGAGGTTATTCCCCTCTGAATGAACTGAGCCAGTATTATGAAGAAGCAAGGGAGGTCTCACGTTTGATCAGTGAGTGGGCCGATGTTTTAAAACAAGAGATCCCCGATCGTAATTTGCATATCTGTACGGGTGGAGGGCCTGGGATCATGGAAGCGGGGAACCGCGGTGCCAAAGAAGCCGGGTCCAAATCGGTGGCTCTGAACATCGTGCTTCCGCATGAACAAAACCCAAACCCGTATGTGAACCCAGAGCTGACATTTGAGTTTCATTATTTTTTTATGCGGAAACTTTGGTTTATGAAGACCTGTCGTGGCATGATTGCCTTCCCTGGTGGGTTCGGAACCTTTGATGAGTTGTTTGAAACCTTAACTCTCGTCCAAACAGGGAAAAAAAGTCCGATCCCCATTCTCCTATATGGGAAAAAATTTTGGTCAGAGGTCATCAATTTCAAAAAATTAGCGGAGATGCGTCTCATCTCGGAAGAGGATCTCCATTTATTTGGTTATGCGGATTCACCCATCGAGGCGCTCCGATTCTTTCAGGAAAAGATTCGTTTCGAATTGACCCATTCTGAGGGTACAAAAACATAGCGAAACAAGGTAATAATTATGGCTAGAACATGTGTAGTAACCGGAAAAGGAACAACGGCAGGGAACAACGTATCCCATTCTCATAAAAAGAACCGCCGTATCTGGAAGGTGAATGTGATCACAAAAAAAATCTTTTTGGAAGACGAGAACCGTTGGGTTCGCGTGAAGATTTCTACACGTGCTTTACGAACCCTTCGTAAAAAAGGTTTGAAAGTGGCAATCAAAGACCACGGCGGTGACATCACTGCGATCACTCCTAAAAAATACGTAGGAATCACTCCCAAAGCACAACCAGTAGCAACTGCTTAAATTTCAGATTTAAGTTTGTTTGTGGATTGAAACGATCCAAAAAAACACCAAAAATCACCGAAGTCTACCGTCTCTTGGAGGCGGAGTTCGGTGTCGTAGAAACCCCCCTTACATTTTCTATACCATACGAGCTTGCCATCGCTGTCATCCTCAGTGCACAGTGTACGGACGAACGTGTGAACCAAGTCACACCTGAACTCTTTCTTGCATTTCCTACCCTCGAGTCCTTTGCGAAAGCCCCTCTTTCTGCGATTGAAACGAAAATTTTCTCCACTGGGTTTTATAAAAACAAAGCCAAAAGCATCCAAGGGTTTGCGAGGATGGTTCTTTCTGAATTTGGTGGGGAACTTCCAAAGACAATGGAGGAGGCGATTCGGCTCCCTGGGTTCGGGAGAAAAACCGCCAATGTGGTGCTTGCTGAAATTTATGGAGTGGTGGAAGGATTTGTGGTGGATACCCATGTGAAACGGCTCACAAAACGCCTCGGGTTTACCAAAAAAACGGATCCCATTCAAATCGAACGGGAAATGATGAAGATCACTCCTAAGGAAATTTGCCGAAACCTATCTCTTTACCTAATATTTCTCGGTCGGAAGTATTGCCAGGCTCGCCGTACATTTTGTTCGGATTGCCCTCTTTCTTCCCTATGTCCTTCTTATTCGGAATAGGTTGTTCCAAACCTTCTTCTGTTTCTGATTCCTTTCTTTGTTTCCAAGAACGATTGCGGTCCGTGAGATTGATGGATTCCAGTTTATAATCCATTCGAATCAAGTTTCGTTTCCTAAAAAACAAATTGAGTGTACCAAGCCTTCCATAGTCTTTTGGGCATTCAATTTGGTGCACATTGGAAAGGTAACGAAACCTTGCTTGTGGTTTTTTTTCGACGAGTAAAAAGATGGGAAGATCCGGGTGGTTTTGCCAAGGGATGAGGGGGATTTTGGTTTCTTCATCTGGACCCACATAAACAATCCAACCATCTAATTCCTCAGTGTTTTTGGCAGTAATGAGTCCTTCTATAGAACCTAAACCTAGTTTGACGGGCCCATGTTCCATCTCTATGGTTTTGGATAAATGGAATCCATCAAATGGAAATTCCAATGGTTTGTCTTTTTTGCCAAAAGGATACAACATGTACCCTTTTCCACGTTTTAAGTCCAAATCCATTTTCTCCCTCTCCACAAACCCAAGGAGGGCACTGAGTCCCCCGCGTCCTTCCTCATCCATTTTCGTGAATAGGTCTTTTCCGCAGTGGAAAAAGAAACGAAGGGGTCTGTCTTCCAAACTTTCGTGAGCAAAAACCATTGAAACGGAAAGAAATAATCCAATTGTCAAAATCGACAGGGAGAATCTTCCAAGAAAGGAAAGACGGATATTCATATTTTGTGACCTTGGTTCTAAGAACGGAAGAATTCGAAACAGAATGAACCAAAAAACCTACGGCCTGTCTAAACTAAGGGCAGAAAGGATGCCATGAACTTCTTCAAAAATCTTTTTCTCTACGCTAAAATGGTTAAATTTTCCCATACACTCTTTGCTCTGCCCTTTGCTGGGATTAGTTTTGTTCTCGCATACTTAGAGTCTAGTCTGGATACGGGTGACCTGCTTCGGATTGGTGCACTTATCCTTGTTTGTATGGTGAGTGCTCGGAGTGCCGCGATGGGGTTTAACCGCTACGTAGACTCTGAAATTGATGAAAAAAACCCACGCACCCAAAATCGTGAAATTCCTGCAGGGAAAATTTCAAAACTATCGGCCCTTCTTTTCATTGGGTTATCGTCCTTTATCTTTATCTTTGCTAGTTTCTTTGTAAACAAACTGGCGTTTTTACTTTCTTTCCCTGCTCTTTTCATCCTTTTTTTGTATTCGCTGACCAAACGATTCACTTTGTTTTGTCACTTGGTTTTGGGTTTTGCCATCTCCCTTGCCCCACTTGGTGCTTGGATTGCCATTACTGAAACCATTAGCCTAGTTCCCATTTTATTTTCTTTGGGACTATTGTTTCATATTGCCGCCTTTGACGTGTTATATGCGATCCAAGACATGGACTTTGATGCCAAAGAAAACCTCCACAGCATTCCCGCAAAACTCGGAGAAACCAAATCACGAATCATTGCCGTGGTGTTACACAGTTTGTCTTTTGTGTTTTTTATCTTTGCTGGGATCAGTGCCGAACTTGGGTTTATGTATTTTCTCATCCTTTCTGTGATTGGAATTTTGGTTATGTATGAACACAAAATTTCTTACCAATACAAATCAAAAGACCTACCTCTCATTTTTTACCAAATCAATTCCTGGATCAGTGTGGTTTTATTTTTAGCCATTCTCTTTGACAAATGGAATGAGTTTTTACTTAAAATTTCTTCAGGGATCAGTTTTCGATGAAACTCGTTGTGGGTCTTGCTGGGGCGAGTGGAAGCATTTATGCCGCAAGATTTTTAAAGGCTTTGTTTTCGATCGAAGGTGAAACCTATATCACAGCAAGTCCTGCCTCACTTCGCATTTTTTCAGAAGAGTATGAAACCAGTGTCAAAACTACTGAAGACATTTTATTGTTTGTGGAAGAGAAGTGGAAGGTAAAACCCAAACACAAATTCCATGTGCGCAATTTTTTGGATATTGGATCAGACATTGCCAGTGGTTCCAATGTTTGGGATGCCATGGTTGTGATTCCTTGTAGCATGAAAACTGTGGCTTCGATGTCAGCAGGTCTTACGGAAAATTTAATTGAACGTGCGGCCGATGTGACACTCAAAGAAAGAAGGCGCCTCATTGTTGTGCCAAGAGAAACTCCCTATAACCGCATCCACCTCCGCAATATGTTGGCTTTGGATGAAGCGGGTGCCATCCTCCTACCTGCATCTCCTGGGTTTTACCAAATGCCAAAAACATTGGATGATCTGGGTGATTTCATTGCAGGGAGGATTCTGAATTTACTTGGCCATTCGCAAACCCTCTTCCCTAAGTGGGAGGGGTAAAGTTACGGAAATAGGCTGTGGGTTTTCCATTCTCACCTAAACACACGTAGGTGATGTCACTTTCAATCACGGCAGACATCTTTCCCGTTTGGGGGTGGTTTGTGATGGCAAGGGTTCGTGAGGTGATGGAAGATTTTCCGTATTTTACGATTTTTCCATAGATTTGGATGATGTCACCCGCCCGAGCCGGCGAGCGAAACACCACATTGTCCATACTCATGGTCACAATGTTTGTGTACCGGATTTTGTTCATGACATACATTGCCATTCCCTCATCAATCCAGGAGAGCATTTTCCCCCCAAAAAGATTGTTGTGGTAGTTTAAATCGTCTGGTTGGACCAAGTGTTGGGTGACAAGTTCCATATCCCGGAGTTTGTTCTGAATTGTCTCGACCATAAATACCAAAAAATATGTTTTCGATTTATTCGATACCAAAAACCCTAGAGAAAAGATTTCCGCCTTATGTACGCATACTCCCATAAAAACATCTTAGACACCTTACAATTTTCCAAAGACGACCTCAATTACCTCATAACAAAAACAAACCGAATGAATGCCTTGCATGAATCGGGAAAGGCCTTTGGAATCCTTCATGGAAAACTCCTGGCTTCCCTCTTTTTTGAAGCCAGCACCCGCACTCGGATGAGTTTTGAAGCCGCCATGGAAAGGCTTGGGGGTAGGCTTATCTCCACGGTCGGTTTCCAGTTTTCTTCCATCTCCAAAGGGGAAACTTTGTATGATACGATGAAAATGATCGAAGCCTATTGCGACATTGCCGTCATCCGCCACCCAGTGGAAGGTTCGTCTCGGATTGCAGCAGGGGCAGTGAACATCCCCGTGATCAATGCAGGTGACGGAGCAGGCCAACACCCCACACAAGCTCTCCTCGATTTGTATACGATTGTTTCTGAAAAAGGAAAGATCGATGGACTGAACATTGCCTTTATTGGGGATCTGAAGTATGGGCGAACCATTCATTCTCTCATCAATCTCCTCAGACATTACCCAGTGCATTTGTATCTCATTAGTCCCGAAGAGCTAAGACTCCCCGAAAAGTACAAAAAGAACTTAGAAGGATTTCCAATGACATGGGAGGAAACCACTGACATCAAAGCAATTTGGGATGCGGATGTTGCCTATGTCACAAGGATCCAAGAAGAAAGGTTCCCTGACCACAGGGAGTATGAAAAACTAAAAGATATTTATAAGGTGAATAAGGAACTGGTCCTTGCTTCCAAAAAAGACACAACCATCCTCCACCCACTGCCACGCGTGAACGAACTATCCACTGATGTGGATGATTTGCCTAATGCAGCTTACTTTCGTCAGGCGAAGTATGGCGTTGTGGTGCGAATGGCATTACTTTGTCTGAGCCTTGGAGTGAATTTTGACTAAAAAAATTTGGACTTTGGAAGAAGCAAGAGAAGTCCTTCCACTCGTGCGAGACATTACCAAGGAATATTATCTGAAAGCCAGTGTGCTTGCAGATGATGTTCGTAATAAAATGCTCCCCGAAAACATACTCGAATCCAAAGAAGAAGAAATTGGGGATGTGATCAAACATTGGACAAATGAAATTCTAAATCTTAAAATTGATGTCAAAGGTTTGTGGCTTGTAGACTTTGATCATGGCAATGGTTTTTACTGTTGGACATGGGGCGAAGAAGATGTGTTATACGAACACGGGTATCATGAAGGATTTAGATCGAGAAAACTCATAGAGGAAACAAAAGAAGAAAATGACTCAGATAAATGAAAACTATTTAAAATTAAAAGCGGGATACCTATTCCCTGAAATCGGAAGAAGGGTAAAAGCGTATTCCGATGCCAACCAAAATGCTAAGATCATCCGACTTGGAATCGGGGACGTGACCCTTCCACTCGCACCTACGATTGTGAATGCAATGGTGGATGCGGCCAAAGAAATGGGAAGTGCTGGTGGTTTCCATGGGTATGGACCTGAACAAGGTTATAGTTTTCTCATCCAAAAGATCATCGCTCACGATTACACAGCACGTGGCGTTCAAATTGCAGAAGACGAAGTGTTCGTTTCCGATGGTTCCAAATGTGACTGTGGGAATATCCAGGAAATCTTTTCTCTTGATAGTAAAATTGCCGTTGTGGATCCAGTCTACCCAGTGTATGTCGATACGAACGTGATGGCAGGAAGAACTGGAGAAGTGGGGCCTGACGGGCGTTATGCAAATATCGTTTACATGCCTGCAACGGAAGAAAACAATTTTGAACCGGATTTCCCAAAAGAAAAAGCAGACATCATTTACCTTTGTTACCCCAATAACCCAACAGGGATGGTGGCAACGAAAGCGCGTCTGACAGAATGGGTGAACTATGCCAAAAAAATGGGAAGTATCATCCTTTATGATTCGGCCTACGAATCCTTTATCCAAGACCCTGAAATTCCAAAATCCATTTATGAAATCCCAGGTGCCAAAGAAGTCGCAATGGAATTTCGTTCCTTTTCCAAAACGGCAGGGTTTACAGGAACACGATGTGCCTACCTAGTGATCCCAAAAGATCTCAAAGGAAAAACCAAATCGGGAGAAGAGGTGAGTTTTAATTCTCTCTGGAACCGCCGTCACACAACGAAGTTCAATGGAGTCTCCTACATCACACAAAAAGGAGCGGAGGCTGTTTTTTCAGCCCAAGGCCAAGTGGAGATCAAAGAACAAATTTCCTATTATATGGAAAATGCCAAACTCATCCGCGAAGGGTTGGTCAAGGCAGGTTACACTGTCTTTGGGGGAACAAACGCTCCATACATTTGGCTAAAAACCCCCCGAGGTTTGAAATCCTGGGAATTTTTTGATGAATTGTTGGGAACCGCACAAGTGGTCGGTACCCCTGGATCTGGTTTTGGACCGGCGGGAGAAGGGTATTTCCGGCTTTCTGCCTTCGGAAAACGGGAAGATGTCATTTCTGCCATCGAACGCATCCAAAAAATGTAAAATTTAGTCCTGGTTTTTTCCATAGCTCCGATATATAAAACAAGGTAGAGCTATGGGAAAATGGAAATTCATCCTCTTTTTTGCAATGGTTGTGGGTCATATCTCACACATCAACGCAGTGTCTCCAGAACAAACGAATCTGGGGGATTTTAATCTTTGAAAACAAAGAAAACTTAAATTTTATCAATGTGGCCCTCAGCAATTTGGCTCCTTCACAAGAAGAAGCACAAACCACTGCACAGCCAGGAGCCGAAACTCCTCCCCAAGATCCTTCCAAAAAGAACTTGGATTTTGATTATTTCAAACTCCTAAAAGCTGCAAACCAATCAGACTTTAGTGGGAACATGTGGTACTTACAAAGTAACTATGTGTATGGGTTCCGCCAACTCAGACAAGCCCAAGGAGAACTCAAAAACATCTTTGAAATCGTATTACAAAAATACATTGAAGATGCAAGAGCTCTCCTCGAAGCAGCGGCTCCTACCATCATTAGGTCGAATGATAGCAACGCAAAAGCATTGTTACGTTTAGGTTTTCGTGACCTTCGATCTTCGGAAGACCTTTATACAACC
This sequence comes from Leptospira biflexa serovar Patoc strain 'Patoc 1 (Paris)', assembly GCF_000017685.1. Taxonomy (NCBI): domain Bacteria; kingdom Pseudomonadati; phylum Spirochaetota; class Leptospiria; order Leptospirales; family Leptospiraceae; genus Leptospira; species Leptospira biflexa. The sequence goes on from NC_010602.1 coordinate 1,071,379, forward strand.
GGTCTCAATTCCAGCCCTCACCAATACCGTTATAAACTCACGCTCTACAAAGAAGGGATTTTAACACTCCGCCGTGCAAAACGTTTTGCCATCCTTGCGATGATTTATAGCAAAACACCAGACGAGGACAAACCGGAATATCAATACAGATCCAATGAAGATTTAAAAGAAGCTCGTAACGAAGAAAAACAACGTAACTACGAGAAGGTGAGAGACACACTCATTAACTTCATTGAAAACAAACGGATGGAAAGGACGGTTGTGCCTCCAGGGAACCCGGATGCCAAACCACTTGATTTACTTGAACAACATGATGATAATTATGGATTCATCACTTCTAAAAAGTTAGATCTACTACTTGAAGCCAATGCACAAATCAAAGAGACGGAAGGGGCAAGACGTGAGTCAGTTCCACCAACTCCAAAATTTGATGAAAATGGAAAAGCCATCTATCCAGAAGAAAAGAAAAAATAAGATGAAATACCTGGCAGCTGTGATCGTTCTATGTTTCTCTCTAGGAATTGTCGCCAAAAGCACAATGTCTTACAGGGAACGTAAAAAACAATTGGATGGAAAGATCACACTTGTCCTCGACATCAAAGAACAGCTGAAACTGGAACCTGAAGTTGGTAAAACTTCGATTGAGGTGATGCGTGACCAGGTCGAAGAAACCTACCGTGTCGGAAAACGTGCTGAGATTGAAAAAGTATTAACACTCGCCGAAGGCGAAATCCTTGTCACCCAAAGAAAACTCTGTATTCCCATGGAAGAACATGCAAGTGGACTCTACCAAAAAGCCATGGGGATATGGATCCAAATGGAATCGGAAGAACGATCCGGAACCAAACTCGAGTGGGATACAAAAGAAAAAATCCAACGTTACTTAGTGATGGCAAAAAGCGAAAAAGACCATGCAAAAGAATATTATTTGTCCGGGAATTACCAACTGTCCTTGCATACATACAAACGTTCGCTAGTTTACAGCCTTCTGTCCTTACGTTCACAAAAATCGGAAATCCCGGAAATGTACCAAACTGCCGATGCGGTTTGGGTACAACCCATTTGGATGGGACTCCACAAACAAAAGCAAAACTCCATCCAAGAAAACTAAAAATTTTTTCATTTTCATTCACACCAAATTTCAAAAAATGACTGCTTAGTGAAGTTTGAATCACTTTATCGTCATTTTTTGCTCACAAGAGCCACTCATATTCCCGTGACAAACGAGAAGGGAGATCTTGTCGGTTTACTTTCTAAAGACCGAGTCCATCGTGAATTGTCGGATCTTGGAAAAGAACGAGAAGATTTGGATCAAATCCCAATCGATATTTTGGAAACAGAACTAAACGAATCTGTTATTTTATACTTTAAGGAAACATCTCTCATCCCAGTGATTGGGCTCGATGGAGAAAAAAAAGAAACTTGGGACAAACCAAGATTCCTTGCGGCCTTTACCAAATTAGAATCCAAACAAATTCGCGATCCAAAACTGGATTCAATCGAATCCAAACTAGAGAAAAAAAAAGAAAATTTGGATTCCGTCCAGTGGTTTATGGAACTCATCTTATCCCATTTCCCGGATGGACTGATTGCCACGGATGTGACCGGTGGTACTATATTTTATAATGAAAGTTTTGAAAATGGTATTCTCACAAAATCACTGTTTGGTGATTCGATTGAAACAGCTGAAAAGTATTTACACAACCTAAATCGGGAAGTACTTGCTTCGTATCTCAAAGAACATGATTTGAGTATGGGGAAAGAAGCCGATACCAATGTATTAACAACGATGTTACCAGACTTACAATCACAAGTGCGGATCATCACATTAAAAAAAGAGAAGAAAGTGGTTGGGTTTTTATACCATTTTGCAACGAGTGTGGGTGGGTTTGGGAATGGAAAAGGTAAGTCAGAATTCCCTGATTTGGATTTGGCCTTCCATTCCAAATTGCCATTAGAAACCGTTCTTGCAGAAATGGAAGCGCACTACATCCACAAATCCTTACAAAGGAATTCTCAAAATATTTCCCATGCGGCAAGTGAGCTCGGAATCCCGAGAACCACCTTACAAAACAGAATCCGTTTTTTGAATTTGGCAGAAAGGTTCCAAAACAACCAAAAGGAAAGAGTGGTCATCCCTAGAAAACGATCAGAAAAACAGGTAGCTCCCGAAAAAAAACCACTTCCAAAAAAGGGACAAAGCAAAAAACAATCAAGTTTGCCAAAGAAGAAATCCAAAAATACACAACAAAAACCAGTTAAATCAGCAAAACAAACGACTCCCACTGAGAAAAAACAAGTAAAAGCGAAGAAAGGAACTCAAAACACTGGGAAACCTAGTAAAAAGGCAAAAAAAAGACGTTGACGAAAACGCTCAGGAAAAGAAGTTTTTCATTACCGTTTGAGAAAACACCTCCGCACTTCGCTGTTTCACTTGCATACATAACTTGCACAAATGGTTTCCCGAATTTTATCAAATACTCTAACAAATCAATGTAGAACAATCTATGGCATCACGCAAACAAGAAGAAATCCAAGTCAATCCCCCTGAAGAACCAACTGAATACACAAACGGCATCATGGACCAAGACGATGCCCAAGAGCCACCGAAACAGTTTAAAAAGAAAAAGAACCGATACGAAGGTCCTATTCCTCCTCCACTTGATTTAGTCGAACTCAAGAAAAAAAACATCAACGAACTGGCAGACCTCGCGAAAGGTTTGGGAGTAGAGAACACTCATGGTTTGAAAAAACAAAACTTGATGTTTGCACTCCTCCAAGCGCAAACCGAAAAAGATGGTCAAGTGCACGCAGCGGGAGTCATGGAAAGGCTTCCTGATGGATATGGTTTCCTTCGTTCACCTGACTACAATTATGTGCCAGGTCCGGATGATATTTATGTTTCTCCTTCTCAAATCAAATTGTTTGGCCTTCGCACAGGGGATACGGTAACAGGCCTTATTCGTCCTCCCAAAGAAGCAGAACGATTTTTTGCAATGTTACGTGTGGAATCCATCAATGGTTTCCCAGTGGAAGTTGCACAAAAAAGAAATTTATTTGATAACCTAACACCACTTTACCCAAGCGAAAGGATCAATATGGAGTTTGATCCAAGCCATCTGGACACTCGAGTGATTGATCTTATGTGCCCGATTGGAAAGGGACAAAGGGCACTCATTGTGGCGCCACCGAGAACTGGGAAAACAGTTCTCATGCAATCCATTGCCAATGCGATAACAAGGAACCACCCAGAAATTTTTCTCATCGTTTTACTCATTGATGAACGTCCTGAAGAAGTAACCGACATGGCGCGTCATGTAAAAGGTGAAGTTGTGAGTTCTACGTTTGATGAACCAGCACAACGCCACGTCCAAGTTGCTGAGATGGTCATTGAAAAAGCAAAACGACTCGTGGAACATGGAAAGGATGTGGTCATCCTCCTCGATTCCATCACAAGGCTTGCCCGTGCATACAACCAAGTGGTTCCGACTTCAGGAAAGATCCTTTCTGGTGGTGTGGACTCCAATGCCCTCCACAAACCAAAACGATTTTTTGGTGCCGCAAGGAATATCGAAGAGGGTGGGTCTCTTACCATCATTGCAACAGCCCTCATTGACACAGGGTCTAGAATGGACGAAGTGATTTTTGAGGAATTTAAGGGAACGGGAAATATGGAAATCCATTTGGACCGAAAACTCGCGGACAAACGAATTTTCCCTGCCATCGACATCAACCGCTCAGGGACCAGGAAGGAAGAACTCCTCCTCCCACAAGATACGCTCACTCGTGTCTTTATCCTCCGAAAAGTACTTTCTCCTATGAGTATCACCGAAAGTATGGAACTATTGATTGAAAAAATGCGTGGCGCGAAGACAAACGACCAATTCCTCGCCAGCATGAATACGAACTAAAAGGGCCACCATGAAAACTGACATCCATCCAAAATACGTTGCTGCCAAAATCAAATGTGCTTGTGGTACTGTGATTGAAACACGTTCCACTTCCGGGGACATCAGTGTGGAAATTTGTTCCAACTGCCACCCTTTCTTCACGGGAAAATCCAAACTCGTGGACACAACAGGCCGCGTAGACAAGTTCAAGAAAAAATACAAAATGAAATAAGAGGCTTTTGCCTCTTTCGGACCGTCTAAGTTACAACAGGAGATCACTCATGGCAGTAATGGACTTTGCTCGCTACAAAGAAATCAACGACCAAAGGATGAATTACCGTGAGATGGAAGACGCAACCGTCGTCTCCTATTACCGCAACACAGGTTGCGGGGACGGATACCGCATCTATTTAAAGTTAAATGAAAGCCTTGTTGTAGAAGACGCCAGTTACACCACAACAGGCTGTGGGTTTGGGATTGTGGCACTTGCCATGGCAACTGAATACGCCAAAGGTAAATCCATCACGGATCTCAAAAACCTAACACCAGAGACTCTCGAAACACTTTTTGAATTTCCAGAACGTAGGAAAAACTACCCAGAATCGGCTGTGGCTGCTCTCAAAAAAGCAGTTGAAGATTATGAATCAGGCCAAGGGGTTCCCAAAGAAAACCGAATCACCAAAGCACAAACCATGGAACTCCTTCACACCCAAGGGCATTTGCGAGATGCAAAATTATCCAGTGTGATGCTCGAGAAAGAAAAATTGGATGGCGTTGATTTTAGTGGAGCAGACCTCCACAACGCCTTCCTGCAAAACTCTAGTTTTGTCGGTGCGAACTTTTCTGGAGCAAACTTAAAAGCTTCCTTCTTTAATGGAGCCGATTTACGGAACGCCAATTTTCGAGGCGCTGATTTACGTTTTGCCAAACTTGCGTCCGCTAAAATCGAAGATGCTGATTTCACAGATGCCATCTATGACATTGGAACCCGAGTGGACCATAGCCAAATGTACATCTTTGATGTGATGAAAAAAGCAGGCAAAGACCTTTACCTCAAAAAAGAGGATGGGGAATGAAACCTGGCGATAAGGCGAAACTCACCAAACAAACCTTCCTTCACCAAGGAATTTTCATTTTTACAGGTTCCACTGTGGAAATCAAAGAAATCCAAAGCGATAAGGCAATTGTCATTTATAACGACAAAGAAGGTTATCCTCACGATTTAGAGATGAATCTGACGGATTTGGCACCCATTTCTTAAGAGTTTTGTAAACCCGATTTTCTTGACACAAAAGAAGAGAATCGTAACGTATTGTTAATCCAAGTATGTTGATTCAAAGCCACCGTCAGGAAAACCACCTGTTACTCTCCATCCAAAGGGATGTCCTGATGGAAAATTCACGTGAATTTTACCAAGAGTTTGAGAAAGCAATCGAAAGTTCTAATTTTGGCAAATTGACCATGGACTTTCATTCGGTGAAATTTTTAGATTCCAGTGGAATCGGCGCTGTGATCAAAGCATCTTCTGCCTTACACAATCGTGGTGTGGAAATTTTTGTGACCAATCTCAATAAAAATTTAAATTCAGTCTTTCGACTTTCGGGACTCAATCACATTCTCTCCATTTTGACTTTGGATGAATATCTTTCTAAATTTCCAGAGTTCCAAAATACTCTAGAGGCTTAAAACAAATATGAAACTCTTTCGACTTTTTTCCGTTTTGATCTTTCCTTTGGTTCTTTTCAACTCTTGCGCATCAGGTGTTAAATCCAGATCATTACTCTTTCGTAGTAATGAGTTTGCGATTTATACTGTGAACCGAGATAAGATCAATGTTAAAACAGAATCCTCTGTTGCCAAAACCTTCGCTCATCCCGTGGAACTTAACGAAGACAAAGTTTTGGATTTACTAGGAAACATTCGTTTTCGAGAAGAAAGTTCTTACGGTGATGTCAACCAATACATCTTTGAAGAAAAAGAAGTGAAAGAGTTTGCATTGGATTTGGTGGATGGATTACAAAAATTAAAACCAAACCAAATTTTACTAGTGATCTCCAAATACAATCCTGTGAAATCAGTTGTTTCTCATTATTCAAGGACTGCGTTTTATATTTGGTCCACGGATACTTCCATCGAAATCTTATTTGGTGAATTACAAAAAGAAATTTCATACGATGAACAAGGGAATTATTTTGATTGGTCCAACATTCCTGATATCCCTTTTGATCATTTCCCGCAGTCAACATATGTTTTGCAAGGCCAAGGTTTTAGCTTTAAAAAAGTTGGTGGATTTCGTAACAGGCATTGGCTCGTCTTTGATAAGTCGGATTTGGCAAAATTGAAATTTGAAAAACGAAAAAAAAGTTCGAATGAAATTTCAAATTCAGTGGATGCCGATCTCAAACCCGAAAAAAAAATCTCTCGCGATGAAGAAGACGGAGTTTTGTTAGAAGAGTAAATCGTCTTCTTTTCGAATCACATTCCGATCGGTTTGGATGGAACCATCGGTTCCCAAGTAAAAATGAGTTTTGCCTACAAGGGAACTCATTCCCATTCGGTAATTTTTCCCTGCACCAAAACTTAAATCCACTCCTGGGAAAACTTCTCGTTCCACATCCACAAAGGCTTCTGGATTTGGTTCGTAGGAACCAAGTGCTGTTTCAAATTGTTTGATTTCTGTTTCGAGTACTTTTGTGAACTTGTCATTCCCATCTTTTAATTTGGTGATCGTGTCCTTTTCTTCTTGGCTCAGTTCCTTTTTTTGACTTTTTTCTACGAGTTTGGTAAGAGTGAGTTGGACTTTATGAAGAGTGATTTCTTTTTCCGAGATCTCTTTTTTCATTCGATTGAGTTCATCTAAAAGTTCGGGTGGGGTTCCAATCGCCACCTTGGTTTTGGTTTCCACAACGGCTCCGAGTTTGGCACAAGTGAGTGAGTTCCCAGCAATGATAGTGCCACCAATCACTTCTCCGCGGCCTCCCATGACTCGGATCAAATCTTTGGCAGAAATCTCGGAATGCATTACCGCCTCTTCGACAAAAATAGAACCTTGGGCAGTGAGTTTTCCTTGTTCGACAAACTTAGCATAGATATTCCCTTCGGATTCAATGTATCCTTCGCCCCGTCCCATAAACCCACCTGAAAGAACAATATCCCCTTTTGCCTTGAGGAAGGCCTTTCCTACTGAGTTACGAATGATGATACTACCACTAGTTGTGAGAGAAAACCCATCTCCAATTTTTTCTTCCACGATGATGGTTCCTGGAAAATCGATATTCCCTGTTGAATAGTCCACAGCTTCCAATTGGATCACTTCATCCACTTTGATTTCCCAAGCGGCAGACAAAACGGGTCGACCTGCAATTTTCGCGTACAGTTTGTCCTCTCTTAGTTCGACATTGGGGCCAAGGATCCATTCTACGATTTTTTCTTCTTGGTAAGGAAGGATGGTTCCAGTCACTGTTTTCCCAAACTCTCCTTTTTTTGGAGGGATTTTTTCAGCAATGAGATCACCTGGTTTTACCGATTGGATGACACCAATGTTTTTATAATTGATTCTTCCGTGTTCATCTTCTTCTAACTGTGGTTTGTTGTCCGATCGAAAGTAGATTTTGATTTCACCATCCTTGCCTGGAACGGGTAGAATCCCTTTTGCAATTACATAGGGTACAAAAAATTCAGGATTTTTGATTTGGTTTTGGATGACAGAATCGATGATCCCAACTGACACTCCCACCGCAGCAATTTGTTCACGTAATTGGTGTTCGGTGAGAAGTGGGCCCCCGTGTTTAGGAGGGTGGAGGACCATTTTTGCTTCCATTCCATCGTCGGATATGCTGATGTCGGCATAGGAGGGGACAGGATCCCCTTTGGACCAAGTTCCAATTTCAACTGGTTTCCCATCGGCAATGAGGACAATTTTTTTTAAGTGTTCGGTTTGGTATCCTTCCACTCCAAAGAGTTGCACTCGTGCAAGGACATCCTTGTATTCGACTTTTTTCCCTTTCGATCCAGGTTTAGTGATTTTTAATATGGCTTTGCCATTTGTATTTTCGATTTGGAAGTATCCATTTTCAGATGCTTCTAAATCTTGCAAAATTCGATCAGTATAGGAGTCAGGACCTGGCATTTATGTATATTCTAACAAATGACGGATCACATCTTCTTCGCCATCTATTTTTAGTTCCAATTTTGGAGTCATTTGATCAAGAGTTCTCATGGTTGTCAGCACTGATTCAAATTCACAAGAAATAATTTTTTCCAAATGAACATAGGCCGACCGAAAGTACAAATCGAGTGCATTCACTAAATATAAGTATTCGCTAAAGTCACCTCGGTCCGTGTACAGAATGGGAGTGTTTGCATAATAACATTCACTTAAGATTCCATACCCAGGCTTTGTACAAACAAAATCAGAAGCGGCCACCAAATCGGGATAATGTGAAACTTCCGGTACCAAAATTCCATCTTTTTGAATCCCTGGAACTCCGTAGGCCACGAGTTGGATGTTTTTTGGCAAATTGTCTGTTTGAAGGGTATGGCCTTCCAATCCATAGGCACCAAAGGACAATAGGATATAGGTCATTTCATCTTGGAACCCAAAGGACTTTCGAGCCATTGTTTTGGGCATCGTTGGTTTTCGTCCCACAAGACCAATCTGCGTTTGTTCTAAAAAATGGGGCATGGGACAGTGGAAAGGGAATACAAGTGCCTCTGTTGCAAACCCGTATTCTACTTCCAATTGGTCGCTCAGATTTCCAAAATACACATCAGATTTGGCATAATTGCGGTAAATAAAATCCCAAGTGAAATTACCAAGATAGATGCTTGGGATTCCCACTTCCAAAGCAATCGTGATGGGAAAAGAAGAACTATCTGTAAGGATGAGAGAGATATTGTTTTCTTTGATGTATTTTGTTTCTTCTTTTAAGAGGGAAGATTTGGTTTTTTCAAACTGAATGAGCTCTTCTTTTGTTGCCTGTAGATCAATGGATAAAGAATCTTTTTGCGAAATACCAACGTCTAGTTTCAGGGATCTCAATTTTAATTTAGGATGTTGGAAATCAATAAAGGCGATGCGTGTGCTCACCAGATGGATTTCTTCGATGAAATCTTCATCTAATAAGCGTTTAATGATGTTTCCAGAACGACTGATGTGACCAAAACCATGGCCTGAGATCGAATAATAAATTTTCATTTGGATCTTTGGCGGATGGATTCATACAAAACGATGCCACAAGACATAGCCAAATTGAGGGAATCCGCTTCACCAAACATAGGCAAATACAAAGTTGTATCTGCGAGTTCTTTGGCAAGTGGGCTAAGTCCATACTGCTCACTTCCAAATAAAAAAACTGACTTTTCTTTTAGGTTCACCGAAGTGTATAAAGTTTTTCCTTCCGGGGTGACGGCATATCGTTTGTAACCTTGTTTTTTGAACTCTGTTAAAACTTCTGTTAGGTCACCAATGTAAACAGGAAGAGTAAAAATTGTTCCTGTGCTTGCCCTCACCACATTTGGATTAAAAAGATCAATCCTTGGATCGGTGACAATCACAAGTCCCACACCTGCTCCTTCTGCCGTGCGTAGGATGGTTCCGAGATTTCCAGGTTTTTCCACACCTTCAATGATGAGGATAGGATTTGTTTCACTGGTTTGAAGGGAGTTCCAAGGAACCATGGCGCTTGGAGTCTCTGCGACTGCGATAAGACCATCCGGACGATCCCTGTAGGAAATTTTTTCAAAAATTTTCCGTGGGAGTTCAAAGATAGGACAACGAATTGATGCTATCAAACTCTCTTCATTTTCTCCCAAAAAACATTCAGGGGAAATGAATAAACTTGTGATGTTCACAGGCAAACAAGGAATCGGTGAGTTTGGGTTTCCCGTAATGGCTTTTTTGATTTCCCGATACCCTTCGATGAAAAATTTTTTTTCTTCATCACGATTTCGTTTTTCTTTGAGGCCTGCTACCCATTTCACCTTCGGATTGGAGAAACTTGTGATGTAATTCCTTTGTGGTTTCATTGGAGAAATACTCGATTAGGAACGTTTGAAAAAGGTGCAGAATCCAGCCGGATATTTTTTCCCAGAAGTTTCTGGGATATAAAGTTCAGTTGTTTCGTATGTTCCTTTTGTTTTGATCCGTGAGGAGAGGATCCTTTCTAACGTGAGGGGACTAAACCCTTGGCTATGGCAACTGAGGATGACAAATTCAGGTTTGTTGTCGGAGAGTTCCATCAGTGCATCCATGAGTTCGGGTAGGTTCTCTTCAATTTTCCAAACCTCTCCTTTGGAACCACGACCGAAACTTGGCGGGTCGAGGATGAGGCCTTGGTATTTTTTCCCACGTTTGATTTCGCGACGTATGAATTTCATCACATCATCTACGATCCAACGAACGGGTTTGGTATCTAGACCTGAGAGTTTGGCATTTTCTCTCGCCCAATCCACCATCCCTTTGGAAGCATCTACATGGCAAACACTCATCCCGGCATCAAGGCAAGCGAGAGTGGATCCACCAGAATACGCAAATAAATTCAAAACTTCCAGGCCTTGTTTTCTTTTCCCGATTTCTCGGATTCGGTTCCAGTTGGTTTCTTGTTCGGGGAAGAGTCCAATATGCCCAAATGGTGTGAGTTTGATTTTAAAGGTAAGATGGGAAAATTGAATCGTGAAACTTTCTGGGACTTTTTTTTGGAAGTTCCAATGCCCTGAGCCAGAATCATTTTTAATGTAAACAGCATGTAAGTCGTTCCAGATCCCAGGTGTTTCTTTGCCATAGGCGGAAGTAGGGGAGGACCTTTGGAGTTTGTATCCGCCCACAATTTCTAATTTGGAAAGGTCCCCAGAATCCAATAATTCGTAACTTTTTGTCATACCAATTCCAGAAAAATAAAGGTTAGGTCGTCCTCCCAGTCTTTTATTTCTCGATTTGAAAAGGACTCCAAAGTTTGGATGAGTTTTCCTTTGAATAAATGATTGGGAAGTTCCCGGTTGGTTTTTAAAAATTCAATGAGTCCTGTATCACCGAACATATTTCCCTTCGGATCAAAACATTCCAAAACTCCATCACTCAATAATAAAATACGATCTTTTGGTAAAACGGGATAAGTGGTTTCATCGATTTGGATTTCCGGAAACACTCCAATGATTTTTCCCTTCGGGTGGACTTTGATGATTTCACCACTCGACCTTTGTAAAAAAGCACTTGGATGGCCTGCTCTCCCAAATCTCCAAATCTTGGTAGAACTATTCAAGTACAAATAAGAGGCAGTCACATATTGAGGAGAACAGTTCCCAAACAAAACTCGGTTCATACCCTCTAATACCTGTTTGGGGGAAGAAATCGAATCCTTTTGTGTTGTGAAAGCAACTTTTCCCATAGCAGAGATAAGAGATGCTGGGATTCCGTGCCCCGATACATCACACAATACAATCCCTAGTTCATAGGGATTCGGTGAATGGTATTCATAAAAATCTCCTCCTACATCCTTCATTGGTTGGATATAAATTTGGATTTGGAGGTTTTTGACATTGGGACTTGTTTTCGGAAGAGATTGCATGAGAATGTCACGTGAAATTTTTCTTTCCCTTCTAAGGCTTGTGACTTGGGCAAGGGCCAGATCTTTTTCCTGCCGTAACAATTGGATTCGATCTGCCAAAGCAAAAGCGAAGAGAGTGATATCTGCAAGTGAAGCAATCGGAAATAACATCTCTTCTAGAAAAGAATTACTAGGCAAAATTCCAAACTTCAACATTCCATAGATCACACATGTGAGGAGTAATAAAAAAAATGCGATGGAGATATAATAAAAAGAACGAATCCGTTTTTTTAATCCCCATATCAAAATTCCAAATAAGGTAAGACAAATACTCACAGAAAGCCAACTCACACCGATGGAAGCTTCAGCAACCCCTCCAAATAACGCGATACAAACATTGAATAAGGAAAATGCACCTAACAAAAAATAGAACCTAGTAGTTCTAGGTAACCTTGCTTTGATCTTTAAAAAATTGGCAGTGAACAAAACAAAGAAAAAGAGGCAGAGACTGAAAAAAACGGGAATTCCCACTCGTTTCCAATAATAGGAATTAGGAACAAAAAAATACCCAAAAAAACCGAGTAAAGATAACTGGCCGAGACCAAAAAACAAAACATATCCGATATAATAAAAATAACTTTTATCCCTTACAAAAAATGCGATCGCAAGATTGTATAAAATGATGATCCCTAAACTTCCAAAAAATAAACCATATACCCACTGCGTTACATAATCTTCTCTTTGTAGGTTCCTTTGGTTTGTGAATACAAGTGAAAATTGTAAGGATATATCGGATTTGATGGCAATGAGGATGGTTTCCTTTTGATGTCCTAGGCGAAAAACAAAATTCCTATGTGGGATTTCCCTTTGGAACATTGGTTGGATATGACCTGATTTAGAAACGATGAAACTATCACCTTCATGTTTGTGGTAAAGTTCCACCAAATCAATATTATGCGCTTGTACGAGTAGAAGTGGGAATTTGGTTGGGTCTGGAAATTGATTGGGATCGAGGCGTAACCACAAGGTTCCTTTTAAAAAACCAAAATTGGCAAATTCATCATCAATCGCTTGGAATTTTCCAGTCGTTAAAACTGAATCTACGGGTGTATTTGACTTCGTATCAATCCAATATGTGAATTCTTTTGTGAATACCAATCTCTCTCCCATATCTTCGTTTGCATCGGCGAAAATGGGTATCACTAAAAGACTGTAGAGTGTGAAGAGGAGAGTGAATTTGGATAAAATCGGTTTCAAGTGTTGGGAAGGGACAAGGGAGATTCCCTTGTCCTGTGTCGTATTGACTTAGGCCTGTTTTTTTGCCGTTTCGTAAGAAATTTCTTTTGGACCGGTGTAAATTTGTCGTGGACGACCAATTTTTAAGTTCGGGTCTTCAATCATTTCTTTCCATTGTGCAATCCATCCTGGTAGTCTTCCCATCGCAAACATCACAGTGAACATATTGGTTGGGATTCCTAGTGCTCGGTAGATGATACCTGAGTAAAAGTCTACGTTTGGATAGAGTTTTCTTTCCACAAAGTAAGGGTCATTGAGTGCCGCTTCTTCCAATTCTTTTGCAATGTCAAGAAGTGGGTCTTTGATTCCGAGTTTGTTTAATACCTTGTCACAAGCTACTTTGATGATTTTGGCACGTGGGTCAAAGTTTTTGTAAACACGGTGTCCAAATCCATTCAATCGGAAACTTGAGTTTTTGTCTTTTGCTTGTTCGACGATCTTTTTAACAGATAGTCCACTTTTTTTAATGCCTTCCAACATTTCCAAAACTTCTTGGTTGGCTCCACCATGGCGTGGCCCCCAAAGCGCAAGGATCCCTGCAGAAATCGCACCATATAAATTGGCAAGAGAAGATCCCACCAAACGAACAGTTGATGTAGAACAGTTTTGTTCGTGGTCTGCATGTAAGATGAGGAGTAAATTAAGTGCTGAAACAATTTCCGGATCAATATGGTAGTCTTCTGCAGGAACAGCAAACATCATATTGAGAAAGTTAGATGCATAGTCTAACTCGTTCAAAGGATGGATGATAGGTTGTCCAATTGATTTTTTATACGCATAGGCCGCAATTGTAGGAAATTTTGCAAGGAGTCGAATGATGGAAATTTCTCTATGTTCCTCATTCATTGGATCATAACTATCTTGGTAGTATGTAGACAAACATCCCATCATACATGACATGATTGCCATAGGGTGTCCATCTTTTGGGAATCCATTGAACAGACGTTTGAGGTCTTCATGGATCATGGTGTGTTTTGTGATCGAACTATTCCACTCTTTGAGCTGTGCATCGTTTGGAAGTTTTCCGTAGATGAGTAAATAAGCAACTTCTGTGAAGGTTGACTTTGCTGCTAAATCTTCGATTGGGATTCCACGATATCTGAGGATTCCTTTTTCACCATCGAGAAAGGTGATTTCACTTGTGCAGGCACCTGTATTTAAATAACCAGAATCAATCGTAACATAACCGGACAATTGGCGGAGTTTTGTAATATCAATTGCCTTTTCGTCTTCACTTCCCGCAACGATCGGAAGTTCGTACTCTTTTCCATCCACTTTCAGAATTGCCTTTTCGGACATATCTTCTCCTGTATATCTCTGTCTATTTCAAAGAATAGACAGGGGAAAGGGAGGGGAAAAGCCATTTTTTACAACTTATGGTATTTTTTCATGATATCGTATGCGTAGAAATTCGAAACAACGATGCGACAATAGTCTCTTGATTCTTTGTATGGTAAGTCTTCTAAAAAATGGTTAAAATCACCCGTGTAGACAGATTTTTTCCATTTTCGTAAATTCCCAGGCCCACCGTTGTAGGCGATGGATGCCCATTTTAATTCGTTCCCATTGGATTTGAGAAGGTAGGCCAAAAATTTTGTTCCGAGTCTGATGGATGTTTCTGGTTCATAGAGAGAATAAGAAGTGACCCCCATCCTTTGGGCAAGCTCTCGTCCCGTCGCAGGCATGATTTGCATGAGGCCTCGGGCATTTGACCTGGAGGTAGCCGTTTCTTTAAAAAAAGATTCTTGTCGCATCAAGGCATACACATTGTCTTCAGGGATTCCGTTTTCATTGGCATAACGTGCGACAATCGTTTGGTGAGGTCTTGGATACATTCGAACCGAAAGGGAAGTGGGCAGTAAAATGGGATCATCTGGAATGAGGTATCGTTTGAGAAGGGAACGTGTATGAAATGCCGAATAATAGGTGTTACGCGTGAGATCCCCAATCCCAACAAGGATTTCATCCTTCTCATCTTCCGAAAGATTTTCTCGTTTTACGTGGAAGTTTACTAAGTGGAGGCCTAAACTATCTTCTCCCACGCGGAAGTATTCTTTGGCAAGGTTTAAGAGTTTGTGACCTTGGATTCTTGAACTCATTCCCCCCAATTTGTTTCCCAGTTCATACGAATCTTTTGGGTATACAAATCCTAAATTGCGACCAATGAGTGCCCCCGATTCTTCTGGGATGCCTGCTGTATAGGATAAATATTCAAAGAGGTATTCTTTGTTATAGGTTGGGTTTTCTGGTTTATTGGATTCTTTGATTGTGGATAAAAATTCTTCACGGATCACACGTGTGTAGTAAGAACCTGGGCAAAGTGCGTAGTATCGTTTTAATTCTTTTTTGAGACGATCGGTTTCTCCATTTTCTTTAAGAGAACGTAAATACCAATACACAAGCCTTCCTTTGACAGGTAGGTTTGGGATCTCCGCAAGGGCCCTTTCAAATTTAACAAGGGGAGCATATCGTGATTTTTCCCCTTTGCGTTCGACGAGATATTCAATCAGTCGGTCTTGGTAAAATAAATTGAATGGATACTTTCCTAAGTATAAAATCAAGTTTTCAAAGTATAATTCCTTATCCCCCAAACGGTCGTAAGAAGCCGCAAGCACTCGGTAATACCCTGCGTCTTTTCCCGGAAAGGTTTTTAGGAGTTCAATTGCCTGTTGGAATTTATTTTGTTGGTATAAGGTATCGGCAAGGGTCACAATCCACGAGGAATCCATATCCACAAAACTTTTATTGGCGCGTAACACTCGGAAGAGTTCATTGGTTTTTCCCACTTTGGTTAAAACTTGTGTTAGGTGTTTAAACCCTTCATAATAATTCAATCGACTGGAAAAAAGTTCAGGCCTTGAACGAAAGAGCGCCTCCTTGTCATTTGAATTGATGGCAGGTAAAAATAAAGTGAGTTCAGAAGGGCCAAGTTGTAAGATACTGCCACTACCTTTGTATTTACTCCAATCCGATGCAATCATTTGCACGGTTTGGTCCATTAAGCCTTCTTTTTGTAAACAATTGAGCCAATCTTCGATGGCAGCTTTTTCATCACCTAAGATCAATTTCGCTTTTCCCAATCGATACAAACTATCTCCTGTTAGAAGATACCTTTTGTGAGAATCTTGGATGGATTGGATTTTTTCTATGATTTCCTTCCATTGGTTGTTTGCTGCTAACAATCTAATTTGTTCATCCAAGGCCCTGCGGCAAATGGGATCCTCTTCCATATTCAATCGATTTAAGAATTGGATTCTCTCCTGAGGAGTGAGAAAATTTTTAGCAGTTATTTCATTGTACAATTTCCAATAACTCAATTTAAAAAGCGTGGTTTGGAAAGGCATGGTTTGGGTGAGAATCTTTTTGACTTCTTCCTCGTTTGCATCTGTCACAAACACTCCGCGGATCAGAGATAATAAATAACGAAATCGTTTCTCCTTGTCTCCGTTAGGTGATTTTTCATGGAATTCAATGAGAGTGTACACTTCACTTTCCCGGGAAGGAGTGGAGTTTTTGAAATGGTTTTCAATTTGCCCCCATTGGTGGGATTTGATCAAATAATGAAGGTCTGTTTCGGCAAGTAGGGATGTTGTGAAAAAGAGAAGAATTCTACTTGCTAACCAAAAATGCCTCATGCATACTTCCTATGATTACGAATTTAGAGAGGGAAGGTCCCCCTCCTTATGAGCTCACAAACAGAATACAAACTGCGCTGGCCAGAATATAGAATCGAATTCCACCCTACGGAAGAAAACCCTAAAAAAGTCACACTTCCTGAGTTATGGCCAGATCTTCGTGCCTTTTTTTCAGGCAACCAGTCTCGATTTGCAAACTATCTCTTTTACCTATCGACCGATTTCTCTGGGGGGTTCAGCCTTTGTTCTGTTCTCGGGCAAAATGATGCCAGCTTTCGCTTCCATGACCCTGTTTTGCAATCTCCTTCCACATTTCCCAAGGAGAGTTTAGAAACCATCTGGAAACTTTGCCAAAATCGCGAATTCGACGAGATGGAGAGGGAAGATTGGGAACTCATCGGTTTTGGATTTTTATATGTAGGGAATATTTCCGAATTTCGGAAATGGGTTCTTGTGACAAAAGACTATTTTGGGCAAACAGCTGACAACCATCGTTTTTTAACCCTCCTTGGTTGGGAATATTCTGAAATTCCGTTTGAAAACTCCATATTGCACATGTTAGTTGAGTATGCAAAAGGGGATTTTGGGAAAATAGATTTTAAGGCCTTAGTGGATTCCTGTTTACTCGATTCTCACTGGCAAATTGCGGGTGTTTTGTTTCACGCCATTGAACTTGGATTGTTGCCCGAAAACGAATCCTTTCGTGTTTGGAAATTTTTAATTGGGTTTTATGAAGAATGGGAATCTTGGGAAAAAGAAAAATTCCAATATGTTTCGTTTGGAAAAATTCCACCATTTTATGCCCTTCGGTATGCAAAACGATACCTCCCACACGAATCATTTTACAAATACCAGTCGGATTTGGAAACAGAGCTCCGAGGGGACTGGGTCAGTGGAAGTGAATTTGGTTATGAACTCACACATTCGATCAATCCTTGTATCGATACAGTGGTTCGATTTCGTAATGAAGGGGAACGATTTGAAAGGGAATTGGATGCATTGTATCAATTAAAACCGTATTCGTATCTTCTCCCGTTACAACTTGCTTGTATTCAATTCGTAAAAAAAGAATATGATGGTTTTTTGAAATTATACCAAAAGTCAGGTAGACTCAAACACCTCCCTCTCGCTCTCAATTTGTATTGGAGAGTATTACAAATCAAAGGTGATACAAAAATGAGTTCTGCCATCAAACGTTCGTTAGAAATCGGAAATCAATCCATCACATTACCTGAAGGTTGGGAATAAGATGCCTCTTTCACAAGAACAAATCATGGAACTCTCCAAATTGCAGAAAATGCTAAGGAATTTGGAGAAAATCGAAAGAAATGCAAAAAATGACTTACAAAAAGAAAGGGTTGCGTTTGACATTGAACGTTATAGGCGTAGGATGCAAGAAGTGTCCCCCGATGGAATTCCAGACAACTTGGAACAAACCATGCGAAACGCCAAAACAAGGGAAGAAAACCCAGAAAGCCTCAAACATAAAATCATATCTCAATACCCGGTGATGAAAATTTCACCTAACTCCAATGACAGTGAGATCAACCAAATTGGAACCCTTGTTAATATTATGGATTTGGAATACATCCCTATCCTTGGTGATGCTCATATCAAATTTGATTATTCCCATGCCACAGAACGTGACTCCGTTCTTAAATACATGGAGAACCTACGTCGTAATATGAAAATCCTTGTGGAAACCATTGAAGAGTATGCAGCTGCCGATAAACAAGAGTTTCGTGAACAGCTCTCCCGTATGAAAAACAAACAATCTCGGATTTTCATTGCGGAAGCCTTTGAAACTTTGGGTAAGTTCCGCGACTTCCTACTTGCTGTGAATGGTGACATCAAAGAAGGAAATAATGTCATCATGAACATGGAAGAACCGATCAAATTCAACCCTCGTTTTGAAAAAGCGACAGTTTTGGAAGGTCGTTCCATCATGGAAGCTCTCCGCGAATTTGAAGAATTTGCCGATGAGGCATGTGATTTGATTCGCCTCCCGTCTTTTCGAGGGTAAAAAAACCTTTTCATTCCTAGGGGGAACGAGGACACTGTGAAAAATCACATACACGGACTCGCAAACGCATGGCATTAGTCAAAAATCAGACCGAAGTTACCAACTCAACAATTGGTGAGAATTCTTACTTCAATGGAAAATTTTTCATCAATGGATCATTAAAAATTGACGGTAAATTCGAGGGGAAATCCCTCCAAGCCGAACACCTCTACATCGGTGTGACAGGAAAGGTCAAAACCAATATCACAGCGGCGAGTGTCATTGTAGAAGGAATCATCGTAGGGAACGTGACGGCAAGAAACCGCGTGATGCTCCTACCCACTTCCAAAATCCTTGGGGACATCAAAACACCAGAACTCATCATCCAAAATGGGGTGATTTTAGAAGGTCGTTGTATGATTTCCAATGACTTAAAACATAGCGCCAAAGACCTGATCGAATTGGAATACTCCAAAGATTCTCTCAGTGTCGAAAAGATTTTTGGGAAACAACCAAACGCCAAAGAATAATTGAAAACCATCCTCATTTCGGAAGGGGATCCCACGAGTATCAATTATGAGCTTTTGGAATCAACCTTCCCTCTCTTACAATCCTTAGGAAAAGAGCACCGCATTTATCTCATCCGAGGTTCCCACAACCAAACCCTTCCTTCCCTTCCCAATCTCACTGCACCCATCGATGCCCCAGGATTCTATTCCATCACTTGGAAGGGAGGTGGGAAATCCAAATCCTTTGTACTGGGAAAACCTTCTCGAGCTTCCGGGAAAATGGCATATGACTCACTCCTTTCGGCCATCGACCTGCAAAAAGAAACTGGTGCGGACCTCATCACCCTCCCACTTTCGAAAGAGTGGGTGGTGAAAGCAGGGATCAACGGATTCCGAGGCCATACAGAAACTTTGGCGGATGCATACAAGAGACCTACATTTATGATGATGTCAGGAGAGAAACTCAACGTGATCCCACTGACAACCCATGTCCCTTTAAAAGATGTTGTCCGCGAGTTAACCAAATTCAATTGGAAAGAACTTGGTCGGGCGATCACCCAATCTCCTTATTTACACCATCCAAAGATTGGGTATTTGGGACTGAACCCCCATGCAGGGGAAGGGGGAAAAATCGGGAAGGAAGAAACGACCCTCCTGAAGCAGGGAGTTTCCATTTTGCGAAAGGCAAAATTATCCTTGGAAGGACCTCTCTCTGCAGATTCCGCTTTTTTACCAGATGCCAAACCGTACGATTTGTATTTAGCAGGTTACCATGACCAAGGTCTCATCCCATTTAAATTGCTTGAAGGAAAGAAGGGTGTGAACATAACCTTAGGTCTGGATTTCACTCGTGTTTCCCCAGACCATGGAACCGCCTTTGGGATTGCGGGGAAGGGATGCGCAGATCCTACGGGACTCATTTCCTGCTTAGAACGACTTGTGGAGAGAAAAACAAAACCAATATGACACTTCTGGAAACTCTTGCCTTTCCTGTTCTTTTTATTTGGTTTGTGGGACTCCTCCTCACTTTTTTCCGAAGGGATTTAGAACCTCATTGGAAGTTCTTTTTTTTCCTCGTGTTTTGTTTTTACCTCGTTCAGTTTTTTCCCGAATTTTGGCTTGGGGTCACCCGCTGGAAAGAGAATCCGAAAGGCGAGGTTTTACAATGGATTTCTGCCATGGGAAATTCCCTATATGTGTTTTTGTTTTTTTTATGGCCTCTTGTTCTCATCAGAATTTATTATTCCGCATCCAACAATCTCAGTAAAACCTTGATCCCAACACTTGCCTATGGGACGGTTCTGTATTGGGCTTTATTTTTCCTTTGGACTTTGTATTCGAAAGAGTTCAATGAATGGCTTCATCAAGTATTTGCAAATAAGTAAAAGAAAGGGCGAACAATGGCAGTTCCATTTATAGATATCAAACGTTTTGAACCAGGATTTTTGGACACCTGGAATGAAAAAGTAAAGTCCATGTCGGAAAACGCGCAGTTCATTGGCGGAAACGAAGTCACTGACTTAGAAACAAACCTTGCCACTTGGGCCGAAACCAAGTATGCCATTGGTTGTGCCAATGGAACCGATGCCTTACAACTGGCGTTACGTGCAGTGGGTGTGGGTCGTGGCGACAAAGTATTGTTACCCGATTCAACCTTTTGGGCCACTTTTGAAGCGGTCGTGAATGTGGGTGGGGATCCTTATACTGTGGATACCAATCCTGTGGATTTACAAATGGATTTCCAAGTCTTCCAAGAAGCAGTGGAAAAAGTAAAACCAAAAGCGGCTCTTGTTGTGCATCTTTATGGATGGGGGACAGCTAAGATTCAAGAACTTCGAAAGTTTTGCAAAGAAAAAAATGTTGCCCTTATCGAAGACGGGGCACAATGTTTTGGTGTCAAACACAACGGAAACTCCCTCTACAAAGAAGCACTCATCTCAACCACATCCTTTTATCCGGCGAAGGTGTTAGGTGCTGCAGGTGACGGTGGAGCTGTATTCACAAACGATGAAGAGTTATCGGTTGTGACAAGACGACTTGTGAACCACGGAAGGACATCTCATTACGAACATGGACTTGTGGGTTGGAACTCAAGACTTGATTCTTTACAAGCTGCTTTTCTCAATCTTTCCCTAAAACACTTAGGGAAACGTATCGAATCTCGCAAAACCTCGCAAAACATCTATTATAAGGAATTACCAGGTCTTGGGATTGGAGTGATCCAACCACCAAAAGGGTATGACGAAAATGGATATTGTAACGTGACTTTGGTGGATCCTGAAGTTCGACCTAAAATCGAAGCTGTCTTAAAAGAAAAAGGAATTGGTTTTGGGAATATTTATCCTGGAGCAATGTCAGACCAACCAGGTGCGAAACCTTATCTTGTCGAACGATTTGGAAAAGACAGCCATGCTCGTCGCATTTCCAAGTCAGTTCTCAACTTCCCACTCTTTGCTTATATGACAAACTCCGAAATGGACGAAGTGTTGAGTGCGATAAAAGCGTATAACGCTAGTAAATGATGGAAAAACTTCGGGTAGGAGTCTTTTTATTCTTTTTACTCATCCTTGCGGTGTTAACGTTTAGTTTGTCTAAAAGTTGGCGCCTATACGATGGAGGGTATGAAGTGACTGTGGAAACGCCAGAGTCCAAAGAAAAAGACACCTCTCCCGAACCAACTGACAGTTTAGATTTAGAAGATGGGAATGGTAAAATTTATTGGAAACAATACTTTATCTACCCTCATGGACTCGTTACGGAATCAGGAGGATTTGGTCCAGATGGGATCTTATCCCATGCGCGTAATTTGTATTCCATCAATTTAAAAGATGGAAAAATCCAAAAACTCTTTGTGCACGATGTTTATATTTGGGATTTTTTTGTTGGAGAATTTTCTAAAAAATCAGTTTTGAATACGATTGATGATCCAAAAGAAGATGTATTACAAATTGAAAAGAAAATATTGATTTTTGCTGTGACTGAGGATAGTAACCTCGATGGAGTTTTAAACTATAAAGACCACAAATTGGTTTTTCTTTTTGATCCTGAAACAAATCAATTGTCTTCCATCTTGCCAACCGGATTTCACTTTCGAAAACTTCTCTACAATTCTTTGAAAAACCACCTAACTTTGATTTTGGGGAAAAATCCTGATCCTTTACCTAAACTGAATCGAAAAAAACCACCAGAAACAATCACTAAACTTCATTTATATGATTATGACGTGGTATCATCCAAAGGAGTTTTGAGTGGGAATTTGGAATCTTTGGTTTCTACCGAAGAGAAAGAGTGAATCTTCACTCCCCCCAAACTTGTACGCAGTCTTCGTTAAAAATTCCAAATAAAGTTTTATTGGCAAATTCGACAGCAGAGATTTTCTGAATCCCTGCTTTTTCAGCCGCATCTCGGATGTTTCCACCCCGTTTGAAATAATACATGTTCACGTATAAATAGGAGCTGGTGCACGATCGGCCAACCTTTAAGACTCTCCCTTCTGCAAGGCTCCCTGCAATCCCTGGATTTCCATTTTGTGATCCGTCTCTCGAACTATGAGTTTCGTTGATCACTAGGGAAACAAAAGGAACCCGGTATTCCGGAATACATTCCGCAGTTACACTAGCGAAACATAGGATTATGAAGATCTTAATTCTTTTGGCCATGGACATAAGTGCAATACTTCCCGTAGAGAAACATAAATTCGACCAGGTGGTGGTCGATGTACGAAATTTTGATGATCCCATTTTCTTTGGCGATACTTCCGGCTCCTGCATTCCCCCAAGAATACAAACGGAGGAAATGTTGTACACAACCAGAAGCAACGATGTCCTCTTTCACATTGTTTTCAGGATCAAAGTCTCCATCAAAGTGAATGTTTGCGTAGAGTAGGCCAGGGAGTGGTTTGTAAACTTCTCCATAAAAACATGAAAGAGAAAAACAAGTTGCAAGTAAGATGATTGGTTTCAGTTTCATGTTCCAATTTCCCCCGTCATAATCAGGCAATGTCGTACAACGACAAAGGTGAGGATCGAATGCACTTGGATATCGATGGATCTGATCTTTGTGATTTTGGAAATACGTTTGGCTTCCTCAATACTCGCATCTCCAGTCGAAACCAAATACAAATAAGAAAAGGCACAGGCTTTCCCTTCCACAGAACCATCTGCTTTTCCTAGTTTTCCTGGATAATTGTCCTCTCGATACAATGCTCCCAATCGGCAGTCCTGGAAAAAAAACAATACAATTGCCAAAATCAAAATTCGGGAAAGAATCGAATTCTTTTTCATCTTTGGTCTTTGCTAATATTATCTAAATTGAAGATGACACCAAATTGGAATCCAACTTGGTCAAATGTTTCACTTGAAAATAAATTAGACTTTAACATTCGTTTCATGCCATGTAATTCAAAAGAAAAACCAAATTCTGGTGTTAGGTAGTAGTTGATCCCTAGAGCGGCCCTTCCACTCACACCCGTCCCTTGCGCCATCAGGCTTTGTAAATAGAGGTTGGTATAACCTGTGGACCTGTAGGAGGCACTAAAATTCACGAGTCCCAATTCGAGTCCAATATAAGGATCAAATTTATTTTTGGTTAAAAAATGATAATTGAGTCCAAGTCCATACACTTTGTCTTTATATACTGTATATTTGGTGGGCGCATATTCCAAATACGGAGTGAATCCTGTCGCACTGTTCCTATCAGAGTAAATGAATTGGTCTGATCTTTCTCCTTTTACGGAATTGGAAGCATAGGAAATCAAAATACCTAAATGGTCAGTGAGACCATATTCAAAAAATACACGACCCGTCCTTCCTGGTTCCACTTTGCCATCGGGAATGGGGATCACTTGTGGGACAGAAAGTGATCCGAGGAGACGCACTGGCATCACACCTAGTTGGGTTTGTGTTTTGATGGAATTTTGAAGAGAGGATTCTCTTTTTTGCAAACTGCCGCCTGTATAAACGGTTTCTCCCCCTTGGAGGTTTAAATAAAACCCACCTTGGTAAAATCCAATGGGATACTCTAGTCTTGGTGTGGGTGTTTGTGAATATAAAGGAGAAATTACATTCAAAATCGCTAAAATGGAGAGTAATATTCTTTTCGAGAGAATCCTTCGTTTCATTCCCAGAAAATTAACAAGTGTTTGTCCATGTGTCAACGGAAAAGAGTAGGAAATAAAAAATGTTTGCGATGATAAATCGAATCAAAAACCCCAAAAATTTCCTTAGGGTTTTTGATTGTCACAAAACAATCAGACAAAAAAGAACTATCTGTAGTCAGCTACAAATAGTCCTATGATTCAATGAATCGATTGTTGTTAGACTTTAAGACAGAGCGTCCTTCACTAAATCTTCTTGTTCCTTTAAGTGAGTGACCACGTGTCCACAAGCAGGGCTTGGGAATTCTGAGCGACCTGCATAGTGCAGGCGTTTGTTTTCCGGCATCAACGCTTCGATTCGATCTCTCACAAAAAACCAAGCACCTTGGTTTTTTGGTTCTTCCTGAACCCAAACAAATTTTTTAAGTTTTCCGTAACTTGTGATCATTTGTTTGATATGGTTTTCTGGAAAAGGATAAAGTTGTTCGATGCGAACGACTGCTACGTTTTCCAGTTTTTGGTTATCAATCGCCTTACGTAAGTCATAGTAAACTTTTCCCGAGCAGAAGAGTAATTTTTCTACTTTTTCTGGTTTTGCGACTGGGTCTGGTAAGATCTTTTTGAATGCACCTGTTGTGATGTCTTCCAAACTCGAAGCCGCATCTTTCAAACGAAGTAGGGACTTCGGAGTCATGATGATGAGCGGTTTTCTAAAACTTTGTAAGATTTGGCGCCGTAGGATATGGAAGTACTGGGCAGGTGTGGTGAGGTTTGCCACTTGGATATTGTCAAGAGCACAAAGTTGCAAGAATCGTTCGAGACGTGCGGACGAGTGTTCTGGACCTTGTCCTTCATAACCATGTGGGAGTAAACAAACTAGCCCCGACATCCTTTGCCATTTGATTTCCGAACTGGAAATGAACTGGTCAAAGATTACCTGTGCGTTATTTGCAAAGTCACCAAACTGCGCTTCCCACATCACAAGGCTACTTGGATCCGCAAGAGAAAATCCATATTCAAATCCAAGGCAGGAGTATTCAGAAAGGGAAGAGTTGACGATTTCGATCTTTGCCTGTTTGTCACTGATGTGATTGAGAAGGGTGAGTTTTTTCCCGTTTACAATATCAGAGAGAGTGGCATGCCTATGAGAGAAGGTTCCCCTTTGGGCATCTTGTCCACCCAAACGGATCGGGAATCCATTCTCCAAAATGGAACCAAAAGAAAGAGCTTCTGCGAAACCCCAATCGATTGGAAGTTCCCCAGCACCCATTTTTTTACGGTCCTCCAATACTTTGATGTGTTTTGGATTGGCCGTATACCCTTCTGGAAGAGTGGTCACTGCTTTGACAATCCCACCTAATTGTTGTTGGAGGAGCTCTGTGTGCACATCGGAATCAAGTGGTTCTTTTGTGTATCTTGACCAAACGCCACCAAGAGTATCCACTGTGATACGAGTGTCTTTTTCTTTTGCTTGTTGGAAAGAGTCTTCCAACCCTTGTGCGATTCCATCTTTGATGAACTGAATTTCTTCAGGAGTGATGTCACCACGTTGTAATAATCTTTGTTCGTAAAGGGATATCGTTTTTGGATGTTTCTTTATGATATCATACATTTGAGGTTGTGTGAAAGACGGTTCGTCAGTTTCGTTATGACCTAACCTTCTGTAACAAATCAAATCGATGATCACATCTTTTTTGAATTTTTGACGGTATTCTAACGCGAGTTTTGTGACGCGGTATGCCGCTTCTGGGTCATCTCCGTTCACATGGAAAATCGGAACTTGGAATCCTTTGGCAAGGTCAGTCGCATACAAAGTTGATCTGGATTCACTCGGAAGGGTAGTAAATCCAATTTGGTTATTGATGACGATGTGAAAAGTTCCGCCAACAGTATACCCTTCCAGGTTCATCATGTTGAGAGTTTCTGCAACAACCCCTTGGCCGGCAAACGCTGCATCTCCATGGATGGCAACAGGCATAAATTTAGAACGGTCCGTGTCCTTTGCCATTTCTTGGCGGGCACGAACGGATCCAAAGATCACTGGGTCTACGGCTTCTAAGTGTGATGGGTTAAAGGCAAGGGAGAGTTTGACTTCTTTTCCATAATGGGTCATCACATGGTTGGAATACCCAAGGTGGTACTTTACGTCTGCATACCCAAGTTGTCCTGGGTTTAGTTTTTCTTCAAACTCTGCAAAGATAAGACCTGCTGGTTTACGGATGATGTTTACCAGTACATTGAGTCGTCCTCTGTGTGCCATCCCAATCACAAGGGCATCCATTTTATGACCACCCGCTTCTTCCACAAGGGTATCAAGCATTGGGATCATGGTTTCCCCACCTTCGAGAGAGAATCGTTTTTTCCCTACGAATTTTTTGGCGAGGAAGTTTTCAAAACTATCTGCTTGGTATAATTTTTCAAACAAACGTAAGGCGGTCTTTTTGCTAATGGGATCGTTATTGGCAAGTGGTTCCATTCTGTTTTGTAACCACTCCCGTTCCTCATCATTGACAAGGTAATAGTGTTCACAACCAATCGAACCACAATAGGTTTTTTCAAACCAATCGATGACGTTTTTAAGTTTTGTTTTTCCAAGGTTGGCGATCCCAGAATCCACTTCTGTATCGAGGTCGGATTCTTTCAGGGCTTTGATTTTGAGGTCAATGAATTCACGGTTTGGTTTGTTGATTCCAAGTGGATCTAAGTTTGCCGCTAAGTGACCTTGCCTTCTATAAGCATTGAGTAAGTTAATGATACCAAAATCGCTTAAAGATGAGTCTTTACGGTGTTCGGTGGAAGTGTAGTTCACATACCCGTTTCCATTAAAGCCACCTCCATTCGAACCATTGTTCGAAAAGGAAGTTCGTTCCAATTCTTGGAAAAAATCAATCCAATCTTTGGTTAAGGAAGACGGATCTTCTTTGAACTGTTTGTAATACTCTTCCAATAATACAACGTTATCGCCGTATAAACTCATCATCTGATCGGTTGTCATATATTCTCCCTAAAACAACAAAACAACTGTTTGGTTACGAATGGATGGACCATTTCGCATCAGCATCCATCGCCGCTTCCCGAAGGACTTCGGAAAGAGTGGGGTGGGCATGTGTGGAACGAGCAATGTCTTCCGCACTGGCACCAAATTCAAAGGCAATCGCCGCTTCTGCAATCATGTCAGATGCACGAGGGCCGACAATGTAGACGCCGAGAAGTTTGTCCGTTTTTTTGTCCGCGAGGACTTTCACTTGCCCATCGGTTTCGTTCATGGCTTTGGCTCTTGCATTGGGTTTGAACATGTACTTACCCACTTTGTATTCGATCCCTTTGGCTTTTAGTTCTTCTTCGCCAAGTCCCACCCAAGCCACTTCTGGCCAAGTGTAGACGATCCAAGGGATGGCTTTGTAATTTACATGGCCATACTTACCACAAATGAGTTCGGCTACAGCAATCCCTTCGTCTTCTGCTTTGTGAGCAAGCATTGGTCCGTCCACCACGTCACCAATCGCATAAATATTCGGAATGTTCGTTTGGAATTTGTTAGGTTCTACTTTGACGCGACCACGGTCTGTCATCTCGATTCCAATTTCTTTGGCACCGAGTCCGTCTGTGTTCGGGCGTCGGCCAATGGAAACAAGTACCTTGTCTCCTTCGAGAACGGATTTTTTTCCGTCTTTGCCTTCGATTTCGACTTCTACTTTTTTCCCTTTCACTTTCGCACCGTGCACTTTGGTTTCAAAGAGAAAGTTAATCCCTTGCTGTGTTAATAATCTTTCCGCTAGGCTTGCCATCGCTTGGTCAGCGGTTCCGAAAAGCCGTGGCATGAGTTCCACCACGGTGACCTTGGCACCAAGTCGTAACCAAACAGAGCCTAGTTCCAAACCGATGACCCCTGCACCCACGATGATGAGGTGTTCGGGAACGGAATCAAACCCAATGGCATGGTCAGAGGTCACAATGTTTTTTCCATCCACGGGGAGTGGTGGGATTTCAATGGGAGTAGAACCTGTGGCGATGATGATGTTCGTTCCGCTAATGGATTCTTTTTTGCCATCGTCTGCGGTGATCGAAACTTCGGTTTTGGAAACAAAACTGGCTTGGCCCAAGTAACGAGTGATTTTGTTTTTTTTCATCAAGTAGTCAACACCCGATGTCACTTCACTCACCACTTTGTCTTTTCGTGCCATCATTTTGGCGATATCAATTTTGACATCTTTCACAGAGATTCCATGGTCCGCTAACTTATGTTTGGTTTTATGGAATTCTTCAGAGGAATCGAGGAGAGCCTTGGAAGGGATACAACCTACGTTCAGGCAAGTCCCACCGAGTGTTTTTCTTTTTTCAATGATGGCTACTTTTTTGCCTAGTTGGGCGGCACGAACCGCCGCCACATACCCACCAGGGCCTGCACCAATCACAATGATATCGTATTGTTCCATAAAATCCTTATACCTCAAAGAGGAGTCTCGTTGGGTCCTCTACCATTTCTTTGATCTTCACAAGGAACTGCACAGCTTCCTTTCCATCCACAATGCGGTGGTCATAGGAAAGTGCGAGATACATCATCGGACGGATCACAATTTGATCGTTCACAACGACGGCGCGTTTGACGATGTTGTGCATCCCAAGGATTCCTGATTGAGGAGGGTTGAGTATCGGTGTCGACATCATCGATCCATACACACCACCATTCGAGATAGAGAAGGTTCCCCCTTCCATGTCTTCCAAAGAAATTTTTCCGTCTTTCACTTTGCCCGCAAGCCTTGCGATCTCTTGTTCCACACCAGCAAAGCTCAGTAAGTCGGCGTTACGAACAATCGGAACCACAAGTCCTTTCGGTCCACCCACTGCCACTCCGATGTCGTAGTAGTTTTTGTAGACAATGTCTGTTCCGCGAATTTCCGCATTGATCGCAGGGAAAGCCTTAAGGGCTGCCACCGCTGCTTTTGTGAAAAGAGACATGAAACCAAGACCCACACCATGAGTTTCTTTGAACTTGTCTTTGTATTTATTGCGAAGTTCCATGATCGGTGACATATCTACTTCGTTGAATGTCGTGAGGATGGCCGCTGTGTGTTGTGCATTCACCAATCGGTTAGCGATCGTTTGGCGGAGTTTTGTCATTGGTACAACTGTTTCTCTTGGTCCAGAGTTTGCACTAACCACTACTGCTTTTGGAATCTCAGGACTTGGTGCAGAAGTTTTGGAAGGAGCAACAGAACCTGCCCCACCTTTTTCCATAAAAAGGATCACATCTTCTTTTGTGATTTGGCCGTTTCGACCCGTGCCTGTGATTTTTGTGGCATCTAATTTATTTTCTTCGATGAGTTTACGCGCCGCAGGAGGGAGTTCGTCATTCACTTTGCCCGTGTTAGGTTGTGCGCTTGGAGTTTCAACTTTAGGAGCCGCTCCTCCAGAACTCACAGGAGCTGCCGCGACCGCCCCTTCTTCGATCATGCCCATGATGTCTCGGACATGCACCACATCCCCCACCTTTTTGGTAATGGATTTTAAAACCCCGGAACTCGGGGCAGGGATTTCTAATGAAACTTTGTCTGTTTCTAAAATAGCGAGCACTTCGTCTACTTTTACGGCATCGCCTTCTTTTTTGGTCCAAGCACTGATGGTCGCTTCGGTTACGGATTCCCCCATCTCGGGGACTTTGATTTCTATTGCCATGAAATATTCCTTAGCAGGTTTTTAGAGAAAAATAGCGTTTTTGAGGAGTGAGATCCCATTTGAATCTAAGACTACGGTAACTTACTTAAAGGTTAAAACGCAAGCGGAAAAAACGAAAAGGCCTTGAGTTTCGGTTGAATCCCTTATCAGTTGCAAGTATGATCCGTTCTTTCCAAGGCCACACACCTTCCCTCCACCCAAGCTCCTGGGTGGCACCTTCTGCCGACGTATTGGGCAAGGTTACGATCGGCGAAGAGTCTTCCATTTGGTTCCAATGTGTGTTACGAGGTGACGTAAATACCATCACGATTGGCAAACATGTGAACATCCAAGACATGACCCTCGTACATGTGGCAAGAGATTTGTATCCTGTCACCATTGGAGATTATGTATCCATCGGCCACCATGCAACCATCCACGGTTGTGTGTTGCGGGACCATAGTTTTGTGGGCATGGGGGCTATGATCATGGACGATGTCGAGATTGGCGAATGGTCGTTTGTGGGTGCAGGTTCTCTTGTTCCCCCAGGGAAAAAAATCCCACCAGGGGTTCTCATCATGGGTAGCCCCGCGAAAATCATCCGAGACATAACAGACAAAGACCGAGAGATCATCACGCGCACCGCAAACAATTATGTGAAGTACAAAGAAAACTACCGGAGTGAAGGGATCGGGGGCACATCCCTTTCTTAACAGAAAGGGACCGGGTGATCCGCTGCAATCTGATCGCTTGGTGCGATCAGGATTTCCGCTACTCCCCCTTGTGCGGGGAGAATACAGTTTTCATTTTGAATCGAACCGATTGACACATTCTTAAGTTTATTTTTTGTATCTGTCCCGAAGGTTTTGTCTTTCGAATCCCAAACTGATAGTTTCGCCAAACAAAGAAATAAAAGTGAATCCAACAACAGGCCTGACTGCCTGAAAACCCAAAAGAATGACTTAAAATTTTAGAATCGTAAATTTAAGATTGATCCGTTTGTTTTCTGAATCAAATTTGAATGAATCAATCAAAAGGACAAAATTTGTATACACTCATCCGATTTGAAACAGTAACACTCGCCCACATCCAAGTAGAGAAGGGAGGAGTGATCACTTTCCCTTGTGGCTTTGACCCATCCAAACACAGAATGGAAAAATCATCCCAAACGTTGGACCTAAAAAAAATCAGAGTAGCGGTAGCCAAATCTGCCAACGCTGATTCCGAAATCTGCGGAACTTGTGTGGGTGCCCTGTATTCGAACTGAGCCGATCCCAAGTAAGTGATGATTCCAAGGAAATCCGCTTGCCGAAGTCTTTCACTTTTGGCAAAGTAACCTAACATATGAATTTGATGGTTCGATTGGTTTTCAGTTTTGTTTTTTTACTTTGTATTTCCTGTAATTTTCATTATTTTGCACTCGCAAACGAAACGAACACACAAGCTCCAGACCTAGACAAGATCGCTGGGGATAAAATTCGGTTCCATCTCATCCGAGTGGAAGAAACACCAAAAGCCAATTTGTACAATGCACCGGCCTTGGAGTTTGAACTGGCAAAATCAAAACTTTTTAAGTTAAGTCGTTCTTCCAAACTCAATCTCACGTATACAACGAAAACCGGTACAGAAACGGCAGGGATCTCGGCACTCATGTTTTTACTGACACTTGGCATCTTCCCTTCATTTGTGGAAACCCATTCCAATGTCACCTTCACTCTCATGGACAGAGAAGACAAAAAAATCTTCCGAGATTACTCATATCCCATCCAAGGGAGAAGGATCATTTCTTGGTTAACGATCCCTTTTTATATCGTTCTCCCGATATTTTCTGATTCCGTAGACGG
This sequence comes from Leptospira biflexa serovar Patoc strain 'Patoc 1 (Paris)', assembly GCF_000017685.1. Classification (NCBI taxonomy): domain Bacteria; kingdom Pseudomonadati; phylum Spirochaetota; class Leptospiria; order Leptospirales; family Leptospiraceae; genus Leptospira; species Leptospira biflexa. The sequence goes on from NC_010602.1 coordinate 1,102,849, forward strand.
TGGTGTGAATTACGAAACTTCCAATGTATCATTACGGATGTTAGTCGAAGTCTTTGAAGCAGACTTGGCAAAAGACTGTTTGGAAAATCCAGAACTTCTCGAAACCTTACGCAACAAAGGGAACGAATCCATCGAACTTTAAAAATGAGTCCATTCGTTTGAGGGAAATTCGACTCTCTGCAGTGAGAATCCTGAATCTCATTTTCGATCGACGATCAGGATCGTCACATCATCGGCAAACTCATTGGAATTTACATAGTCTTTTGCTTCTTGGATGAGTGAGTTGGCACAATCTTGTGCTGACTTTGATTTCCCTTTTATAATTGCCTTTTGGAACAATTCATCGTCATAACGTTTGTTATGGTCTTTTGACATATGTTCGGTAATTCCGTCGGTATACAATACCAAACGGTCTCCGGATCCAAACGAAAACTTTTTTTCCTCATAATAGAGATCGGGAATGAGACCAAGGATTTTTCCTTTCACATCCAAAGCAGAGGCATCGGCACTCGTCCCTTTCATCAAAAAAGGTGCATGGTGGCCTGCATTGGCACAGAGGATGGAATTTTCTTTTAAATTGATGATTCCATAAAATGCAGTTAAGAAATTACCTGCCAGTTTCCCAAATAACATATGATTGAGTGTGGTTAAAAATAGAGAAGGACTTAGTTTGATATCGGGTTCAAAATTTTTGAGAACCATATGGGACATCGCTGCAAGTACGGCAGCCGAAAGTCCGTGTCCAGATATATCCGCAATCAAAATGGAATATTGAAATTCATCAATTTCTGTGACATCATAAAAATCACCTCCCACTTGTTCGAGTGGAATGTGAGAGACTCCATAACTCAATTCTTTGGTTTCTGGCAAAACCGATGGCATGATTTTTTGCATGATGTTTTTGGCACGGTTCAGCTCCTTTCCTGTATCCACAATTTGGTGGAAGAGTTGGGCATTTTTAATCGTGTTACTGAGTCTTGCTGCAATGTTTGTGAGTAGGTCTAAATCAGAATGTTGGAAGGCATACCCTGAGAGTTTGTTATTGATGCTAATCACTCCCAAAAGTTCGTTTTGGTAAATGAGTGGTGCTGAGATGAGTGATTTGGATTCAAATCGAAATGGGGAAAGTTGATTGTACCTTGGATCCATATCCAAATTATGGATGAGTAAACTTTCTTTTTTTTCAGCGACCCAACCCGAAACCCCTTTTCCAAAAGGAACTTTGATTTGGTCATACGCATCTTCCGGGATTCCTTTTGCCGCAAGAATACCTAACTCTTGTTGGGTTGTGTTTGCGAGGTAGATGGTTCCAGAGCTTGCCCCTAAGTATTCCAAAACTCGGTTTAACATCCACTTTCCTAGTTCATTTAAACTTTTTTCGGAAACCGATAGTTTTTCAAATTCATAGAGTAAGGAAAGTTCTAAAATCCGTTTGTCCAAACTATCTTTCGTATTGGCATTTTGAATGGCTGTGGCAGCAACTTCTGATAGAGAAATCAAATATTCTAAATCGGCATCATTAAAAATTCGATCATTGGTTTTGTTGATGACTTCAAGTGTTCCAATGAGCCTTTCTTCGACAAAGAGAGGGACACAAATGAGAGACTTGGTTTTGAATCCCGTACGTTTGTCCATACTCGGATTGAATCTTGGGTCTTTGTAGGCATCTTCGAGTGCGATTGGTTTTTTTTCTTTGGCAACCATACCTACGATGCCTTCGCCAAATTCCAAACGTGCATATTCCTGGATGATTTCCCCTTTTTCTCCCAAGGCCACTTCACAATACAAAAATTCATCGTTTTCTAGTAAGAATAAGGAACTTGCCTCCGCCTCTAACAAATCTTTGGAATACAACATGATGAGAGGGAGAAGTTGGTGCAGGTCTAAATTTGCATTCAGAATCGATGAAATATGAAGTAGGCTACGGAATTTACTAAGACTAGTTTGCGGATCGGTCATACAGGCAACAAACCAATCTTTCCAATGGATTCCCTTTCGTCGATTTAGAAATTTTGGTCTTTTTATGGCCGATTTAGGGAAAGGGAAAAAAGAACCGTTTCACCTTCACCGTGTTTTTTGATCCAAGAAATACAAATCCATTGACTTACATCAATGGATGCATTCATATTCTGTGGTATTATTTGATTCTAGGAAATGGTAAACAATATGAATCCAATCAAAACAAAACAAATTGTCCTCTTTCTTTTCCTTTCATTCCTACTTGTCGCTTTTGTCAATTGCGGAAAAGAAACTGTGGAAGAAGCAAAACTCACTTATGCACCTGAAGTCCCTCCACATATCGATCGAACAAACGAGGCAAAGGTGGTTGTGAATATGGAAACTGTGGAAGTTGTTGGTCGCCTTGCCGATGGAGTGGAGTATACGTTTTGGACATTTGGAGGCTCAGTGCCAGGCCCTATGATCCGAGTGAGAGAAGGGGACAATGTTGAGTTCCACTTAAAAAACCACCCCACAAGCAAAATGCCACATAACATTGATTTGCACGCTGTGACAGGGCAAGGTGGTGGGGCCGCGGCTTCCCTCACAATCCCAGGCCATGCTTCCAAATTTTCCTTTAAGGCTCTGAATCCCGGACTTTATATCTACCACTGCGCCACGTCTCCCGTGGGAATGCACATCGCCAACGGGATGTATGGACTTATTTATGTGCAACCAAAAGACGACCTTCCCAAAGTGGATAAGGAATACTATGTGGTCCAAAGTGAGTTTTATACCAAAGGCAGAAATGGGGAACCTGGTCTTCAGCCATTTAGCATGGAAAAGGCGATCACAGAAATTCCTGATTATGTAGTTTTTAATGGTTCTGTTGGATCATTGGTAGAGGAACGAGCCATCACTGCAAAAGTGGGAGAAAAAGTTCGATTGTATGTTGGGAATGGTGGTCCCAATTTGGTTTCCAGCTTCCATGTGATTGGTGAAATATTTGATTCTGTTTACACCGAAGGTGGAGTATTGGCCAATCAAAAAAATGTACAAACCACTCTCATCCCTGCTGGTGGTTCCGCTATCGTTGATTTCACAGTTGATGTCCCAGGAACTCTAATATTAGTAGACCACTCGATCTTTCGCACATTTAACAAAGGTTCGCTTGGTATGTTAAAAGTAGAAGGGGAACAAAATCCAAACGTCTATTCTGGAAAACAAGAAGATACTGTGTATTTACCAGAAGGTCCAGCGATCCAACGTATGGTCACCGAAGTCAAACCGAAGGCAACAACCAAATCGAAGGAAGAAATTTTGGCGAATGGAGCACGTGTTTACCAATCCGTTTGTTCTGCTTGCCATATGAAAGAAGGGCAAGGTGTGCAAGGTGTATTCCCACCACTTGCCAAATCAGATTATCTAAATGCAGATAAAAATCGCGCCATCCAAGTGCTGAAAAAAGGTTTGAGTGGTCCCATCACCGTGAATGGCCAAAAATACAATAACGTGATGCCACATTTAGAACTCTCTAACGAAGAGATCGCAAGTGTGCTCAGTTATGTATACAACCAATGGGGAAACAAAGGGATCATGGTGACAGAACAAGAAGTGAAGTAATGTACATTTCTCCATTCGAGAAACTAAAGGTATTCGAGAGTTTGTTTTTGGTTTTGTTTGTGAATCCAAAGAAAGGTCATTAGGTGACGAATATGATTCGATTTTCCCCATCCTGGAACTATGCTTTGGTTCTCTTTTTTTTGACTTCGTTCACTTTGTATTCGGAAATGGTGAGAATCCCTTCGGGGAAATGGAAACCATTTTTAAAAGACGATTCATTGAAGATCAATAGTGAGATCAAGGTAAATGGTTTTTTTATGGATGTTTACCCTGTCACACAGGGAGAGTTTTATGAATTCACTTTAAAGCACCCCGATTGGAAAAAAGGAAAACCATCCTCTTTGTTTGTAGATGCAGGTTACCTTTCCGATTGGAAGGATGGGAAACCAAAAGAAAAAGATCGATTATCGCCTGTTACCTATATTTCTTGGTTTGCTGCAAAGGCATATTGTGAATCTAAGGGGAAACGATTGCCTACAGAAGCCGAGTGGGAGTATGTAGCAAGTATTCCACCCCAAGGAAAAAACAAAAAAGAGATCGAAGCCGTGATCTTAAAATGGTATGGGGAACGAAGACCAGAAGTTTTGCCAAAGGTTGGAAATTACAAAAATAAGTTAGGTGTGTATGACCAACATGGAATCATTTGGGAATGGGTGTATGATTTTAACAACTCATCTGTCACCGGTGATTCTAGGCAAGATTCTGATATTGAAAGTAGTCTTTTTTGTGGAGGTGGTTCTCTCAAAGCGAACGATTTTACCAATTATGCTTCTTATATGCGTTATGGTTACCGTGCAGGTTTAAAAGGTTGGTACACTGCGAAGTATTTAGGATTTCGATGTGTGGCTGACCAAAATAGTAAGGAAGGTTCTTTATGATTTTTATGAATTCAAAATTTTTTATATCCACTTTGATCCTACTTTTAGGATTTTTTTCTTTCACTTGTGATGATCACAATTCAAGTTCGAGCCACCACCATGAACACGAACCTTTACTCGCCGCAAGTGAACCGGCAAGTGGTAGTTTAATGGAATTAAAAAACCAATGGTCGACAGAAGATGGAAAAGTAGTCAGTTTCGCCAACTGGAAAGGAAAACCATTTCTCATCAGTATGTTTTATGCGTCTTGTATCTCCATCTGTCCTAGGTTAGTCACTGACTTGGAACAAGTGGCAAAAAAAATCCAATCTGAAACGGGTAAAGCCCCCAATGTTATACTGGTAAGTTTTGATTCTGAAAAAGACAAACCAGAGATTTTAAAGGACTATAAAAAGAAAATGGGACTTGGCCAAAATTGGACCTTACTCAATGGAAAGGAAGAGGATGTTCGAATGTTGTCCGTTGTCCTTGGGATCAATTATAAAAAAATGGCAAGTGGTGAATTCAATCATTCTGCAGTGATCACTTTATTTGACAAAGATGGAACCAATGTTTCGCGATTCGAGGGGATCGGAACGAATTCCGAACAAATGGTAAAAATCTTTGCTTCGATGAATTGATTTGTTTCCATCTTGCAGATTTGAATTGTCAAACGATGATCTAATTGGATTTTATCCAATTAGATGAAATCCATTTCTACAAATTTCCGTTTTGATTTTTTTTATTCGATTCTCCTTCTCATTTTATTTCTGAACTTTTTCAATTGCAAAAAAGAAACAGAAACAAACGAAGATTTGGTGACACTTCTTGGTTTGAATATATACGCTCGTTCTTGTGCTGGCCAAAATACTTTCCCATCCAATGGGACAGTGGGAAGTCTCATCCGTTACCAAGTCCGACCTTCCATCACTTCGACTGCGATCACTTCAGATAACAACCCACATCATGTTTACCCACCTCTCTCTAGTGTTACCAAAAAAAATATTCTGTCTGTCTTTTATCCAGGAACTGGTTCCTCTCCTTGTGAAATTGGCGCCATTTTACAACAAGGCGCCTCAAGAGGGTATCATGTCATTGGACTTAGTTACCCCAATAGTGAAGCAGTCAATTCTATCTGCAACCAAGGAGCCGCAAGAAATGATGCAAGCTGTTTTGAAAACTTACGGAACGAAGTAGTGACAGGATCACAAGTTTCATCTTATGTTTCCGTTGACGGAAACAATTCGATTGAGGGTAGACTTTTATCATTATTATTGTATCTGTCTAGAACCTATCCCAATGATGGTTGGGATGGGTTTTTGACTGGTGGGGCCATCAACTGGCCTTCTGTATATGTGGGAGGCCATTCTCAAGGGAGTGGGCATGCAGCATTCCATGGGAAACTTCGAAATGTAGGCCGTGTTTCCATTTATAGTGGAGTTTCGGACTATAGTTTACAATCCGCTTCGATTCCTTCTTGGTTTAGTAATGCGCAAGTAGCTCCTGCTGGTTCCTATTACGGCCTCATTCATGAAAATGATACGGTGGCAAATTTTAGTGGGAACGCAAACCAGGTAACGGATGTTTGGCTAAATCAATTCGGTATGACAGGAGCATTGACAAATACCAATGCGGGTGCACCGTTTGGAAATAGCAAACGTTTGGTGACGACAGCATGTAATGGTATGGGCGCTGCCGTTTTGCATAGTTGTCCCATGACCAATGGTTTCCAAACCATTTGGAATTACATCAGTTATCCTTAAACTTAATCTAGGTTCGTAAAGTTAGAATGTTGGGAGGCGTTTGAAGATCCATTCCGGAATCATTCGAATCCCAAACATGATAAAATACCAAGGCCAACGTATGTATACTTGGTCTTTTCTCCCAAGACCGGCTGTTACAATTTTTTCCCCCGCTTCCTCTGGTTGTAATGTCAACCAAGGAATCAAATTATGACCAAGAGACATCTTGGTGTAGACTGGACCGAGTAGGATCGTCCCTATATGAACACCATTCGGATACACTAAGGCACGTAATCCGGAGAGATAGGTGGTCAAACAAGCCTTCGCACTTCCATAAACATAATTCAATTTCCTTCCCCTTTCTCCTGCCACAGAACTGACAACGGTTATGGTTCCAGATTTTCTCATTTCCATTTGAAGGGAGAATATATTTAATAAAGCAGCAACGCCCGTGAAGTTGATTTGAATGGTTTTTTCTAATTCTCTCCAGTTTTCCCTGGCTCTCTTCTGGTCTTCATAATAACCAACTAGGAAAAATATATGATTGGGAATACCATTCAGCGATGTTACAAACGAATCAAACGAATGCATTTCTGTAATATCCAATTCAAAGATATTCACGACAACATTGTACTTTGAAATGATTTTGGTTTGTAATTCGGATAACTTTTGTTTGTTTCTACCAGTTAAGGAAAGGGAATGTCCTCGTTTTGCCAATGCATCCACTACCCAAATTCCGATATCCGAAGTTGCTCCCACAACTAATGAATGTTCCATCAATTCAATCGAATCCTTTTGACCATTTTTTAATCATATAAACCAAATCCTGCATGAGCAGTGGTTTGGTCATAAAATCATCCATTCCAGAGGAAAGACAATTTTCCTTTTCTTCTTCCATCACATTTGCGGTCAAAGCAATGATAATTGGTTGCCGTTTCAAATTTTTGTTCTTTCTGATTTGTTTTGTGACTTGGATTCCATCGATATCAGGCATTTGAACATCCAGTAAAATCAAATCTGGATTTTCTTTTTCCACTACTTCGAGAGTTTTTTCCCCATTTTCTGCAATGAGTGCAACATAACCCAATTTTTTTAGAAACATTTTAGATACTTTTAAATTGATGGAATCATCATCAGCGATCAGAATTTTCGCAGGGTATTTCTCCGCTAAATTTTTTTCCCAATTGTCGGATTTTAGAAAACTTTGATTCGGTAAACTGTCGCTTGTTGGAATTTCCTCATTACTGACTGAAACTGGGATCTCTACATGAAATACCGATCCTTTTCCTAACTCCGATAAAACGGAGATTTTTCCTGACATTTCTTCTACAATTTTTTTTGTGATGGTAAGACCAAGTCCTGTCCCGTTTGTTTTTCCTGATAGATGGGAATGAATTTGTAAAAATGGTTGGAATAAATCGTTCAATTTTTCATTGGGAATACCAATACCAGTATCTTTGATTTGGAGATTGAGTTTGCATTTTTTTGAATCGATTGGATCTGACCAAACGATCAATGATATGGTTCCGGTTTCAGTGAACTTGATTGCATTCCCCAATAAATTCGAAATTATTTGATTGAATCTCCTTTGGTCAGTGATGATATGTTTTGGAAGGTCTGTATTTGTCACTAACTCAAGATTCACATATTGTGTGTTAATTTTGGATCGAAACAATTGTACCATATCGTTTAAAAATTTCGACAATACAATTGTTTCTAAACGTAATTCAAATTTCCCTGCCTCAAGTTTCGTTAAATCCAAAATATCATTGACGAGTAATAATAAATTTTCTCCACTAAATTGAATCAAACTTAAATATTCTTTTTGTTCATCTGTTAGACTTGTTTGACCAAACATTTGGGTCATACCCAAAATTCCATTCATAGGCGTTCGAATTTCATGACTCATTGTGGATAAAAATGCGGATTTGAATCTGACTTCAGCGAGAGCTAACTCCTTTTCCTGTTTTAGTTTTTCTTTGTTTTTGAAATTTTGGATCATACGATCAGCGATAAACAATGCTTGAGACAAACCAAATACTAAGAATCCATATTGACCTAAATAAGCGGTTCCTTTTTTAGCAAACTCAGTCAAAATATCCAATGAAAAAAGTAACATCGTGGAAACGAGGGAAAATAAAAAGAACCTTGCTCCTGGTTTTTTTACCATCACACCATGAATGATGGGATAAAGAAGAGTGAACAAACCAAGTAGTGAAAGGATTAAATGGTAAGATTGGATTTTGGAATAAATTTGTGTCGGAAAAGGAATTCCAAAGATAAGAATTACTGCGGCAATATAATTCATTTGATAAAAATATTGATACTTTTTATCTGGATACACTTCTTTCACATAACGAACAAAAGATAGGTACAATAAGGTAAAGGAAATTCCATTCACCCTCACCATAAATTCATACATACCCATCGGTATATAATTGTATATGAGACGTGTTTCTCCAATGCTTAAAATTCGAATGGATGCGAGCAAACAAACAAAAGAAAAGTATAAATGTGTTTTTTCATCACGCCAAAATAGAAATAAAACAAAATGGAAAAAAGCGAGAGTTCCCAGTGATGAAAATACTAAAATATCCCGGCTAGTCGCTTCAAAAAATGATTTATTGATACCATCATGAGTTCCAAGTAAATACGGTGTGGCAACTCCACATACATGATAGTGAAAACAAGAAACTTGTATTCTAAGATCAATGAATCCTTTTTCAACTTGAGGCAGAGAAACAGTTTGAATATTGATGTTTGAAATTTCCGATTCAGAATCAAAACCTATTTTTCCTGATTCATAGACCGTTTCATTTCCAACTTGAATTCGAAATGCATTTCTAGTCACACCATTCTGTAGATAAAAAGATTTTGTATTTTCTTTTACCAATATTTTTAAGCGGAGTGTTGCGTAACCATTCGGCAATTTATTTCCCAGGGAATCAGTCCAGTTACCAGGGATTTTTGTATAAGAGGGTTTTTGTTCTTCTTTTGGTTCCCATTGTTTCCAATGGATTTCCCACTCTCCGTTTAAAGGTACATTTCCATATAAATCAAAATTCCAATCCCTACTATCTAAAATTCCAAATTTTGCCATTGGTGGATTTGGCTTTTGAATACAGCCAAAGAAACTGAAGATCAGAAACGAAAACAAAATATTGAGGATGATTTGTTTCACAAGCTTTGCAAGATTTGACGACAAAGAACATCCTAGCATTGCACTCTAGTTTAGAAAAGCTTTGATTTTATTCTGAAAGTCCAAAATAAGGAAAGAAATTAGATTCGGTTTTCGGATGTATCCTAATTTTTTCAATTGATCCATGTTTTGAAATCCTTTGAGTTTTTCTGGATTGGCAACTGTGTAAATATTGCTGATCAAATTTCCTTCAACAGAAATCAATTGAACAAACTTTGGCACTCCATCTTTGTCATATCCGATGATCATAGGGTCACCATTCGCATATCCAAAATAGACAGTAGAAGTATTCATTGCTTTTTTAGTAGTTTGTTTGAGGAAGGTGATCACTCGACTGAGGCCAGGGATTGGAATTCTTGCGGCATGTACTTTGCCACCTCCGTCAGAATATGCAATCACATCTTCTTTGAGTAATTTTGAAAGCGAGTTTGTGTCTTGTTTCGCACAAGCAAGGCTAAACTCCATAAGTAACTTTGCGTGAAATTTTGGATCAGGATCAAATTTTTTCTTACGTTGCTTTAATGCCTGTTTGGCTCGACTCAGAATTTTTCTCGAGTATTCCGGAGTTTTTCCTATGATTTTTCCAATGGTTTCAAAATCAAAATCAAAGGACTCTCGTAATAGCAAAACAGCACGTTCAAATGGATTTAATGTTTCTAAAAGAACGAGGAAAACAAAATTCATTTTCTCTTCATCAACCTCATCAAGCCCATCCCATTTTTCGGGAATCGGTTCTGGCAAATAGGGACCGATATACGTTTCTTTTTTTCTAGATGCTTTTTTTAGCAAATCAAAGGCAAGTCTTGCGACAATACTTCCCAAGTAAGATTTGGGATTTTCTACTATGTTTTTATTGACCGAGAGCCATCTTAGATAACTCTCTTGTAAAATATCCTCTGCATCCACATAACTCCCTGTAATGCGGTAGGCAATGGAGAATAGATATGGTTTCCATTCCAAAAAAGATTCTAAATCATTCAATTTACGACTCTCCTTGTTTCTTTGCGATTCCCAAGTCCAAAATCCTTGGATTCAAAAAGATTTCCTTTCGGCCAAAAATAAAATCGAAAAGGGACTCTCTTTTCCATTTTCAATGAAAATATAGTAAACCGATTGACCGTCTCTTTGATGAGCGCTGCCAATTTTCCTGTGATGACTCTTTCTTTGGGAGAATCATCTCCGTAAGTCCATTGGATGAGGCCATCATTCCTACCGAGAGAAACACATCGTCCAAAAAATTGAAACGAAAAAGGGGACAGTGTTTTTTTCTTCAATGTATTGGTTATCGTATCAGCCACATAGGCACCCATTGGTAGGGCTGTAACACAACCCATTCGTAAAGTTGAATGTTCTAATTTTGCGGCATCACCAGCCACGAATATGTTCTGATACTCTTTGGATCTTAAAAATGGATCTACATAAATTTGATTGCGATCATTTGTTAAAAATCCAGATTCTCTGAGGAGAGGATTTATTAAAAATCCCGTACAATTCAAAAGGGAGTCAAATAACAGTTCCGTGTTGTTTTTAAAAATCAATTTGCCAGAAACAATTTTTTTGATCTCGATTGTTTCAATGATACGAATTCCTAAGGATTTGAATTTTTTTTCTAAGTGATTTTTTCCAGGTTTAGAGAATCTGTTTCCAAAAATATTTTGATCAACCAGTGTGACATTAGTGTTTGGAAATTTTTCTTTCCACTCCGATGCAAGTTCAATACCAGTCAGCCCTCCGCCAAGAATGCATACGTGATGCAATGGTTTCGACTTTTGATTGGCCAAAAATTGATCCAAAGCATCTCGAGATTGGATCGAATTTTCATCTTCCGAATGATTCCTGATCCCGGAGCTTCCAATCGAAACAACTAAAAAATCATACTCAAAATGGTTCACACCTGTTTTTGTCTCCACCATCACTTGGTTTGCATGTGGCAATATTTTGATAATTTTTCCTGGAACAAAATGGATATTCTTTCGTAACAGATTTGGAATGGGGATTTTTTTTTCTTTTGTATGTGCTGCATATTCGTGGAATCGAATCCTTTCTTGGAAAAGAATTGAATCTGAAACAATGAAAATCTCCACATTTTGATTTTGTTTTTCTAAACGATTGGCACAAAGGATGCCTGCATAACCTGCACCCAAAATCACGATTTTAGTTTTCATCAGATACCTCACTACCAAGACGATTGGAGGTAGTGGATTTGTGACAGCCATAGTAAAAAAATGAAGTTGCATTAACAAGCGATATTGGAACAAGATCACCTATGCAGAAATGGAAACAGAAAATTGAATTGATCCTTATTTTTTTCGTACTTTTCCTACCGGGATCAATTCTTTTGGCCCAAGGTTTTGATCGTGGGAATTTGATTTTTTATGGAATGGGAATGGGAGGCGTCGGCAATAATTCGGGTTCCATCCATAAGGGAGTTTTTAATTATAATTTTCCCGGATATCTTGCTGTCAGTACGGTCTCTACGGATATACTCTCTCGATATTCAAGTTATACATTCTACACGGAGATCACAGAAGAAAGGGCAAGGTTATCAAGTAGAGGGGGAGAACTTGGGGTTGAGTATGGATTATTTAAATATTTTGGGATTGGACTTTCTGCCACAAACCAAGTCATCTCTTCTGCTAATTTCCGCACAGTCGATCCAAGAATGGCAACGATTGCTGCGTTGTCGAGTGGCTCAGTTTCCAATCAACTTGACTTACTGAACTATGGAGATGCTTTCCAATTGTTTTTACAAAGAAAGAGAGATTTTTACAGCGCCTTAACTGCAGATATAAATTTATTCTTTCATCTGATTCCAAATTATGCTTTTGACCCGTATATAAAAGTTGGTGGTGGATACGGTTCAGAACTTCTTTATGGTGGGACAACGAATCGTGTGTTTGGTGCTCTTGGGCTACGGTATCATTTTAATGATCGATTTTTTGTTAGTATGGAAGTCGAACATGCAAATACATACATTGTAAATTATAAACCACCTACTTCGGGTTATAGAAACAGAGGAAACTATGAAGAAACTGCTGGAAAGATTGGATTTGGAATCAATTTTTCACTTTCCAAAAAAGATCCTTCAAATGTAGTAGAAGCTCCTCAAAAAGTGATTGATAGTGTATCTTCCGATACAAATTCAAATCAAAACTCAATCAATCAAGAATCCAAACTAGAGCGTTTTGTTTTCTTTGCGAGTGAAATTTTTGATTTACCATCGAGCCGTATCCATTTGGAAGGAAGAGCAAGACTCGATGCGATCGCTAGAAGTTTAGAAAATGAATACAAGGAATATGATATCCTCATCATTACCTACACTTCACCTTACAAGGAAGACCTACCTGGGAATTTTGAAAATTATGACTTAGGGTTTGAACGAGCACAAGCGATCTCTCGGGTACTCCGAGAGAAAGGTGTGAGTCCAAGAAGGATCATCGATTCCACACAAGGATCCGCAATGTACACTGTGGAATCGAAAGAAAAAGTTGTCATCGAACTAAGGAAAAAAATTAAGTAACCAAAGTTTGTAACCCAAGTAAGTCCTCTGTCCGCTTCCGACTGATCGAACAGAGGTCTGGATTTTCTTTCATGGATTCACCAAAGCTTGGAATCATGATTTTTAGTTTTTCTTTCCATTGTTTGGTCTGCATTTCATCTGGAAAACAATCTGATAATACTTCTAACATGATTGCAACAGAAGTGGAAGCACCGGGACTTGCACCAAGTAGAGCCGCTAGAGAACCATCTTTCGAAGAGACAACTTCCGTTCCAAATTCTAAAACTCCTCCTTCTTCTTCATCTTTTTTGATCACTTGGACCCTTTGTCCTGCGACAACAAGTTCCCAGTCTTCTGATTTTACTTCAGGAAAGTATTCTTTTAGAGCTTCGATTCTGTCTTCATGAGATTGTAATGCTTGGCTGATTAAATACTTGGTGAGAGGTAGGTTATGCATTCCTGCTGATAACATAGGGAAAATATTATCAAATTCTAATGATTTGACCAAATCTAAATAAGAACCTTTTTTTAGAAATTTTGTCGTAAAACCAGCGTAAGGTCCAAACAATAATTCCTTTTTCCCTTCAATGATCCTTGTATCCAAATGGGGAACTGACATAGGCGGGGAACCTACATTGGCTTTACCATAAACTTTTGCGAAATGTTCCTTGATGATATTTCGATTCTTACAACGTAACCATTGTCCACTCACAGGAAATCCTCCAAATCCTTCTGCCTCGGGGATATCTGATTTTTCGAGTAGGGGGAGGCTTCCTCCACCAGCACCTATGAAAACAAATTTTGCTTCATGATGTTCTTTTTCATGTGTCTGTAGGTTAATAGATGTTAGGTGCCAGTTCCCATTTTCACTTCTTTCTAAGTCCTTAACGTCTTCGAAATAATGAACATGAACATCAGAGAAACTTTCTAAATACCGAAACATGGCACGAGTGAGTGTTCCAAAATTCACATCAGTTCCTAGGTCCATTTTTGTGGCTGCTACCAATTCGTTTGGATCTCTTCCTTTCATCACGAGAGGGAGCCACTGGGAGATGGTTTCTTTATCTTCTGTATACACGAGTCCACGGAAAAGTTCGTGTTGTTGTAAGGCAGCATATCTTTTTTGTAGGAACCGAACATTTTCTTCTCCCCACACAAAACTATAATGAGGGATTGAATGAATGAAATCTTCTGGATCAATGATTTGTTTGATTCCCGCTAAATAAGCCCAAAACTCTTTGGAAATTTCGAACGATTCTGCGATTTGTAGTGCTTTTTTTGTTTGGATTGAGCCATCTTCGTTCTCGATTGTATAATTCAATTCGCAAAATGCAGAGTGACCCGTACCTGCATTGTTCCAAGCATTGGAGCTTTCTCTTGCTGCTGCATCCAAACGTTCCAAAACAGTGATCGTTAGGTGGGGATTTAATTCTTTTAAAAGAACTCCTAGAGTGGCACTCATGATCCCAGCTCCGATGAGAATCACATCGGATTTTGTTCGAATTGTATCTTTTTCTTTCATTCTATCCTGCTGACGTCAATATTGGTTACTTTCTGTATCAAAAACCTGTCCAATAGATAGGGTTATTTCATTGAAAGCATTCTTCCTATTTTTGTCCGTTCTGACATCCTTACTCGGATTTATCTATTACTATTCTACCTTTCGTTTAATCTCAGGACTTTCACTGAATGGGCCGGTGGTCACATTGATTTTAGTGGGTATTGGAGCACTCGTGCTACTCGTACCTCTCACTTACGTATTCAGTCGAGTATCCAAACGTGAAAAAACCCAAACCTTTTTTGCCTATGTCACATTTACAAATTTTGGTTTTTTCTCCATCCTCTTTACATTGGTTCTACTGATGGACGTACTCCGACTTGTTGACTTTGGCATCGTATCTGATTATTCAAAACTTTTGTTCTCAATGTTACTTCGATTTGGTTTTCCTATCGATGGGGTGACCGAAGTCAAAAACTTTAGTATGGCCTTTTCTACTATCGTCGTGGCAACAGCTCTTAGTTCTTTAGGATTTTATAATGCCCATGTTCGTTTGCGTTACAAACATGTCAAAGTCCCAGGCAAAAATTTACATCCAGACTTACAAGGATTCAAAATTGTTCAGATTTCTGATGTCCATATCGGTCCTACAATTAAAGAAAAATTCCTTCGTCGCGTAGTGGGAAAAATCAATTTAAAGTCACCCGATGTCGTGGTGATTACAGGTGATCTTGTGGACGGGCCTGCAGCAACACTCAAACAACACCTAAGACCTTTAGCTGATATAAAATCAAAGTATGGAGTGTTTTATGTGACAGGCAATCATGAATATTATTCAGGAGTTTTATCATGGTTACCCGAAATTGAAAGATTGGGAATCCGAGTTTTACTGAATGAGAACCAAATCTTAAAAGTAGGGAAAGCAAACTTACTCATGGCAGGTGTGACTGATTTAACTGCAGGAGCAATGATCAAATCACATGCAACTGATCCCAAAAAGGCAATGTTAGGTGGCGAAAATTGTGATTATAAAATCCTTCTTGCGCACCAACCAAATAGTATCTATGAGGCAAACAAATTGGGATTTGATCTTCAAATCTCGGGCCACACTCATGGTGGACAATTTTTTCCAGGCAATATTTTGATCTATTTTGCACAAAAATTTGTCGCAGGACTTCATCGTTATCAAAATACAAATATCTATGTAAGCCGTGGTACTGGGTATTGGGGTCCTCCCTTTCGCTTAGGTGCGCCTTCTGAAGTTTCCGTATTAGAGTTACAATTACAGGATTGAACTATCTTTTCCTTCTCAGGAAACTTCTTCATCCCTGAACAAATAGGATCGTTTGTTCTATCGAGAAAAATTATGAAAAATGGTGATGTCACTTTGCTTTCCTGAAATATTTGACAAACAGATAGGAAGGTTTGTAGGAAATGACAGAGAATCGATTGATCCGGAAATTAACAGTTGCCATTGAAGCTCCATTATACCTTTTAATCTTTCCTTATTTTATAAATTTCTGTTTATTTGCCTCTGGTTTTGACACAGATACTCTGATCCAACTTGCTGTAATCGGAACATTACTCTCGCTTGTACCTTTAGTGCTAGGGATTACCTTACGCAATCGAAGGTTAAAACGTTTACTAAGTTATTCCAAATCATCAAATATTGAAGAAATCTCCAATTTAAAAAAGGGATTATTGGAACACCCTCGCTGGGAAGGTAACGTTATTTTAATCCGATGGTCAGTTTCAATATTAGGTTTTTCGTTTATGGCAGTCACAGTTTTGGGTTTACCTTGGGGAGAAATCATTGCCTTACCTTATGCCTGCGTGATGTTAGTTCCTATAATCTATTTGGCATTTTATTTTCAATCAGAAGTATATTTAAGTGCAGTTTTACGAGATAAAACTTTAGCAAATGTATCCTTAGATGAAAACAAGGTTCGTGTTTTTGGAGTTTTCCAAAGAAACCTGTATACGGTTTTGGCAGTGGCAATACTCCCTATGTTAACTTTTGGTTATTATTTATTTTTAATATTAGCCACAAATTTCAGATCTCCTTACTGGTTTTATCAATTGCCTATTGTATTCGTAATGATGCTTGTGATTATGGTCTATGCTGCTTATGTAGGTAGTAAATCACTAAAGGAAGATATTGGTAACCTCAACCATTCGATTGAAACCTTATCAAAAGGAGAACTTTCAGAATCGATTCCACAACTTTCAGCAACAAATCTTAGTCATACGATTGTGAAACTCAATTTGTTCATGGATTCATTGCGGGTTTATTTTCAGACTGCCAAAAAAGAAGCAGTCACACTTTCTGATACTTCAAGAACGATTTTAAATAAAGGTATCGAAGTAGATTCACAAGTTGTCTCTGAAAAAAATAAAATTGATTCAACCTTTGCTTCTGTCCATCAAATCCAAAGTCTCTCGAAATCCACATACGAACGTGTTCATTCTCAAAAGGTCAAAACCAATTTTTTGGCCAATGAATTAACTCGCGTCACTCAAGAAATGGCGAATCTTTCTAAAAAAGCAGAAGAATTGGTGATCAATACAAATCACTCAATTGGCACTGTAAAAGTATCAGGTGATGCCATTCAATCCGCGTATGAAAAAGTAGAACAGATGAACCAAATGAGTGAAAATATCAAATCGGCAATTTCCATTGTAGAAGATATTTCTGATCGAGTGAATTTGCTTTCATTAAATGCATCCATTGAAGCGGCACGAGCTGGTTCGATGGGGCGCGGATTTGCCGTCGTTGCGAGTGAAGTATCTCGTCTT